>CAXUDF010000071.1:7410-15873 GCA_964249695.1 uncultured Acidobacteriaceae bacterium
GTGAATGCGGCGGTGATCAGCAACACCCGCCAGCGATGAAGCAGGTCCCACCTTGATCGAAAGGTCTTCCAATTTCCTGGCGTTGTGTCGTCAGTCCAGGAAGCAACGCGATTGTTGATGGGAACCAGAGACGTGACGGTGAATACGATGGAGAGCGCCCAAAGCCCCGCTGAGAAGACAAGCAGCCGAGAGGAACCGCCTCTGCCTTGATGGGCAAACCAGGCCAGGGCCGCGGTAAAGACAAGCACGAGCGCATACCAGACTGGCCAAGAAGCTTTGCAAGCGCCTTCGCTGCTGCCAAGTGGACAGGGTCAGGCAGGCGGCACAAGGTTGGGTGAACGAATGCGGCGATGGCCAGCTCGTTCCCAACCAGCAGCCCTGCCAACGTAAGTGTAAGGATGTCCAGGATCAGCATCGCCCAGCCTCCCTATCACAGGCGCATTCGTGCTCTCTATTCAATTCACGCTCAAGATCGATAGCTGCATAGATCCCGCCCGGTCAGCACTCAATCACGTTCAACGCAAGCCCCGCCAGGGAAGTCTCCTTGTAGCGCGACTGCATGTCGAGCCCGGTCAGGTACATGGTGCGGATCACCTGGTCGAGCGACACTTTGTGCCCGTCGGTCTCGTGCATGGCGAGGCGGCACGCCTGCACGGCTTTGACCGCGCCCATGGCGTTGCGCTCAATGCATGGAATCTGCACCAGCCCGCCTATGGGGTCGCACGTCATGCCGAGATTGTGTTCCATGCCGATCTCGGCCGCGTGTTCAACCTCTTTATTCGAACCGCCGAGAGCCGCCGCAAGCCCGCCCGCCGCCATGGAGCAGGCAACGCCGACCTCGCCCTGGCAGCCTACCTCGGCGCCCGAGATGGAGGCGTTTTCCTTGTAGAGCACGCCGACCGCGGCCGCGGTGAGAAAGTAGCGAAGCAGCCCGTGCTCATCGGCGCCGGCGATGAAGTCGAGATAGTAGCGTGCCACGGCCGGCACCACCCCGGCCGCACCGTTTGTCGGCGCGGTCACAACCCGTCCACCCGCTGCGTTTTCTTCGTTCACAGCCATTGCAAATACGGTTACCCAGTCGAGCGGCGCCAAAGGGTCGTGGGGTGAGCCGTCCGCCGCACGCCCGCGCAGCCGCTCGGTGAGCCGCGCTGCCCGCCGCCGCACATTGAGGCCGCCGGGCAGGATGCCGCCGGTCGCCATACCGCGCTCCATGCAAGCGCGCATCGTCGCCCAGGTGCCAAGCACGCCCGAGCGCACCTCCTCGGGCGTGCGCAGTGTAGCTTCGTTGGCGAACATCACTTCCGCGATCGTCAGGTCTTGCGCTTCCGCCATCAGGAGCAGCTCGGCCGCGCTGCGAAACGGGAAAGGAAGCACGGCGGTTGGCTGCGGCGTGTGGTCCAGGTCTGCGCCATCCCGCACGATAAAACCGCCGCCGACGGAAAAGTATGTGCTCTCGAGAAGGAGTGCGCCGCCGGCATCCCGGGCCGTACATCGCATGCCATTTGGGTGCGCGGTGCGTGCGCCGGGGGGCAGCATCGTGTCGCGATGGAACAGTAAATCCCGCTCGGCGCTGAAAGGTACTGCGTGCCGCCCCAGCAGTTGCAGCGTTCCCGTTTCGGCGACTATGGCGAGCTTGGGCGCGACTGTATCCGGGTCGATCGTCGCAGCTTCCTCGCCCAGCAGCCCGAGTAAGACGGCTCGGTCTGTACCGTGCCCCTTGCCGGTGAGCGCGAGCGAGCCATACAGCTCCGCCGTGACCGAGTGCACCATTGGCAGCAGCCCGCGCGCTTCGAGTTCGAGCCCAAACGCCCGCGCCGCCCGCATCGGCCCCATGGTGTGCGAGCTTGAAGGCCCGATGCCAGTCTTGAATAAATCAAAGAAACTCGTCGTCACAAACCCTTATTCTAGACCCGTCCATACACACGGGAGCAGACTGCCCACGCCAGCCACGTTCCGTCCGTCACTAAGAAACATCTGGCCAAAGTGATACCTTTGCCTCAAGCAGCGACGATCCCCTGACCCGTAGGGTGTATGCAGACCGAATATCAAGTGAAGAACTTGCAGGAGAAGGCCGTAAGCCGGGAGTTGATTTGGAGGGTTGCGCCGTGGCTGCTGCTTGCCCTTACCGCCGCTTTTTTCTTTGCGCGATTTCTGCCCGCGAATAACTTCCTGATCTATTTCGACGATGACTTCTTCTATTACCTGGTCGTCGCGAAGCATATCGCTGCCGGGCAGGGCTCCACATTCGACGGAAGCCACCTGACCAACGGCTACCACCCTCTCTGGATGCTGGTCATTGTCTGCCTGGTCAAGCTCTTCCCCGGCAAGGCTTTTTTCTACGCGGTCGTCACGGTGATGACCGGCAGCGTGATGGCGACGTACGCGTTTGCTGCGCGCTGTTTTCGCCACTACCTGTCTGCGAATGCATCCGCGGCCAGCGCGGCGCTGATCGCCGGCGAGTCGCTGCTCTTCATGGGCGGCGGCATGGAAATCGTGCTGACCGTGCCGCTGATTGCGGCCCTTTGCCTGTACCGGGTGACGCGCTTTCAGTGGACCGTCGGCAGCGGCGTAATTTTCGGCCTGCTCGCGTCGGCAGTCATTCTTTCGCGGCTCGACTCGATTCTCTTCATCACCACGCTCTGCCTGCTCGAGCTGGCGCTTGCTGAAGTGCCCCTGGCTACCCGTGCAAGGACCGTGGGCGGGTTTCTCGTCGGCACGGTACCCCTCATCGCGTACCTGGCCAGCAATATCGCGATCTATCACACGCTGGTGCCGATCTCGGCTACGGCCAAGCAGCTCCGCATCTCCCACGCGCCCAGCTATGAGGCCTGGAGGATCGCGTTCAGCTATCCCTGGCCCATCCCCCGGCAGCTGGACCGCCCGGTTGTCGCCGGCATCGTGGTCGCGTGTGCGTTCCTGCTGCTCCGCGGGCGTGGGCGGCTTGCACCTGCGCACCGCGCCATCGTCCTGGCGCTCATGCTGTTTCCTTTTCTGCAGCTCAGCGCGCTCTCGCTGCTAAGTGACTGGCCGATCTGGAACTGGTACCACTATCCGTTCCTGGCGGCCGCGCTGGCTGTTGTGCTGGTTCTTGGCACGCGCACCGAGGCTTTTGTGCCGCAGGTGGGCCGCTACGCCGTTCCGCTGGTCGGTCTCGCGGCTCTGCTGCTTACCGCCAAAAGCACGGCGCACGCCGTTCGGTCCTCTTTGCACCACGACGATGAGCTTTCCGCCATGCTGGATGCCGGGCAGGCCTTGTCCGGCTTTGCGGCAACGCACCCCGGCATCTACGCCATGGGAGACCGCGCCGGCATTGTCGGCTATTTGGTGGATCGCCCCGTGGTGCAGCTTGAAGGCCTGATGATGGACAAGGCCTTTCTTGAGCAGATCCGCGAGCAACGCAACGTCGTCGACACACTCAAGGCGTACCACGTCCACTACTACATCGCGACCGACCCTAAACCGGTGAACGGCTGCGCGGCCGTGCGCGAGCCTGTGCAGGCCGGGTCTACCTCAAAGGTGATGCGGGGTACCCTGTGCCAGGCGCCGGTGTACGCGTTCGCCTTTCATGGAACCCGCACGCTCGTGTTTGACATGGAAACATCGGGCGCTCATTAGCTGGAGCGTTTAGGACGCGCGCTCATGGACAAATGGCACGTGCCGAAGGTACCCACCACGTCGCTTCCTCGTTCGATAGGGGAGATGCGGCTGCTAGACTCAGCCTCGCAACTTCGAAAAAGCTATGCTCGCCAAGGCACTCAGCGCGGCCGTTTACGGCATCGACGCAAACCTCATCGACGTGGAAGTGGACTTCTCCGGCATCAAGCTGATGGAGGACCGCTTCTACATGGTTGGCCTGCCCGACTCCGCTGTCCGTGAGTCGCGCGAGCGTGTCCGCGCTGCCATCAAGAACTCCGGCTTCCAGATCCCGCCAACCTCGATCACCATCAATCTCGCGCCGGCTGACCTTAAAAAAGAAGGTTCTGGCTTCGATCTGGCGATAGCGGTCGGCATTCTTCACGCTTCGGGCGCGATGCAGATCAAGGCGCTTGGCGAGATCCTGCTGATCGGCGAGCTCGGCCTCGACGGCCTTTTGCGCCCCGTACCCGGGATGCTGCCGATTGCCATTCTCGCCCGCGAGCGCGGCATCAAGACGCTGATTGTGCCGAAAGCCAATGCCCGGGAGGCCGCCGTCGTGGACGGCGTGGATGTGTATCCGGCCGACTCCCTGAATTGTGTACGCCAGCTGCTCAACGAGCACGGCGCGGGCGGCATCCAGTCCAAACCGTTCCGCGTGGAAGCACGCGAGCTGCTCCAGGAGGAGCAGCACTTTCACGTCGACTTTTCCGATGTCCGCGGGCAGGGCGGCTCCAAGCGCGCGCTCGAGGTCGCCGCGGCAGGCGGCCACAACATCCTGATGATCGGTCCGCCGGGCTCGGGCAAAACCATGCTGGCCAAGCGCCTGCCGACCATTCTTGCCCCGCTGACGCTCGAGGAAGCGCTTGAAACCACCAAGATTCACTCAGTCGCGAGCGTTCTGGAAGAAGGCGCGGGCCTGGTGACCGAGCGCCCTTTTCGCGCGCCCCACCACACCATCTCTGACGCCGGCTTGATTGGCGGCGGGGCTGTACCCAGGCCCGGTGAGGTGTCGCTGTCGCATAACGGCGTGCTGTTCCTGGACGAGCTTCCGGAGTTCCCGCGCAATGTGCTGGAGGTGATGCGGCAGCCGCTCGAAGACGGCAATGTCGTCATCGCGCGGGCCGCCATGTCGCTTTCGTTTCCGGCGCGCTTTATGCTCGCCGCCGCGATGAATCCCTGCCCGTGCGGCTATTTCAACGACAAATCGCGTGAATGCCACTGCACACCGCCGCTCATCCAGCGTTATGTCGCCAAGGTCTCGGGGCCGCTGCTGGACCGCATCGACATTCACATCGAGGTACCCGCGGTGCAGTATCGCGAGCTGCGCTCCGGCGCGTCCGCTGAAAGCTCGGCGTCCATCCGCGGGCGGGTGCTCGCAGCGCGCGATCGGCAGCGCGCTCGCTTTGCCGACGCCAAGGAGAAAATCTACGCGAATGCGCAAATGGGAACCCGGCAGATCCGTACCTTCTGCGAGCTGGGGGCCGACGCCGAGCGGCTGCTGGAGCGCGCGATGCAGCAACAGGGGCTAACCGCGCGTGCACACGACCGAATCCTCAAGGTCGCCCGCACCATCGCGGACCTGGAAGGCGCCGACGCGATTGCGCTGCCGCATATTGCGGAGGCCATTCAGTACAGGACGCTGGACCGCAGCTACTGGAACTAGCCGGCATTTGTTCAGAACTCTAGACTTACTCGGCCTTCAACATACAACCGTCGTCATGACTACCCAGAGATCAATCCATATAGGATCCATCCAGTCACTCCGAGGAAAATGGCTCCTAGGATGCGCACCTGGAATGACTTCCAGCCGCTATCATATTCCATCCTCAGTAGCGTTCCGCTCATACGTAACCAGGCTGGTAATCTGAACCACCTCTTCGGAGAAGCGAGCATATAGGTTCCATTGATGATCACTATCATGCCAACACAAGCAGCCATCAACCAGCCTAGTAGTCCAGTCATTCAGCACTCTCGATGATTACAAGTCGAAAGACCCCTACCGCACCGCCGCCCGACGCTCCAGCGCGCCGACCACCGTGTCCAGCAGCTCCGCCGGCACCTGTGCTTGCGCGAGGGTCGCCGAGCCCCCGCCGCGCAGGTGAAACGGCGTTAGAACCTCACGCAGCATGTCGTTGCAGCCCCTTTGCCCCTGCAGGCTCGACGCAACGTTGGACGCGAGCACGACAGTCGCCGGCTCGTCACTCTTCGACACCAGAATGGCTACGGTCTGCGGCACTGCCTCCAGCAGCTTGGCTGCGAGCAGCTTCACAAACTCCACATCGCGGTGCGGAAAGACGCGGCACACCAGGCGAAGCCCGCGTTCGATGCGCTCTTCAACCGCAAGCTGCACGGCCTGGCTCTCCGCAATCTCCTCGCGCAGGCGCTGCCGTTCCTTGGCCAGGGCGCGCGCTTCCGCCTGCAGGCGCAGCACGGCGGCCGCAACACCCCGGCTGCCGCTCGACAGCAGCGAGGCTGTTTCATGCAGCTCTGTCCAGTCTGCGTGCGCAGCCGCTATGGCGCGCAGACCGCACACAAAGTGCAGCCGCATGCCCTTCTTCACCCGTTCTGTTTCCCGCAGCAGCACTGCGCCGATCTCACCCAAACGCTCCACATGCGTCCCCCCGCATGCGTTCAGATCAATCCCCGGGATTTCCACCAGGCGGATCGGACCCTCGCGCGGCGGCAGCTTGCGTACAGCTCCGGCCGCAAGCAGAGCCTGTGCCTCCTCGTGTGACACGGTGCGCACAGTGACAGGCAGGTCCTTCGCAATGTGCCGGTTGACGCGCTGCTCCACCTCGAGCAGCCTCGCCGGCAAGGCATTCTGCGCGTCTGCATCCTCGAGCGCGAGATCAATGCTCGCGTAGTCCGATCCCATATGAAACGCGACAGTCTTCGCTCCAAACTCGTCTGCCAGCACCGCCGACAGCAAGTGCTGCCCGGAGTGCTGCTGCATGTGGTCGAGCCGGCGCTCCGCGTCCACCTGGCCCTCGACCTCAGTTCCAGAGAGCAGTGGCTTCCCCGTCACATGCCACACCTCGCCCGCGTCATCCTCCACCACATCTTCAACCGCGACCGATAGCTCTGCCCCGGAGCGAGAGACAGCCTTGAGCGTGCCCAGGTCATGCGGCTGGCCGCCGCCGGTTGGGTAAAAGGCGGTGCGGTCGAGCGCCAGCTGCCATACCTGCACACCATCCCGGCGCGCGTATTCGCGAACGTCGGTTATGGTGGCGCGAAAGGTCGTGAGCTTCGGCGCGTCGAGGTAAAGCCGTTCTGGAGTCGCCATACTTCGAGAAGTGTACCGAGCCGGGCGCGTCCCGCGCACGTTTGCTATCGCTTTCCTCGTAGACGGTAGTGACTACGGTATCCTCGGCAGGGAACGAGGTGCCTGTGTCGGAAACTAACCCGGAGCCGCCGCGCTCGGAGAGCTCCGCCGACCCCCGGCTTGCGATCCCGCGCAACCTGAAACCCTATTTCCTGTGCTTCCTGATACGGGGCGACCGCTGGGATGACCCGGAAGGTGCGGAAACGCTGATGGGCGAGCAGTTGAACTTTCTGCGGGAGCAGGTGGAGTGGCACCGCTACAAGCTGGCCGGTCCCGTGACAGATGGCGGCGAGATCGTCGGCTTCTCCATCCTGGAAGCAGCAAGCGCCGAGGCTGCGCTGGTGCTGGCAAACAGCGACCCGGCGGTCCGAGCAGGGCGTGTCTCGGTGCGGATCCTGCCGGTCGTGCTTCCGGCGCTCGACACACTCAAGGTCGAGTTCCCAAAGCGCAGCCAGGCCGCGAAAGGCTGAAAGCCGGCAGAGCGATGTCGCAGAAGAGTCAGATGGAAGAAAGTGGTATTGGCTAACTTTGATTTAGCCGATCGCCCAGAACGCCAGTGACTCAGGCGTTCTGGGCGGGTAAGCCGGCATACTTACAACGAGCTCATGTTATGCAGAAACTCGGCATTATTGCGTGTCTTGCCTAACTTATCCACTAACAACTCCATAGCCTCGGTCGGCGACAGCGGGTTGAGCACCTTGCGCAGCACCCACACGCGCGTCAGATCATCCTTGGTGATCAGCAGCTCTTCCTTGCGGGTGCCTGAGCGCTGAATGTCGATCGCCGGGAAGACGCGCTTGTCGATCAGCTTGCGGTCGAGAATGACTTCCATGTTGCCGGTGCCCTTGAACTCCTCGAAGATGACCTCGTCCATGCGCGAGCCTGTGTCGACCAGCGCCGTCGCAATGATAGTCAGTGAGCCGCCCTCTTCAATATTGCGGGCTGCGCCGAAAAAGCGCTTTGGCCGCTGCAGCGCATTTGAGTCCACGCCGCCTGAAAGTATCTTGCCCGACGGCGGCACAATGGTGTTGTAAGCGCGCGCCAGGCGTGTGATGGAATCCAGCAGGATCACCACATCGCGCTTGTGCTCGACCAACCGCTTGGCCTTTTCGATCACCATTTCAGCTACCTGCACATGCCGCGCCGCGGGCTCGTCGAAAGTTGAGGAGATAACTTCACCCTTGACCGAGCGCTGCATGTCGGTGACTTCTTCCGGGCGCTCATCAATCAGCAGCACGATCAGCGCGACCTCCGGGTGGTTCGCCGTCACGGAGTTGGCAATGGCCTGCAGCAGCATGGTTTTGCCGGTGCGCGGCGGCGCCACGATAAGCCCGCGCTGGCCTTTGCCGATCGGCGTGAGCATATCCATAACGCGGCCCGAGATCGACTCGCGCACGGTTTCCATCTTGATCCGCTCTTGCGGATATAGTGGAGTCAAATTGTCGAAAAGAATCTTGTTGCGTGTTTCTTCGGGCGACTCGAAATTGATTGCTTCGATCTTGACC
>CAXUDF010000072.1:0-15784 GCA_964249695.1 uncultured Acidobacteriaceae bacterium
TATGCCGTCCTTTCGTTCTGCCGGAATGCTCGCCTTTCCCGACTTTCGGGGCTTTACGCGCACGCTGGTTCTTTGGAACGTCGGCATCTACTTCGCGTATCTCATCATCCAGTTGGCCGCGCCTACGCTGGCCACCCAGCTTTACACCCTGTTCGCGTTGACGCCAGGGCTGGTCATGCACGGCTACCTGTGGCAGCTGCTCACCTACTGCTTTTTGCACGTGGGGCTGCTCGGCACCGCACTGGAGCTGCTTTCCCTCTGGTTCCTGGGCGCCTTTCTTGAGGCGAACCATGGCGGCCGCTGGGTCGGCGAGTTGTTTTTCGCCTCTGTGCTCGGGGCCGGGCTGGCCGCTGTCGCGCTTGCGTTCGCCATGGCCGGCAGCACGGGCGCGTTGCTCATTCCGCCGCTCAACGGCCTGTTTGGCGGCATCTTCGGCCTGCTCATTGCCTTTGCCGTGCTCTACGGCGAGATGCAGTTCACCCTGTTCCCCATCCCGATCCAGATGAAGGCAAAGTATCTGGTTGCGGTCTATATGCTGCTGGCGCTTGCGCAGCTGTTCGGGCAAAACCGGGTGTATGCGCTGGCGCAGCTGGGCGGCGCGCTTGCGGGGTATCTCTACATCCGCATGGCTCCGCGACGCGGCTTTACCGCTGCCAGTGGCCAGCGCTACCTGGACCTGCGCAACGACTACTACCGATGGAAGCGCCGCAACGCTGCCAAGAAGTTTGAGGTGTACATGCGCAAGCAGAACCGCGATGTGCATTTCGACAGCGAAGGGCGTTATGTAGATCCCGATACCGGTCAGCCTTCCAAAGGCTCGGCGCGGCGCGATCCAAACGACCGCAGCTGGATGAACTAGCAAGGGTCTTACCAGGCAGGACGCGCTATTCTTGAAGTCGACGCTGCCGGTGTGAGGACGTTTGCCGGCGCGCTCCGCAGGAGAGATTCGTTGACGTTTTGGAACCGCTTTCCGCGCCAGGCTACCTTTGCGGCCTGCGCATTCGCTGCCGCTGCTGTGTTCTTTGCCGCGGCGCTGCCCGCCGCCCTGCACGCTCAAGTGACCGCAACCGCGCCCGCTGCCCCCATCAGCGAAACTGAAGACCAGCGCGTCGATATCCTGGGCGGAGCCGCCTACTCGCACTTCAATCCCGGCTACGCTCACCAGGTGCGCGCCACCAACCTTATCGGCTGGCAGGGCGACATCACGGGCTGGTTCTCGCCGCTGTTTGGCATTGAGGCTTCGGTGCGCGGCGTCTACGGCAACTACACGCTGCCGGCAGGGGTCAGCTCGTATCCATCGATCACTGCTACCACTTCACCGCTGTCCGAGTACCTGTTTCTGTTCGGTCCATCCTTCCGTCTATATCAGTCGCCGCGATACACAGCCGGCGCTCACGTGCTCGGCGGCGGCGCTAACGGCACCTTTGACAGCGCCTTCCGAGGCACCGGCGTGCAGCCGTTCCAGGTAGGCGTCTACAACTCGCAGCTCACCTGGGCGGTCGCCGTTGGCGGCTGGGCTGACTACAAGGTGACACCCCGCTTCGCCATCCGCTTTACCGGCGACTACCAGCCCACCCACTACGCCAAGCAGGGCCAGAACGAGTTCTTCGGCGGCGTCGGTATCGTGTACAAGCTGGGCCGGCGCGGCAGCAGATAGCCATGGCACCGGCGGCAGAACGCCTGCTGGTGCTGCTGCGCGGCATCAACGTCGGTGGCCGGCATCCGGTGCCCATGACCGCGCTGCGCGAGGTTTTCGCCGAGCTTGGCTGCCTTGCGGTCGCGACCTACATTCAGAGCGGCAACCTGGTGTGTACCGCGCCCGCGGAACTCTCCGCCGGCACCATCGCAGCGGCACTCCAGGCCCGCTTCGGGTTTGCCGTCCCGGTCACCCTGCGCACGCTTGGCGAGCTTGATGCAGCAGTAGCCGCGAATCCTCTTGCGTCCATAGGTGCCGGCGAAGACACGCTGCATCTCGTCTTTCTGGAAGCCGAACTTTCCCCGGCAATCCTCGCGAAGCTTGAAGCGAAGCGCGGACCCGACGAGCGCCTGGCAGCCACGGGGCGAGAGCTGTTCCTGCACCTGCCCGGCGGTTTCGGCCGCTCCAAGCTGGCGCTCGTCTGCACCGCCCCCTCCATGCCAGGCAGCCCCACCGTGCGCAACTGGAAGACCGTGCTGCAGCTCGCGGCGATGATGAAGAGCTAAAACCGCCTGCGCGGCTTGCGGCCACTTCGTGGCGGGTGTAACTACCTGCGGTAGGCGAGAGCAAGGGTCCCCAGGAAGTAAGGGGACCCTTGCTCTTGCCCGAAGGGCGATCACTCCCACCGAAGGTGGCGCGAGCCGCGCAGGCGGTTTTTAGCTCTTCGGCGCTGTCCGGATGTGCAACTCGCGCAGCTGGGCTTCGGTCGCCGGTGTCGGCGCTTCCACCATCAGGTCGATGGCCTTTGCGGTTTTCGGGAACGCGATCACCTCGCGCAGGCTGTGGGCACCGGCCAGGATCATCACGATCCGGTCGAGCCCCAGCGCGATGCCGCCGTGCGGCGGCGTGCCGTACTCGAGCGCTTCCAGAAAGAAGCCAAATCGCGCACGCGCCTCGGCTTCGTCCATGCCGAGCGCTTCGAAGATGCGCGCCTGCACGTCCTTGCGGTGGATACGAATGGAGCCGGAGCCGAGCTCGAGGCCGTTCATGGCCAGATCGTAGTAGCGCGCGCGGACCGAGGCCGGATCGCTGGTGAGCCGGTCCATGTCGGCCTCGTGCGGCGAGGTAAACGGATGGTGCGAAGGGAGCCAGCGGCCGGTGTCAGCGTCCTGCTCAAACATGGGGAAGTCTGTAACCCAGAGGGGTTGAAACGCCGGGCTCCCGTCGATCAGACCGTTTGCCGGAGGCTGCGGGCCGGTAGACGCCTGCGAAAGCCGGCTGCCCGCCTCGGCAACGACGCGGTCCGTGGCTGTAAATGCCCCGTGACGGTCAGCATACTTGCGTGCCAGCTCGACGCGCAGGTTGCCGGCCGCCGCGAGCACGCCGATCTCGCGCTCGGACAGCCGCCCCGCCGACTTGGTCTCCGACAGTTTGACCGTCGCGCTCGCGTCACCCGCGACCAGCACCAGCAAATCTTCAGACCCGGCGCTGCTCTTCTCTCGCAGCGCAGCAACCGCTGCCGGAAAGCTCTTTTCCAGGCGCTTCAGGTCGTCGATCAGCTTCGCACCCTTGCGCCCGTCAAATGCCGGCCGGTTCTCGTCGCGCTCCTTGCGGGAAAGCTCGCCGACCCCGGGTACGCGCACGGTTACGACCGGCAGCTCGGGGTCAATGCCGAGCGTCTGGAGATCTTCGGCCTGAAACGCATCACGCACATCGGTCAAACCGGGCAGGCGCAGGTCGGGCTTGTCGATGCCGAACCGGCGCATGGCCTCGTCGTAGGTAATCTGCGGGAACGGCGTCGCGAGCCCGATCCCTACCGCGGCAAAGGCCTCCGCCATAAAGCCTTCGACCACGCGAAAGATCGTCTCCTGCTGTGGAAACGTCATTTCGAGGTCAATCTGCGTAAACTCCGGCTGGCGATCGGCGCGCAGGTCCTCATCGCGAAAGCAGCGCGCGATCTGGAAGTAGCGGTCGAACCCCGAAATCATCAGGATCTGTTTGAACAGCTGCGGCGACTGCGGCAGAGCGTAAAACTCGCCTGCGTGGACGCGGCTAGGCACCAGGTAGTCGCGTGCGCCCTCCGGCGTGGACCGCGTCATCATCGGGGTTTCTACTTCAAGAAAGCCGAGCTGCGACAGGTGGCGCCGCACCGCGAACGCGACCTTGTGCCGCACCAGGAAGTTGCGCTGCATCTCGGCGCGGCGCAGGTCCAGGTAGCGGTAGGTGAGCCGGAGCTCCTCGTTGGCGATTGCGTCCTCGGCGGGCGAAAACGGCGCGAGCTTCGCGTCATTCAGCACCCGCAGCTCCCGCGCCGCGACTTCGATCTCGCCGGTAGCCATGTTGGGGTTGGCCGCGCCCGCCCCGCGCAGGCGTACTGTGCCCAGCGCCGCGACCACGTACTCCGGCCGGATGTGCTCGCCCTTGGCATGGCCGTCCGGGGTCAGGTCGCGGTCCAGCACCACCTGCGTTACCCCGTAGCGGTCGCGCAAATCCAGGAAGATGAGGTTGCCGTGGTCGCGCCGGCGGTTCACCCAGCCCAGCAGGACGACCTCTTTTCCCGTGTCTTCAGCTCGTAAGTCGCCGCAGCTGTCCGTGCGTTCCAGTTGTCCTAAATGATCGAGCAAAGCCTGTCCTCACGCTCCATCTTACGTGCGTGTTCATCCTGTAGGAGCCAGGGCAGCAAGGGGACGGAGCGCGGACTACTCTCGGGATACACGCACTGGTCCGAGCGAAGGATGGCGATGTCTCGACTTCAGGAAATACTCCTGTACATCCCGCCGGTTCTCTGCCTGGCGGCTTGGCTGGTCGCACAAAGCTGGACCGTAGCGAGCGAAGGTAAACCGCGCCCTGCGCTGCTGCGTTGGTGGCGCAGGTACGAGTTCGGCATTTACCTGGCCACGATCTTTGCTACGGTGCTGGCTACGCTTTTGCTGGATCACAAGCTCTGAACAGGTGATCCGCCGGTTGAGAGGCTGAGCCGCGCCGCGAACCCGGGCCCTGCCAATGTCAGCGCGGGTCGTGCAGTACGGCCGCCATGCAGCGAGCGAATCCACGGATGATACTTGCATCTTGCCACGCATTCCGGGTAGCAGCGGCCTACTCACTGCCGTGTAAGTGCCTTACTAGACGAGACTTAGCTGTTTATGCATTGATCACAGGGAAAACATAGCCCGTTCCTTGCGGACTCTTAGCATGCGTGTGTTGAGTACGCTCTGTACCCTCTGGAGGTTTCTCCCCGCAATGGTTTCTCACCCACACGTCCGTCGTTTTTCGCTATGCCTGCTTCCCCTACTTTCCGGAGTCGCTTTCCAGGCGGCCCGCGCCCAGGCGGATCCGCCGATCCCAAGCGGGGACATTCGCCTTCACTACTTTAGGCCGGACAGCAACTACACAGGCTGGACTGTGTACGCCTACAACGACACGACCGAGCCGAACAACTTTGGTGCCGGCCCGGTAGCTGTCACCGGGACCGACCGCTTCGGCGCCTATTTCGATGTCGGCGTCACCGCGGGCGCGACCAACGTGGGGCTGATCTTCCATAAGGGCAATGTCAAGGATTCCGCGCTGACGGAGTTCGCCGACCCGGCGACACAAGGCAATGAGTACTGGGAGCTGGCCGGCAGCGGCACCCTGCTGACCTCCCAGCCGCCCACCGGGCAGGATCCGCCGATCCCAGCGGGGCACGCGCGCATCCACTACTTCCGCCCCGACGGCAACTATGCCAACTGGAGCCTCTACCCTTACGGCGCGACGACCGATCCGACGGGCAGCTTCTGCACGACCGAGGATCCTTACTCTGGCTATGACAGCTACGGGCCCTACTTCGACGTGGGTGTCAGCAGCGGGTATCTCGGCTTCATCATCCATAACTGCGCCACAGGCGTGAAAGATCCTGTCAATGATCTTTCGCTGCAGATTCCGCAGCAGCTCGAAGGCTGGGTCGTTTCAGGCGATAGCAACGTCTTTCCGCAGCTGCCGACCGAGGCGCAGCTGCTCCAGGGGCCCTTTAACCAGCTGCAGGCGTACTGGATTGACGCGACTACGATCGCTCTACAGCCGCAGTACGCGCAGTCCGGGTGGATTTATGCCTTAAACGCGAGCCTGACCGCGGGGCTGCAGATCACGGCCACTGGCCTGACCGGCGGCGCGACCATTCCGCTCACTCCATTCTCGGGCACGTTGACCGCGGATGAACTGACCAGGTTCCCGCAGCTTTCGAGCTATGCGCTGTTCAAGCTGCCGTCCAATGTGGACCCTGCGGTGGTTGCGCAGGCGCTCAAGAGCCAGCTGGAGGTTTCAGCGACCGACGCAACCGGCAACCTGAGGTACACGACCGGCGTGCAGGATTTTGGAGCGCTTGACGCACTGTTTGCTTACAGCGGAACGCTCGGGGTGCAGATCCAGCACGGAGCGGCTCCGAACTGGTACGGTTTGCCGGGTACGCAGCAACCTGGGCCGGTACAGATCAGCGTCTGGGCGCCGACAGCGCAAAGCGTGTCGCTGCTGCTGTTCGACAACGCGACCGATACGGCCCCGGAAAAGACGATCGCCATGCGGGAGCGGAAAGGAGTCTGGACGGCGATTGGGCAGGAAGACTGGGTTGGGCGGTACTACCAGCTGCAGGCGCAGGTGTTTGTTTCGGCAAACCAGGCGGTCGTGACCAACACGACGACGGACCCGTACTCGACCGACCTGTCGCTCAACGGCACGATGAGCCGGATCACGGATCTTGAGTCCGAAGAAACGAAGCCGCTCGGCTGGGACGGTTCCATCTCACCCGCGCTCCACAGCCTCTCCGACATCAACGTGTATGAACTCCACGTGCGGGACTTTAGCGTGAGTGACGCGACCGTGCCGGCAGCTCACCAGGGTACCTATGAGGCCTTTACTGACCTGAACAGCGATGGCATGCGGCACCTGCGCACGCTTGCCGGCTCGGGTTTAAAGGCTATACACCTGCTGCCGACCCTCCACTTGGGCAGCGTGAACGAGGATAAAACGACCTGGGCGACAACAGGCAATCTGGCGCAGTACCCGCCGGATGGGCAGGAGCAGCAGCAGGCAGTCGAGAACATCCAGACGACCGACGCCTACAACTGGGGGTATGACCCGGTGCACTACATGGCACCGGAAGGAGCCTATGCGACGAACCCGACCAACCGCATCCATGAGTACCGCGACATGGTACAGGGGCTGCATCGTGCGGGTCTTCGCGTGATCCAGGATGTGGTGTTCAACCACACCTATGTAGCTGGGCAGGATCCGCGAGCTAACTTCGACGAACTGGTACCCAACTACTATCACCGGCTCGACGCGAATGGCGGCCTGGAGACCGGCTCCTGCTGCGCCGACACCGCAAGCGAACACGCAATGATGCAGAAGGTGATGATCGACACAGTCCTGCTGAACGCGAAGGAATACAAGGTCGACGGTTTCCGCTTCGACGCCATGGGACTGCACTTTGTCTACAACATGGTCGCGATCCGCAATGCGCTGAACGCACTTACCCCCGAAAAGGACGGGATTGACGGCAGCAAGATCTATATCTATGGCGAGGGGTTCCAGATAGCGGAAGCGGCGAACAATGCGATTGGCCCGAATGCCAGCCAGGCTAACCTCTACGGCACGGGTATCGGCAGCTTCAATGACCGTATGCGCGACTCGGTACGCGGCGGCAACGCCTTTGGTACCGATGAGCAGACACAAGGCTTTGCAACCGGCCTGGCAACGGACCCAAGCAGCTTTACCAACCAGAGCACAGCGACAAGCGATCAGCGGACTGCGCTTCTGCAGGAAGCAGACCTTATTCGTCTGAGCCTGGCTGGAGCGCTGAAGAACTACTCCTTCCAGAATTATCTGGGGCAGACAGTCACCGGTGCGCAGCTGACGTATGGCGGACAGCCGGCAGGGTATGCGGCAACACCGCTGGAGGATGTGAACTACTGCTCCGTCCACGACAACCAAACGCTGTTTGACGCAATCCAGATCAAAGCCGCGGCAGCCGATACGGTGACGCAGCGGGCGCGGCGGCAGGTGCTCGGGATGAGCCTGCTGGCGCTGGCTGAAGGCATACCGTTCTTCCACGCGGCGGATGACCTGCTGCGTTCGAAAGATATGGACAACGGCAGCTATAACTCCGGCGACTGGTTCAACAAAATAGACTGGAGTGGGCAGGGGGATAACTGGGGAATTGGGCTGCCGGTGGCAAATGTGAACCAGGCAGAGTGGCCGGTGATGCAGCCGCTGCTCGCAAACCCGGCGCTAAAACCTACCCCGCAGAACATTGCCGCAACGACTGAAGCATTTCAGGAGTTTCTGAAGATTCGCTATAGCACCGGCCTGTTCCGTTTAAGCACCTTCGACGAAGTGCAATCGAATGTGTCCTTCCTCAACACCGGACAAAGCCAGATTCCAGGACTGATCGTCATGCGGCTGGATGATCACGGCACTAACTACGGAGGCGCGCACCACGTCGTCGTATTTTTCAACGCCGGCAACGCAACTGCCAGCTTTTCCGATGCCTCGCTTGCGGGCTTACCGCTCCATCTGCACCCTGTGCAGCAGAGCTCTTCAGACAAAACTCTGCAGCAGGCCACCTTTAACGAGCAGCAGGGAACAGCAAGCATCCCTGCACTTACAACCGCGGTGTTTGTCAGTGATCGCGAGTAAAGAACGCGCCTAATGAGGCGATGAAGCAGGAACGCCGGCGCTTGAAGCGCCGGCGTTCCTGATTATTCCTCGATGTTCAGCGGCGCAAATCCACGACGTACAGGTTCCCCGTCCCAACCCTCGGCTGGACCAGCGGCAGATCCGCCGGCGTTAGGCCGCCGAAGAAGTAATTTGCCGGCTCCCCCGCGTGGAAATCTCCTGTCCCTGCGACCACCTGCGTTGCCCCGCCGGGTACGGCAATGCGCAGGATCGGCTGGTTTTCCGCCATAAACGCATGAACGAACAAAGCGTTGCTGTCATGGCTCCAAACCGGATCGGAAGCACTTGTCGCCGCGAGCTCCGTCCATGACTGCCCCGCCACGTTGAAAAGCATGACTTTTTTCTGGTCGAGCGTTAATGCCGCGATCCACTTTCCATCCGGCGACCAGCGTGGACTGAACATACCTCTCGAAAAGGGAAGCGCCTCCGTTTTGCGGCTCGCCAGGTCGAAAAGATCGATCGTGTGCAGCTCATTATCCTGGCCCATCGGGTCCGGTTCGCGCCCATACACCAGCTGCTGCCCATTCGCCGACCAGCCTGGATCGGCCGCGTTGCGCGCATCCTTAAACAGCGTTTCCGGGCTGCCGCCGTCCTTGTTTACCAGGTATATCTGCCAGGCTCGCCCCGCCGCGCGTGCCATGATTGCCAGCCTGCTCCCGTCGGGCGCCCACTGCGCTAGAAAGACGTCCAGGTAATCCGGCGTGAGCTGCAGCCGTTCTGACCCGTCCGACGCGCGTGCGCGCCATAGCTTTCCTACCGGGTCTGTCCAGGCTACCCATTGGCCGTCCCGCGAGTAGGTCACCCGGTTGGCATCCGCAAGAAACGCCTGCGCGGGTCGAAAGCCCGCCTGCTCGCCCCCATACTGCTGCAAACCCATGGGTGGATCCGCACCAAAGAAGAAGATTCGCTGGCCGGAACGAGCAGCCACTGGCGATGAAAAATGAAGGGGGCCGTTCGTCAACTGCTTCAGCACAGCTCCTGAACCGTCGCCGTCCAGCTCCCACAAATCACTGCCAAAGTTGTCGCCCGCCTGAAAGACATATGCCTTTCCGTCGGCTGTCCAGGTTCCGCAACACTCGAAGGCACGGTCCACCCGGGCGCGGACGACTGGCTCCGCCGCATGGCTCCCGCTTCGCAGCTCCCAGATAGACGAGATATGGGTCGAAGGGTCCATCAACGTGAAGCGCAGCAGCCTGCCGTCAGGAGACCAGCGCAGCGAGAACGCGCGCCCCGGCAGCTTTGCATACGGCGTCACACTTCCGCTTTCCGACTGCACAACATCGAGGTCGTTGCCGCTGGCTACTAGGATATTGCTGCCCTCCGGCATCCAGGTCGCCGCATGGGCCAGCACATTGCCGACCCGCATGGCACTGCCGCCGGCCGTTGGCACAACCCAGAGCGGCTGCTCCGACCGCGAGCTGAGATTGCTGCGCAGCAACAGGTGCGAGCTGTCTCGCGAGATGTCACACAAGGTGGCCGAGGCGAGCTCCGCCGGTACAGGCACCGGCTTTACCTCTGCTGTGCTCAGGTCGAGCGATGCCAGCTGCGGCTTGCCCGCAATCAACATCGAGGTCATCACACGGTCGCCGTCTGCCACCAGGGTCAGCAGCCTTTCCATATTGGGTGGGCCTGAGGAGATGAGGCTGTTCCGTGTCAGCTGAACGATACGCACCGGGGGCTCGGGCACCGGCCGCCCCGCAAACCAGCCGGCTAAGGCAGTGACTAGGAGCAAAAGAGCCAGCCCGGCCAACATCAACTCGCGTTTGCTCCACGCGCGGCCCCGGAGCGGGGCTCCTACAGCCGCGGCCGTAGGAGCCGGAATAAAGACAACTGCTCCCTCGACCTGCGCGGGAACCGTCGAGGGAAACGGTGCAGGCGCTGAAATCGTCCGCACATGGCCAAACGGCTGGGCTGGGCGATTCCCGGGCTCCTCGTGAATCAGCTCACTTCCATCTATAGAAGAGGACGGAGCGCCCGGCGACGTGACGGTGACTGGCGCAATGAAGCGGTACCCGCGCTTCGCCAGCGTTTCTACGAACCTGGGATTTTCTGCCGAGTCGCCAAGCGCCTCGCGTACCTTTTTGATGGCCACGGCAAGCGCCCGTTCGAAGTCGACGTTTGTGTCGGGACCCCAGACATGGAGCTGCAGCTCGCCGCGGGTTACGACCTGTCCGGGACGTGCGAGCAGCGCAGTCAGCACTTTGAACGGTTGCTCCTGGATGCGCACCCGGAACCCGGACTTCCAGATCTCTCCACTCAGGAGATCGACTTCAAACTGGCCGAAGGCGATCCGAACAGCGTTTTGTGAAGTTGCCACGAAAGAACCCTCTCCCTCACCAAACCGTGCGAGATAAAGATACTCGAAGTGACCTTCGTTCGGCGGCGCCTGGACATGGGAGAGTGCAAGTGGCTGCAACGATTGCACTTAACGGTTTACCTTCGGTGACGCATGAATTGATAAGCAAAGCCATTGCATACCCTCATCGCCAGCGGAGACCGTCATCCTCGCCATATGGCAGAGACCTGGATGCGCTTCCCAGCCAAGGTCCTGAACTCACCCGTACCAGTTCTAAGTACAAGCGAAGCGGGTGCCATGCAGTGGACGAACATCTTATGGAGGACCGCACCATGAAGAGATTTTCAAGATTCACAGCCGGCAGCAAAGCCCGGCGCACGTCGCTGGCCGCAACGCTTGCCCTGCTCACCGCCGGCACCCCGACGTTCTATGCCTACTCACAGTCCGAATCAGGCCAAGTCGTCGGTACCGTACGCGATGCAGCAGGCGCAGTCATTCCCAATGCGACTCTCACGCTTACGAACTCAGAGAATGGACTGGTTCTTACCGCTACCGCAACCGGCAGCGGTGAGCTGCGCATCCCTGCCGTCCCGCGCGGAAACTATATAGCTAAAATTGAGGCGACCGGCTTCCAATCCCAGTCTGAACCTGTCACGGTGGATGTCACTACGACCCAAACGGTGACTTTCCAACTGGTTCCGGGATCGGTTTCTACGTCGGTTGAAGTTACGGGCGCAGCGTCGCTTGTAGACACCTCAGATCCCACCCTCGGGGAGACGATCGAGGGCAAACAGATCACCCAGCTGCCTTTGAACGGCCGCAATGCCCTCAATCTCGCGCTACTCACTCCAGGGGTCACGCAGGGCGCTCAAACGGAGTACGGCCAAGACACCGTCGGCCGCAACGGTGATACCGGTGGCGGCGTTCTATCTGTGAACGGTACCCGTTCCCAGGCGAACAACTTCATCCTGGACGGAGTTGACAACAACGACGGTCTGCAAAACATCGTCGTCTTCTTCCCGCCGGTTGATGCGACGCAGGAGTTCAAACTCGACACCAGTGTTGCGCCCGCCCAGTATGGCCGGGCCGGTGGGGCACTGGTCATCAGCTCAATCCGCTCGGGCACCAACCAGATCCACGGTTCGGCCTTTGAGTTCAATCGAAGCGGCAAGTGGGCAGCAAACCCTAATTATCAGTTTCAGGGCGCCCCGTTTCAGCCGAACCCTGCCTACAACCAGAACCAGTTTGGCGGTTCTTTAGGAGCGCCTCTCGTCAAAAACAAGCTGTTCATTTTCGGCGATTACCAGGGCAGGCGTCAGCGCCAGCCTTTTGGCAGTCACTACGACACCGTGCCAACGGCCCTGATGCGCCAAGGCAATTTCACAGAATTGCTGAACCAGGGTTTGACCGGCGGAAGCTACATCACTTCATTCCCGCTGTATGTGCCCAATCAAGCTGCTATGAACCAGAATCTGCCGTTTTACAGCAAAGGGCAGATTTACGATCCGCTGACCCAGCAGCCGTTCCCTGGGAACATCATCCCGGCAAACAGGCTCAATCCTGTGGCATTGAATTACTTCAACGCTTTCCCACTGCCCACGCGTACGGATCGTGTCCTGAACAATTATCTGACAACCAATTACGGCAACTCGGCCTACAACACCTTTGACGCGCGACTGGATTGGAATCCGAGTTCGACAAATCTGTTCTTCTTCCGATTCTCGTACGATAACTCCACGAGCAAACAAACTTCGGAATTAGCACAGAACGGTCCGAATGAACCGCAGCTTTCGGCCAACGGTCAGTCCAACTTCTTCCACGCGCGCGGCTACGATCTCGGTTATACCCATACATTCTCGCCGCGAATCGTGAACGAAGCGCGTTTAGCTTACAACCGCGTCAATTATGCATTCGCGCCTTCTAATGTGGGTACTGACGTAGGCCGGGCTCTCGGCATCGCCAACGCGAACGCGACAGTACCAAACCAGGGAGGCCCGCTTATCGGCGGCGGCTCTGAGCTTACGTACACGGGCGACTTTGGTCTCTTCGCTACGCCGCAAAACACGTATGAAGGTACAGATACACTCACCATCAATCGTGGACCTCATTCTCTGAGCGTGGGCGGCACATATCTTTTCCGGCAAGTCGAGTTCTTTCGCCCCCTCTTCGGTAAAGGCGGGTTTTTCGATGACGGCGATGGATCGGAATACACCGGCTACACGGAAAGCGAGTTTGAGGCCGGAGGACTTGATAACTACCAGATTGGCGCTCAGTTGGGCTATTTCGGCAATAATAGCCAGGAGGACGCTGCATTCGCCCAGGATGACTGGCGCGTGAACAACCGGCTGACCCTAAACTTGGGTATCCGGTATGATCTGCTGACCTGGCCTTCTGAGATACAAGGTCGGCAGTCCTCAATTGATATTGCGAATGGCACCTTTCTGATAGCCGGCAAAAACGGAGTGCCTAGCAGCATCCGCAACCAAGACTATCTCAACTTCGCACCGCGTGTGGGTTTTGCCTACGACCTGCGTGGCGATGGAAAGAGCGCCATCCACGGCGGCTACGGCATCTTCTACTTTCCCGACTACGGCGGCATCAGCAACCAGCTTGGGCAGAACCCGCCCTTCGGCGGCTCGACGGCACTCTATGCATACACGGGACACTGCATCACGCTTTCCGGGCAGACTGCTACGACGGGTGCGCCTTTCAGCTGTGCAAGTTATACCAGTCCAGCCGCGGCAACAGCGCCTCTACAGCAGCCCGGTTATGTCAACTTCAATCCTGCCGCACCCCCGGCAAGCATAGGCGGCGTGGCTGTAAACCAGAACGATAAGCACAGCCGCCTTCAGCAGTGGAACCTTCAGCTACAGCAACAGTTCACCTCGAAGGATGTGTTGAGTATTGCTTATGTCGGCACCCATGGTGACCGGCTTTCCACGTATTACAACGACTACAATGACTACACCATTGGCGGTACCACGAAGCCGCTGCCAAATCTGGGAGGAGTCGTTTACAACAGGTACGACGGCTTTTCCAACTATCAGGGCCTGCAGACACACTACGAGCACCGAGGAACTAACTTCCTGGCAACCGCTTCCTATGCATGGTCGCACGCCATTGATAACTCGGACACTGCATTTGGCGGTATCCCGATCACAATCCTGCTCGAATATGACCAGAAAGCCAACTATGGCAATTCCAATTTTGACGTGAGGCAGATTTCCAGCGGGTCGTTTGTCTGGAATCTTCCGTTTGGGCGCGGGCAGCAGTTCGGCGCTAACTCCTCTCATCTACTGGATCTGGCGATTGGCGGTTGGCAGATCAATGACATCGTTCTTCTCTCCACTGGCACACCGGTCGACTTGTCGGCGGCAGGCAGTTCTGCTCCTGGCAATCGGCCTGACCTTGTTGCACCGATCACTTATTCGAAAAGCATCAGTGGTACGTGGTTTAATACCAGTGCTTTCTCCAGTGCAAACATTCCCTCTGTTCTGGCTACTGATGGCACCGGGCGCAGCGTGTACACGCGTGTAGGCACGTTGGGGCGGGATCAGGTTTACGGTCCGGGAAATCGGGTCATGAATCTGGGTGTTCAGAAGAACCTCCATATCTCAGAAAACCGTGAGCTGGAGCTGCATGGGGACGCGTTCAACGTCTTCAATACACCTAACTTCGCCAATCCGAATAACGGACAAGGCACGCCCAGTACTTTCGGCATCATTACAGGGCTTCATGGCGCGCCTCGCCAGCTTCAAATCGCCGCGCGGCTAGCCTTCTAGCTCGAAATAGCGCATTGCAAAGCAGGGCGGGGACGTAGAATCGCTTACGTTCTCGCCCCTTCCCAGCCTTGCGGCACAACCTCTAAGACAGTCGAGACTTATGCGCAAAAGATATTGGAGGATCAGCTGTGCGCTGCTCGCGTGCCTTCAGCTAGCAGCAGCATCTGCCTATACCCAGGACGAGAGCGCCGCAGACCCGAAACCTGCCTCACTACCAGCTCGCAGCAACCCGGCATGGCTGCAGCCTGGGCTGATCTACGAGGTTTTTGTCCACGATTTTTCCCCGGCTGGGGATTTGAACGGAGTTGCGGCTGCGCTTGATCGCCTGAAGGCACTCGGTGTCACTGTTGTTTGGCTTATGCCGATCCACCCGCCCGGGCAGCTGAAAAAGGCAGGCCCTCTTGGCAGTCCCTACGCCGTTCGGGACTTTTATGCCATTGACCCAAGCTTCGGCAGCAAGGACGACTTGCACCACTTAGTCGAAGAAGCCCACCGACGCGGCATGAAGGTGATCCTTGACATGGTCTTTGACCATACTTCCTTCGACAGCGTCATGATGGCGCATCCTGATTTCTATAAGCACGATAAGGCCGGCCAACTTATCTCGCCGCACGGCTGGAACGATGTCGCCGCACTTGACTACGGCAATCCGGCTCTGCGCCAGTACATGATCGACGTGCTCCTGTACTGGATGAAGGAGTTCAAAGTAGACGGCTACCGCTGCGATGCCGCCGGCGAGCTTCCGACCAGCTTCTGGGAGCAGGCCCGTGCGGCGCTCGACCAGGTCAACCCTGACCTGCTGATGCTTGCCGAAGCCGCGAAGCCCGAGCTTGAGCGCAGCGCATTCTCACTCGACTACGACTGGCCGCTGCTCTTCAAGCTGGATGAAGTGATGATGAAAGGCGCGCCGGTCAGCGACCTGCAGACCACTATCGAGAAAGAGCGAGAGCATTTCCCGAAAGGCGCAACGCACATGCTCATTTCCGATGACCACGACACGGATCGCGCGATCAATCGCTATGGCGCGCCGGCCGCGCTCGCCGCCTCGGCGCTTATGTTCACGCTTGACGGCGTTCCGCTGCTCTACAACGGTATGGAGGTCGGCGACGCTTCCCCTTCCACGGGGCCGGCTCTCTTCGAGACAGTAAAGATTTACTGGCCTTCCTCACGGATTCACCCGGAGTTTGCAAGCTTCTACCGTTTCATGATTCCATTTCGCGCAAGCCATTCTGCGCTTTGGCAAGGCACGCTCACCTGGGTGCATAACTCTGACGAGCAGCACGTCATCACTTATCTTCGTAAGTCGGCAACCGAGGAAATCCTGGTCGCTATCAATCTCTCAGATACGCCCTTCCGTGGGAC
>CAXUDF010000073.1:0-13766 GCA_964249695.1 uncultured Acidobacteriaceae bacterium
CCGAAAAACTCGCCCGGCCCGCGCAGCTGCAGATCAAGCTCCGCCAGCTCAAAGCCGTCCTGGGTGCGTACCATGGCGGCAAGCCGTTCCGCCGACACCTCGGATACGCGGCCGCCGGTCATCAGGATGCACACAGACTTGGCACCGCCCCGGCCGACGCGCCCCCGCAGCTGGTGCATTTGCGCCAGACCAAACCGTTCCGCGTGCTCAATCACCATCACCGTCGCGTTCGGCACGTCTACGCCTACCTCAATGACCGTGGTGGCCACGAGCACATCGATCTCCCCGCGCGCGAACCGCCGCATGATTACGTCTTTATCGTCCGCCGGCAGGCGCCCGTGCAGCAGGCCCAGCCGCAAGCCGTGCAGCGGGCCGTGGCGCAGCTCCTCGTACATTTCAGTTGCCGACTTCAGACTGCTTCCCTCGCCGGCTGCGGCTTTCGGCGTCCTGGCTTTGCCGGACGCCTCAGGCAGCGTAGCGAACAAGGTCCCGTTCTTCCCGGCAGCCTTGCTCCCGGCAGCCTTGCTCGCCCGCTTCGCCGCCTTTGCCGGCGCTCGCACCGAGGCGGCGACCGGCTCAGCCGGCGAAAAGTCCAGCTCCGGCTGATCCGTCTTCGGCCCTTCAATCACCGGGTACACAATGTAGGCCTGGTGCCCGCGCGCGGCTTCCTTGCGCACAAACTCCCACACCTCGTCCGCGCGCTCGTCTGCTACCTGGCGGGTCACAATCGGCGTCCGGCCCGGCGGCAGCTCGTCCAGCACGCTTACCTCCAGGTCGCCGTAGAGCGTCAACGCGAGGGTGCGCGGGATCGGCGTTGCCGTCATCGCGAGCAGGTCAGGCTCGGCCGCTCCCGGCTTCTTCATCAGGCGAAAGCGCTGCATCACGCCGAAGCGGTGCTGCTCATCGACCACGACCAGGCCCAGATTTGCGAACTCGACCTTGTCCTCGATCAGGGCGTGCGTCCCGATGACGAGCTCCGCGTCGCCATTGGCAATCCGCTGGCGGTTCCAGCGCTTTTGCGCGGGCTCAAGCGAGCCCGTCAGCAGCACCACGCGGTACGCGCGCCCGCCCGCCTCCGCCGCACGGTCCAGCAGCTTGCGGATGGACAGGTAATGCTGCGTCGCCAGGATCTCGGTCGGCGCCATCAGGGCGGCCTGGTAGCCGTTTTCAATCGCGATCAGCATGGCCTGCACGGCCACGATGGTCTTGCCCGCGCCCACATCGCCCTGCAGCAAACGCCGCATGGGCGCGGGCCGGCGCATGTCATCGGCTATTTCCGCGAGTGAGCGCTTTTGCGCGCCGGTGGGGCGAAACGGCAGCGTGTTTCGCAGGGCTGTCCGCGCCCGCTCGTCAGTGGCAAACGCGATGCCGGTCTGCTCGCGCGCCCGCCGCCGCTTCAGCTCAAGTCCCAGCTCCAGGAAGAAAAGCTCTTCAAAGATAAGCCGCTGCTGCGCGGGCGTCCGCGCGCTGGTCAGCAGCGTCATTGGCGTGCCCGATGGGGGAAAGTGCACCTCGTGAAGCGCGCGCGCGCGCGCCGGCAGCCCAAGGCGCGCCAGCATCGCCTTCGGCAGGGTTTCCGGCACGGCTTCGCCCAGCTCTGCAAGTACCCCATACATCACGCGGCGCAGCCAGCGGGTGTGCAGCCGGTTGCCGCCGAGCGACTCGTAAATTGGCGTAATCCGGCCCACTTCCAGCAGTTCGCCGTCTTCGCTCGGCGCGCCCGGCTCGGAATCCGGCAGCAGCTCCACCTGCGGCTGCATCATCTTGAAGCCGCTCCCCGAGCGCGAAGCCTCGACCTTGCCGTAGACCACCACCCACTGCCCGGCCTGGTACTTGTCCTTGAGGTAGGCCGCGTGGAACCAGGTGCATTTAAGCGAGTGAAGGTTCTGCCCGACCGTCAGCTCAAAGATAGGCATGCGGCTGGTTTGCAGCACCACGCTGCCGCGTACCTGGCCGATGACGCTGGCCATTTCGCCCGCGCGCAGCTCTTGAAACAGCACCGGATGCGCACGGTCCTCGTAGCGAAACGGGAGCCGATGCAGCAAATCTTCAACGGTGACGATCCCCTTGGTTTTGAGCGATTCGGCAATGCGGGGGCCGATGCCCTTGACGTACTGGACCTCGGTTTCGAGCGAGAGCTTCGGGGGGAGGGGCATTGCTTCTCGATCGTATCGCAGGCCTGGGCCCACCCAACCCGGCCTGCTACACGGCGAACGAGACCCTACAATGGCAGGCGTGACCGCTGTTCCCAGGCCTGAGCCGCGCGCGTTCTCACTGCGGGAGCGCGTCGTGCTCGCCACGATCCCGCGGCTGGCTGCCGGCCTGATCGCGCTCATCGGCAGCACCCTGCGCTTTACGGTCATTGCCGAAGAAGGCGCAGCGCCCGCGCCCCTGCCGGCACGCGGCATCTATTGCTTCTGGCATGGCTGCACTTTTTCCGCGGGCTGGTACTTCCGCCGCTACAACGCCTGCATCCTGATCAGCCGCTCATTGGACGGCGAACTGATCGCGCGTACGCTGGCGCGGCTCGGCTTCCGCAGCGTGCGCGGGTCCAGCTCGCGCGGCGCGGTTGCGGGGCTGCTGGCGCTTCGGCAGGAGATTGAGGGCGGCGGCCTGGGCATCTTTACCGCGGACGGGCCGCGCGGGCCGATCTACCGGGCCAAGCTGGGCCCGGTCAAGCTCGCGCAGCGCACCGGCTCGCCCATCGGCTGCTTCCACCTGGAGCCGGAGCGCGCCTGGACGCTCGGCTCCTGGGACCGCTTCAAGATTCCGAAGCCGTGGTCGCGAGTCGTGGTCAGCTGGGCACGGTCGGTGCCTGCCCCGGCGGCTGAGGCGACCGAAGCGGAGCTGGAGGGGACGCGTGAGGCGCTCGATGCGGCGCTTGAGCGCGCCCGCGCGGCTGCGCTCGTCTCCCTTGGACGAGGCCGCGAGCCAGCCCAGCAGACGCTTGTTTAAGCTTGAGAGTGATGGCCGCGTTTTCTTCCAACCAGATGCTGCCCCTCGGCTCCGAGGAGCAGCCAGGCGCGCCCACTCTGGTGAGCGGCTACGCCTACGACCTGCTGCCCGAGCTCATCGCACAGGCACCGGCAGCGGAGCGCTCCGCCAGCCGTATGCTGACGCTTGATCGCAGGACCGGCGCGCTGGCCGACAGGCAGTTCACCGACCTGCCGAAAATGCTGGTGCCGGGCGATCTGCTGGTGCTCAACACGAGCCGGGTGCTGCCGTCGCGGCTGTTTGGCCGGCGCGCCGGCGCCCGCGTGCAGCCCGGCCAGGAGCCGGCCCGCATCGAGGTGCTGCTGACAGAAGAGACCGCGCCCGGCGAGTGGACCGCGCTGGTACGCCCAGGTCGAAAAGTACCCGTGGGCGAGCGGCTCCTGTTCCCATTTGACGGCACTCCTTTGCTGGAGGCCGAGGTGACGGCGCATCGCGAGTTCGGCGAGCGCACGGTCCGCTTCACCTCTGTCGCGCCGAGCTTCAGCGACTTCTACGAGGCGCTTGACGCGTTGGGACAGATGCCGCTGCCGCCTTACATTCACCGCGACGCAAGCGCGAGCACGCCCTCGGACCGCGAGCGCTACCAGACGGTATACGCACGGGAGCGCGGCTCGGTCGCGGCGCCCACGGCTGGGCTCCACTTTACTTCGGAAATTCTCGCGGCCGTGCGGGCGCGCGGTGTCGAGATTGCGTCGGTCGCGCTCCATGTCGGGCTGGGTACGTTTCAGCCTGTGCGCGTCGAGCGCGTCGAAGACATCCACCTGCACACCGAACGCTACAGCCTGCCGGCTGAGACCGCCGACGCGGTAAATCGCGCTCTCGGGAAAGGCCGTAGGGTCATTGCCGCGGGAACCACCACCGTGCGCACCCTGGAGCACTGCGCCCGGGCTGCCGGCGGCGCGCCGCTGGCCGCCCACTCCGGGGCTACGGACATCTTCCTCTCGCCGGGCTCCGCGTTTCACGTGGTAAGCGGCATGCTCACCAACTTTCACCTGCCGGAAAGCACGCTGCTGATGCTGGTCAGCGCCTTCGCCGGCTACCGCCCGGTCATGGCTGCATACGCGCACGCCGTGCGTGCGCGGTATCGCTTTTTCTCTTACGGCGATTGCATGTTTCTGAGCTAAGGGCGCAGCCCTGTGCCTGACCGCAAGCAGGTAAACTGAAGCCCATGAGTACGCCTGCGACTGCCGCCGCCAAGCCGGCAATTTTTCTGCTCGATACCATGTCGTTCATCTTCCGCGCGTACCACGTTATGCAGCGGCAGCGGCCCATGTCGACGCGCACCGGCGTACCGACCGCGGCGACTTACGTTTTCGTAAACATGATCAATAAGCTGCGCCGTGATTTCGCGCCGGAATACTTTGCCGCGGTGTTCGACGTAAGCTCGCCCGTGTTTCGCGACGAGCGCGCGAGCACGATGAAAACTGTCCGCAAGTGGAACATCAAGACGCAGCAATTTGATGAAGTAGATTACGGCGGCTACAAGGCCAACCGTGAGGCGATGCCGCCCGACCTGGCGCAGCAGCTCCCGTACATCCGGCGCGCGCTCGAGGCGTTTCACATTCCTATCCTGCAGCACGAGGGTTTTGAGGCAGACGATGTGATCGGCACGCTGACTGCCAAGGCCGCAGCCGACGGCATCCCGGCGTATATCGTGTCGAGCGACAAAGACATGCTGCAGCTTGTCAACAAGCACGTGCGGGTGCTGAACCCGATGAAAGACAACCTGATTCTCGATCGCGAAAAGGTTCTGGAAGCGCTGGGCGTTTACCCGGAGCAGGTGATTGATGTGATGGCGCTGCGCGGCGACTCGATCGACAACATCCCCGGCGCGCCCGGCATTGGCGACAAGGGTTCAGTCGAGCTGATCCAGCAGTTCGGGACGGTCGAAGCGGCGCTGGACCGTGCCGCGGAGGTCAAGGGCAAGCGGCAGCGCGAGTCGCTCCAGAACAATCGAGACGCGGTGATGCTCTCGAAGGAGCTGGTGACGATTCACACCGAGGTGCCGGTGGCGCTGGAGCTGGACCGCATGCGCACCACTGCGCCTGACCTGGCTGCGTGCCGCGCGCTGTTCTCAGAACTCGAGTTCACGACGCTGCTGAAAGAGCTCGCGCCCGAGGTGAAGGCAGTTCCGGTCGAGTACACGCTTGCGCCCACACCGGAGCAGGTGCAGGCCTTTGTCGCGGCTGCGCGCGAACACGGCTTTGCGGTCGCCGTGCAGGCGAGCGAACTGGAAGAGATCGCAGAACAAGTCAGCGAGAAAGAGACCGAAGCAGCGGAGGAGCGCGAGCCGGAGCTCCGCACCATGCTGCTCGACTTTTCGGTAACAGCCGCGGTTGCGGATGCTCCGAAAGCCGCTGTGCCGGCCTATCGGGTCGGGGTTGCCGTTGACGCAGGCGGCGCGCTGCTGCTTGAGCTTGCACACCTGCGCGAACTGCTTGAAGACGCGTCCGTGTCGAAGCAGGTGCACGACCTGAAAGGCACCACGCGCGAGCTCGCGCGCCAGGGAATCACGCTGCGCGGCGCGCACGATGACCTGATGCTTTTCTCCTACCTGGTCAATCCAACGCACGCCACCCATCGGCTGCCCGATGTTGCCGCGCGTTTCAGCAATCAGCCGCTGCAAGAGAAAGGCGACGAGACGCTGCCCGAAGCCGCGCACGCAATCCACACGCTCGCGCCGGTGCTGCGCGACGACATCGACCGCGCCGACCTCAGGACGATTTACGAGACCATCGACCTGCCGCTGGTGCCGGTGCTGCTGCGCATGGAGCAGGTCGGCGTCCGCGTCGACCTCGGCGTGCTGCGCACCATGGATGCCAAGCTGACGAGTGAAATGAGCCGCGTCAGCGAGGAGGTGTTCGCGCAGTCTGGCCATCGCTTTAATATCAATTCGCCCAAGCAGCTTGGCGACGTGTTGTTTAACAAGATGGAGCTGCCGAAACCGCTCAAGTACGGCAAGGGCAAGGTGATCTCGACCGCGCAGGACGTGCTGGAGGAGCTTGCCGAACATAACGCGGTGCCGAAGCTGGTGCTGGAATACCGCCAGCTCGCCAAGCTTAAGTCAAACTATGTCGACTCACTGCCGCTGCTTGCTGACAGCGAGGGCCGCGTGCACACCACCTTTAACCAGGTAGGCACCGCGACTGGACGGCTATCTTCGACGAACCCCAATTTACAGAATATTCCGATCAAAACGGAGCTCGGCCGTGAGATTCGCGCTGCATTTATCGCTGCGCCGGGGCATTTACTGTTGTCTGCTGATTACTCACAAATTGAGCTGCGGTTAATGGCGCATTTCTCGCAGGATCATTTGCTTGTCAACGCGTATCGCACCAATGGCGACATCCACACGCTAACGGCGAGCGAGGTTTTTGGCGTAGCGCCGGAGTCGATGGACAAGGAAACCCGCAACCGCGCGAAAGCGGTCAACTTCGGCATCGTGTACGGTATCTCGCCGTTCGGGCTTGCGGCCAATCTTGGCATCGATCAAAAGGAAGCGCGCATCTACATCGACCGCTACTTTGAGCGGTATGCCGGGGTGCGTGCGTATATCGATCGGGTGCTGGAAGAAACACGCGCCGAGCAGCGCGTGCGCACGCTGTTCGGGCGCTCGCGGCCTATCCCCGACATCCAAAGCCGCAACGCGAACCTGCGCGGCTTCGCCGAGCGCACCGCGGTCAACACGCCGCTCCAGGGCACGGCGGCCGACCTGATCAAGATTGCGATGATTCGCATCGACAAGCGCCTGTCAGAGGAGAAACTGCGCGCCCGCATGACGCTGCAGGTGCACGATGAACTGCTCTTCGATGTGCCGGAGAACGAGGCGGAGGAGCTGCGCGCGATGGTCAAGCACGAGATGGAAAACGTGATCGAGTTGAGCGTGCCGATTATCGCCGATGCGGAGCTCGGGACCAATTGGCGGGATTTATAACGGAAGCAGGTTTAGGCTGAAACGGCGAGGTTCATGCCATGGCAACAGCGGTGAAAGCTCCGGCGCAAGCGGCGAAAGTCTCCATCGACGAATATCTGAGGACCAGTTATCGGCCCGACCCGCGTCAGCGCGGAGCGTGTGCGGCTGACTGATGTGGTGGTTATCGCGGCTGGAGATCGACGCAAGGGAGCGCTGGATCGTCCCCCGCTTATCGCTATCGAAGTACTTTCTCCCACGGACACCTATCAGGAGCTTAAAGCTCGGGCTGCCAATTTGGAAGCTATGGGGGCCGGAATGTCTGGCTCATTGATGAAGAGGCCCGGACCGTAGAAGTGTGGGAAAGCAACGCCTGGCATCTGAAGCAAACCAAGCGCTTGGAGGCTGTCGCCTCGCCCATCTATCTTGACCTTGATTGGCTCTGGCAGCAGTCGGATCGATAGCAGCCGGCCTTGCAACAATAATCAGGCGGCTATGCTCCAAGCTCCGCCCGTATCGCATCCGCAATCCGTTCCGCATGCTCCCGCATCAGCTCTTCTGACTCCGCCTCAACCATCACCCGCGCCAGCGCTTCCGTCCCGGAATAGCGAATCACAACGCGCCCTTTGTCGGCAATCGTGCGTTCCGCATCTGCAATCGCGGCGGATACAGATGCAACTTCGTTGAGAGGCTTCTTCTCGCGCACACGCACATTTACGATCACCTGCGGGTACGTCTTCAGGTCGGCCACAAGCTCCTCAATGCGCTTGCCGGAGCGCTTCAGAATATCAAGCACGACGAGCGAGGTAAGCAGGCCGTCGCCGGTGGTAGCCAGGTGCGGGAACAGGATGTGGCCGGACTGCTCCCCGCCGAGCGCGGCATGGTGTGCCTGCATCATCTCCAGCACATACTTGTCGCCCACCGGTGCCCGCAACATGCGGATGCCGCTTGCTCCGAGCGCTGCCTCCAGGCCCATATTCGACATGGTCGTAGCGACCACGAGGTTGCCGGTGAGCAGCCCTTCCGCCTGCAGCGCGCGAGCGGCGAGCAGCAGCACAGCATCGCCATTGACAACGCGGCCCTGGCCGTCGGCGAAAAGCGAGCGGTCCGCGTCGCCGTCCAGCGTGATGCCGAGCTCCGCGCCGCGCTCCAGGGTTTCGCGTGCCACGATCGATGGATGGAGCGCGCCGCAGGCTTCGTTGATGTTGCGGCCGTTTGGCGCAGTGTAAGTCAGTTCAACGCGCGCGCCGAACCCGCTGAAGAGCTCCGGCGCAATCGCCGAGGCTGCGCCATTCGCGCAGTCGAGCATGATGTGCATGCCCTGGAGGCCGTCCCCGTCAGCAAGCCCCGGCACGGCCGCGCGTAGATACGTCTCGTAGTCGTGCCGGTACACAGCGTCCTCGGCGGGCAGCTCCCGCTCGTCCGGAGCGGCACCGCCGGCCAGCCGAGAAAAAATCTCCGCCTCAATGGCAAGCTCCTGCGCGTCAGGCAGTTTGTAGCCGTCGCCGCCGAAGATCTTGATCCCGTTGTCTGCCCACGGATTGTGCGAGGCCGAGATAACGACGCCGGCGGCAAAGCCAAACTTGCGCGCCAGGTACGCGATAGCAGGCGTGGTGATCACGCCCGCGTTCGCAAGCGTCGCGCCGCCCCGCTCCAGCCCCGCATGCAGCAGGCGTGCGATCCACGGGCCGCTTTCCCGCGTGTCCATCCCCAGCAACACGCGGGGCATCGGGTATTGCGCCTTCAGCGTGTGTGCCAGTGCCTCGCCCACGGCGCAGATGGTCGCTGCGTCCAGCGGCGGCTCGCCGGCGACGGCGCGTATACCGTCGGTGCCAAACAGCTTCCTCATGCGGAGTTCTCCGTTGTTTCGGGCTCGCCCACCACCCTCGCTCGCAGACTGCCGTCAGCCAGCTGCACCCGGAGCGCATCGCCGACGCCGACGCGTCCGGCATCCCGCAGCAGCGCGCCGTCCTCGGCAAAGACGAGCGCGTAGCCGCGGCCGAGCACCGCGAGCGGCGAAAGCGACTCCATCGTGCGCTGGGCGCTCCCCAGCTGGTTTCGGGCTTGCAGCAGGCGCGCCGCCAGCTGGCTTTGGAGCCGAGCCGCCAGCATCGCCTGTGTTTTACCGGCTTCGCGCAGGCAGGTCGACAGATCAAAGCGCTCCACACGCTGCGCCGCCGCGGCGTGCTGCTGCCGGCGCAGCGTAAGCGCCCGCCCGGCGGCTGCTTCCAGCCGAAGCGCATGACCCCCAAAGCGCTCGCGCATCACGCGGAGCCGGTGCGTAGCATCCTGGCGCAGCAGCGCGGAGCGGGCGGCCTGCGCGCGATCGGCCGCGGCACGCAGCGCTGCGCTGCCGGCCCGCTCCAGGCGAAAGCGCTGTTCGTCGAGACGCTGTTCGCGCCGCCCCAGGCCTGAGCGCAAACGAGCAAACGCCGCCTCAGCGGGCAAGGCCGCATACCGCTGCTGCCCCACGCTCAGCGTGTAGCGCACGGCGCGTCGAGCCCGCGCATCGAGTGCATCAACGTGCTCCTCCACGCGGTGCTGCGCGGCGGTAATCAGCTCCGCCGCTGCTGACGGCGTAGGCGCGCGCAGGTCGGCGACAAAGTCGGCGATGGTGAAGTCTGTTTCGTGGCCCACGGCGGAGACGACCGGGATTGCCGAAGCGGCAATCGCCCGCGCGACAGTTTCGCTGTTGAACGCGGCAAGGTCTTCAAGCGAGCCGCCGCCGCGAGCGACCACGATGACGTCAACCGTGCGCACTCGGTTGCGCGGGTCGGCAAACCAGGCGACGCCGGCTGCAATTTCGGCGGCCGCGCAGTCGCCCTGCACAGCCGCCGGATAAAGCAGCACGTCAAGCGCCGCGTGCCGCCGTCCGGCCACGTTTAGAAAGTCGCGGATCACCGCCCCGGACGGCGAGGTCACGATGCCGATGCAGCGCGGGTACGCGGGCAGCGGACGCTTGCGGTCCATGGCAAACAGGCCTTCCGCGTCCAGCTTGCGCTTCAGCTGCTCAAACGCGAGCTGCAGGCTGCCGGCGCCCACCGGCTCCAGGTATTCGGCGATCAACTGCATCTGTCCGCGCTGCTCGTAGACGGAAACGCGCCCGCGCAGCAGCACTTCCAGCCCGTCCTCCGGGCGGAAGCGCAGCAGCTGCGCCTGCCGGCGAAACAGCACGGCGGGCAGGGAAGCGTCGCCGTCCTTGAGCGTGAAGTAAAGGTGGCCGGATGGTGCGGCGCGCAGATTTGAGATCTCGCCGCGTACCCACAGGTCTGCATACGCGCTCTCAATGTGGCCGCGCACTTCGCTGACCAGCTCCACAACGCGCCAGACGCGGCGGCTCGGTTCTTCCGGTTCGGCAGGGTCGTCTTCCGCCAGAACCGGCATAACGGGCACGGCCGGCATGGCTGCGCGGGCCCAGGCGGGCAGGGTGTCGGCGCGGCCGGGCCGGCGCGGTGGCGCGGCCGGTTTCGGAGCCGGTTCCTTGCGGGCTGCCGGCTGCGGTGCTTCCTCAAAGAAGAAGCCCAGCTGCCCTGCGCTTTCCTCCGCGCGGCCAGAGTCCCCCGGCCGCACCTGCTTTTCCAGTCCGGATATCGGTATACGGGAAGGACCGTTCACCCTCCCAGCTTACAGCCGCGTCCTGATGCGCAACACTCCCGCGCCTATTTGCGGAAGTGGTTCCAGGCGGCCAGCGCGAGCGACAGCAGAAGGCTCAGCACCAGCGAGGTGCCGAGTGGAGCAAAGACGACGCTGTGCCGTCCGCGCCACACAAAGTCGCCCGGCAAACGGCCCAGTGGCAGCCCCAGCCGCCCCGCAAGCACCAGCAAGCCGCCGACGAGCAGCAGCCCTAGTCCAAGACCGGCGATCCAGCGCCCAAGCTCTGTCATGTTTTTGCGCGAAGCCTCGCTCACCATCATCAGGCCTGAACGGGTGCAGACCCGATACAAAGCGAATCGCGCTTGACTCCCGCCGCCTCCCCTGCTCCTCTTGCGCTATGCATGTGTTTGCCGGCATCTCCGGACTTTTCTGCATTCTGCTGGTGCTGCTGGACGCATTTGAAACCGTCATTATGCCGCGGCGCGCAGTTGCACGGTTTCGGTTCACGCGGCTCTTCTATCTCGTAACCTGGAAGCCCTGGTGCTGGGCGGCCGGCTTTGTGCATCGCCCTCGCAGCCGCGAGACCATGCTGTCCTTCTTCGGCCCCTTGTCGCTGGTCCTGCTCATCGCGCTCTGGGCGCTTCTGCTGGTTGTGGGCTTTGGCCTTTGCTATTACGGCGCAGGCTCCCCGTTGACCGACCCTCTGTCGCCGCACCACGCTGACCTGCGCTCGGATATCTACGTCAGCGGCACCACCCTGTTCACCCTTGGCCTTGGTGACGTCATCCCGCAGTCCCGTCTGGTGCGGGAGATGATCGTGGTAGAGGCAGGCCTGGGCTTAGGTTTTGTGGCTGTCGTGATCGGCTACTTCCCGGTGCTGTACGGTGCGTTCTCCCGGCGCGAGGTCAACATCTCCCTGCTGGACGCGCGCGCGGGGTCTCCGCCGTCCGCTGCGGAGCTGATGCGCCGCCACGCCTTTGACGGAGGAGCTATCGCGCTCACGGTGTTGCTTGAGGAGTGGGAGCGCTGGTCGGCGGAGCTGCTGGAGAGCCACATATCCTACCCGCTGCTGTGCCTGTTTCGTTCCCAGCACACCAATCAAAGCTGGCTCGGGGCGCTCTGTGCCATTCTCGATACCTGTGCGCTGATGGTTGCCGCCGTGCAGGACCTGCCCGGCAGGCAGGCGCAGCTCACCTTCGCCATGGCGCGGCACGCGGTTGTCGATCTTTCGCAGGTGTTCAACTTACAACCGGTTGCGCCCAAACAAGACCGTCTTTCGGCGGAAGCCTTCAAGCACCTGCATGACCTGCTGTGCCAGGCCGGTACCCGCGTAGCGCAGGACCCGGGCTCGCTTACCCGCTTGAACGAGATGAGGGCGCTCTATGAGCCCTATGTCGAGTGTCTGCACCGGCATCTCTCGATGGATCTGCCGCCCTTTGTCCCCGACCGCCCGCGCCGGGACAACTGGCAGACGGTAGCGAAGGTAGGCGCCGCGACGCAGGCCGCTCGCCTGCCGACCGCGCCGGTGCAGCAGGAAGAGGAGCACCATATCTTCTGAGGTTTCCGCTTTCAGAGCACTTCGCTCCGAGCTTCCATGCTCCATGACAAAAGCCGCCCGCGGGCGGCTTTTCTACCTGTTGAGCGGCAGAGCCGACCTTGAGATAGCGTGTGGCGGGTCGACACCGACGAATCTAGTGTGGCACCGGATGTTTGCCAGACATGGGCGAGGAACGCTGCGGCTCAGCGTGCCGCAGCCGCGAGGCGGAAGTGTGGCACAGAGCCAGAAAGCCAATCAGCGTCGCGACTCCGCAGCCCCCGTAGACTTGTAGAAAAAAGGACACTGCTTTGCTCCCTTTGGGTGGCTTAGTCAAGCATTGTTCCGGACATGTTTCGAACCCGAACATACATGCTTAATAGAGCCAGACCATATGCCCAACGCGAGACACTTGGCTAGTGGAAATCTACGTGCGAGTGCAAAGTTTTCCACTAAAGTAAAGGCCCGCCAAAATTGGCGGGCCTTTATAAAACGAAGCAACCTCGCTAGGCCGGGACAGGCTCAAACTGGCGCGCAAAACGCTTCGCCTCGCGAGCTTCGGCGGCATGCTTGTGATAGGCGTACCCGGTGATCAACGGGACCGCCAGGGTCGCTTCAGAGAACACCATCTGCTCGTAGGTGGTGTCGACCTTACCCCAGGAGCTGGCCTCCTTGAGCGTGGACGACGAAAGCGCGCCATCGCGCACGTCCGCGACCGTCACCTGCACGGCGTACTTGTGCATGGGGGCATCCATGCCCAGGATGTCAGCCGCGACCACGATGTCCTGCGCAAAGTTCTTCGGCACGCCGCCGCCGATCATCAGCAGGCCGGTAGTCGGATTGGCGATCTTGATCTGCGTCAGCTCGTAGAAATCCTTGGCGGAGTCGAGCGAGACCATCGGCTTGCCCTGCCGGGCGTGCTGGTGCGCGATCAGGCCGAAGCCCGCCGAGCAGTCAGAGAACGCCGGGACAAAGATCGGCACGTCCATCTCGTAGGCGGCCCATACGATCGAGTCCACGCCGCCCTTGGCCGGGGTCTTGCCTTCGCGCTCCAGATACGCGCCCATCTCGCGGATAAACTCGCGCGAGCTGTACGGCCGTGTCTCCAGTGAATTTGCGATCTTCTCGGTGGTTTCGTCGCAGGCGCGCAGCTCTTCTTCGTCGATCAGTGTGTCGTAGATGCGGTCGATCATCAGCTCGCGCAGCGTCGCGTCTTCGGTGCCCTGCTTGTAGAGCTCGTCCGCAATCCAGTGCTTGAACCCGAGCGCCTCGAAAAAGTCCTGGTCGACGATGTTGGCGCCGGTCGAAACAATGGCGTCGACCATCTTGTTGCGGATCAGGTCGATAAAGACCTGTTTGAGGCCGGACGAGATGAGTGAGCCGGCCAGGCACAGGATCACGCCGCACTCGCGGTCGCGCAGCATGCGCTCATAAATAGAGGCCGCGCGGGCGAGGTCACGCGAGGAGAAGGCCATGGAGCTCATGGCATCGACAAGCGCCACCACATCGTGCTGCTTGATGTCGATGTGCTGGATAGGCTGGGTCAGAAGTTCGCTTTTTGTTGGCATGGAACTCATAGTTTACAGCGGTTTGGCGGGCGTTTCTTTAAGATTTGAGTGTGGTGACAAACTCCCCGGCCGCACCGCTTCCCGACCGAACCCGCGCCCAGCGCATTGTTCTTACGCTGCTGGTCGCAACCGGCGTGGTCAACTTCCTTGACCGCGGTTCGCTCTC
>CAXUDF010000073.1:13866-15540 GCA_964249695.1 uncultured Acidobacteriaceae bacterium
CCGTTTTACCCGGCAGGCGTGCAGACTATCGAAGGCTGGTTCGCCCCGGAGGAGCGCGGCTGGCCGACCGGCCTGCTCAACGCGTCCAGCATGCTGGGCCAGGCTGCCGCGCCGCCGCTGCTTACCGGGCTGCTGCTCCATTTCGGCTGGCGCTCGATGTTCGCGGTCATCGGCGGGCTCGGTCTGCTCCTCGCGCTCGGGTGGTTTCCGCTGTTTCGCAACCCGCCAAAAGCTGCTGCCAGCCAGGAGCACCCGGCGCACGCGGGTGGCTGGCTGCCGCTGCTGCGCAGTCCGGTCATGTGGGGCATGCTGCTTGGCTTTTCCGGCATTAACTACACCGGCTGGCTGTACCTGGCGTGGCTGCCCGGCTACCTTGAGACCGCGCGCCATCTTTCCGTCGCGCAAACGGGCTGGTTTGCGAGCCTGCCGTTCTTATTCGGCGCGCTCGGCATGTTTGCGAGCGGCCTCCTTGCCGACAGGCTGGTCAGCCGCGGCTACGACCCTATCCGCTGCCGCCGCTGGCTCATCCTGGCCGGCATGACGCTGTCCGCCGGCTTCACCTTTCTGGTGCCCGGCGCTGGGTCCACGCGCGGGGCGGTGCTGCTGATCAGCGGAGCCCTGTTTTTCGTCCACATCGCAGGTACTGCAGCCTGGGGGGTGGTGCAGTTCGCGGCGCCGCAGGGCAGGGTGGGTACGGTTGGGTCGATCCAGAACTTTGGGTCGTTCATGGTAGCTTCGCTCGCGCCGTGGCTCACGGGGCTCATCCTGGACGCAACGCACTCGTTCCGGCTGGCGTTGTTCCTGTGCGCTGCGGTGACGCTCGCCGGCGCGGTCGCGTATGCGACGCTGGTGCGGGGGCGGATCGAAGTCGTTGGCTGATCGCGATCTCTGCTTAGGTCACGGCAGACATCCGGCAGTATGAAAAGCGCGTCATCGTGAACGCATGCGGGTCAAAAAAGCGTCATCCTTCACTTGGCTCAGGATGACGCTATCGGGAAAGCAAGTACCCCGCCGCCGCCCTACTTCGACCCCGCCTTGGCTGCAGCCGCACTCCCGTAATATCCGGCGCGCGTTTGCACAAACAGGTCCTTCTTCCGGGTTGCGAGCGCAATGCGGTGGAAGCCCTCGCCTTCACTCGCCGCGTCCGGCGTGTAGCCGAGCATGTATTGCTGCCGCAGTTCATCGGCTATTTCTTTGTAAATCGCGTCGAAGTTCTCCTTCTTCTTCGCTTCAAAAAAGCGCCCGCCGGTCTCGTCCGCGATCTGCTGCATGATCTTTTTGCCGTCTACGCGGACCTCGCCGTCCGGCGCCTGCTGCCCGCCGCGTCGACCACCCCCGCCCGGGTAGCCCCCGCCGCCGCCACCGGGATAGCCTCCGCCGCCCCCGCCGGGGTAGCCGCCGCGCCGCCCACCGCCGCCCTGCGACTGCGGGCTATAGAAGCTGCTCTGCGGAGCCTCGCCCTTGAAGTAGATCGTGTACACCTCGGCTTCAGCCTTTTGTGCGGCGCTGATTGCCGACTGGACCGTTTCCTTGCTGCCCCGGTCCTGCCCATCGCTCAGCACGATGATGGCCTTGCGCCCGCTTTGCTTCGCCAGCACGTCGGTCCCGGAAAGATAGATCGAGTCGTAGAGCTGCGTGCCCCCGTGATGGCGGCCGCCGCTGCTCCCATTGCCC
>CAXUDF010000074.1:0-15258 GCA_964249695.1 uncultured Acidobacteriaceae bacterium
AGCCGGCTGCGGAGCGCAGGCTGCCCGCGCTCCGCACAGACCGCTTCCGCTGGACCCTGCTGCAGGAGGCAAGCCTGGACCCGCGGGACCTGTGCGCGGCTCTACCGCCGGCGGCGTTGCAAGCGGGAGTGTCGCTGCGGGAAGGTGCAGCGGTGGAGGCTATTGTTCCCGCGCCCCCGGGGACTTCTTCGATCACGCTGCAGCTGGCCGGCGGCGAGCGGGTCGAAGCGGATCACTGCATTGTGGCCGCCGGTGCCTGGTCGGGTGAGGTGCAGCTGCCGGGCGAAAACGCCCTTTCGACCGCTCCGCGCAAAGGACAGATGATCGAAGTTAGGCTTGCAGGTCCGGAGCTGCCCTTTGTCGTGCGCACACCGGAACTGTATCTGGTGCCCAGGGGCGATGGCCGCGTGGTCATCGGCGCAACGGTTGAGTACGCGGGCTTTGACCGGACGATCGACGAAGCAGCGGGCGACCGCTTGTGGGAGGCCGCCGCCGCGCTCTGGCCGCCGATCCTTGAGGGCCGCATCACTCGGCGCTGGACCGGACTGCGCCCAGGCTTTCGCCAGATAGTCCGTGATCCGCTTCCCCTTCTCGGACGCAGCTCGCAGTTCCGTAAAAACCTCTGGCTCGCGACCGCGCACTTCCGCAACGGGGTGCTGCTGGCCCCGGGCACGGCGCGTGTAATGCGCGAGCTGTTGGGCGGAGAGCAGCCCTCGGTGCCGCTGGCCGCGTTCTCTCCGGAGCGGTTCCAGCCTAATGCGCCGCCGTTAGTCCAGTCCGTACGCTGAGTCGGGCAATGAGGAAGCGCCGCCGCTGCCCGCGTCGTGACAAGCCTTTCGCGCGTAGGCTATAACGGATAGCTACTGACAGCAGCGCGCCACGCCCCTTGCGGCAGTGGTCCAGCATGGGAGAGAGATGGCAACTGCGGTCGCGGGAAAAGGGCTCGAAGGGATAGTCGCCGCCAACTCGGGCGTGTGCTGGATCGACGGAGAAGCCGGCGTGCTTGCGTACCGCGGCATCGACATTCACGAGCTGGCCGAGCGTTCCACATTCGAGGAGACGACTTACCTGCTGTGGAACGGCAAGCTGCCGTCTGCCGCCGAGCTTGCCGACTTCACAGCGAGCCTGGCCGGCGCGCGCGAGCTGCCGGCTCCGATCATCGCCATGCTGCGCGACTTTCCCCGCACGGCAACGCCGATGGAGGTTCTGCGCACTGCCGTCTCAGCCCTGAGCTTCTACGACGCAGACGAGAAGGCAGTCGACCACACCAGCAATCTACGCAAAGCCTTCGCGCTGACCGCGCAGGTGCCCATGATCGTCGCCGCGTGGGAGCGCATCCGCACCGACCAGGAAGTGGTGCCGGCAGACAAAACGCTCTCGCACGCAGGCAACTTTGTGTGGATGCTGCGCGGCGAGAAACCTTCAGAGACCGCGACGAAAACATTCGATGTCGCGTTGATCCTCCATGCCGACCATGAGCTGAACGCGTCCACCTTTGCCGCGCGCGTCATCGCGGCAACGCTGGCTGACATGCATTCGGCCATCACGGGAGCGATCGGCGCGCTCAAGGGCCCGCTGCACGGCGGCGCCAATGAAGCCGTCATGCACATGCTGTTTGCGATCGACAAAGCGGGGGCCGACCCGGTCGAATACGTCCGCCAGATGCTGGCGGAAAAGAAGAAAGTCTCCGGATTTGGCCACCGCGTTTACCACACCGAAGACCCACGCGCAACGCACCTGCGGCGCATGTCAGCGGAGCTGGGCAAGGCCGACGACAACAGCAAGTGGTTCAATATGTCGCGCGCCATCGAGCTCTACATCAAGGCTGACAAGAAACTTAACGCCAACGTCGACTTCTACTCCGCCTCCACCTACACCACGCTCGGCATCCCCATCGACCTGTTTACACCGATCTTCGCCATCAGCCGCGTCGCCGGTTGGGCTGCGCACGTCATCGAGCAGCTCGACGACAACCGCCTGATCCGCCCGCGCGCCGAGTACACCGGCCCCGCGTACCCCGCAGCCTACGTGCCGGTGGGAGAGCGATAAACCGCCTGCGCGGCTGGCGGTCACTTCGTGACATGTCTACCTTCAAAGCAAAGCCCCTCGTACTACCGAGGGGCTTTGCTTTGAACGAGTACCCGCCCTGAAAGGGCCGCCTCCCGCGCAGGGGGTCTTCGCCTTACTTCCGGCTCGCCGGCGGCACGATGCCGTTCATGCGGAGATATTCGACCAGCTGGCCGTAGTGGTCGTTGTCGTGCGCGAGCATGGCGGCGACCATGCCGGCGCGGGTGGAGCCTTTGGCGTCGAGGGCGGTGAATGCGTTTTCAGATGTGATGGTAGCGATGGCCGCGTGATCGTAGGCATAGGACTGCTTGAGGGTCGCGAGGATCTGGTCGCGCGTGGTCACCTTGGCCATGTCAGCGCGGGAGACCGGGACCGGACCGCCAAAACTGCTGAGAAAGCCGAAGTTGGCCCCCGCCAAGTGCTTGACCTGCGTGGAAAAGTTGCTGACGCCGTCGTACAGACCGATCTTCGGCGATGGAGCAAAGTCGAACTTGTCGGCGGGCATGGCCTCGGCAAGGTCGACGATCTCTTTTTCCTGGCTGGAGAGCAGCTTGTCAAAAACCTGGGCAGGCGGGAGCGGTGTGCCTGCAGCCGCGCCGGCGGTGGTCTGGGCGAGCGTACAAGCAGGCAAGGCAGCCGCGACGGCGAACGCAAACGTGATGAGGGAACGGCGAATGTGCATAAAACTCCTTGAGAGCTGCTCCTTTTGACCGGAAGCAATGCGCTGCAAGCGTAGCAGAAGCGCGGGGAAGAGGCAGCGTAAACTTAGTGAAGATGAACCGCATTTACATGGACGCGAATGCGACTACGCCTCTGCTGCCCGAGGTGTTTGAAGCAATGCGCCCGTACCTGATGGGTTCTTTTGGCAATGCGTCGTCCATCCACCATTTTGGGCAGCAGGCCCGCATGGCGGTGGAGGAAGCGCGGGAGCAGGTTGCCACCGCTCTCGGCGCGCGAGCTTCCGAGATTGTGTTTACCAGCGGCGCGACGGAAAGCGACAACCTGGCGCTGTTCGGGATGCTGGGCAAGGCGCTTGATCGCGGTGAGCCGGCGCATCTGATTACGACTGTCATTGAGCACCACGCTGTCCTCCACGCGGCTGAGGCACTCGAGGGCCGCGGTGCGCTGGTCACCTATCTGCCGGTGTCCGCCGAGGGCATTGTGGACCCGCAAGCATTGGCAGAGGCGCTTGCCGCCGCACCGCACATCAAGCCGGAAGCGACGCTGGTGAGCATAATGCTGGCGAATAACGAGACCGGCGCAATTCAGCCGCTGCCGGAGATCGCGCGCATCGCCGCTGAGGCTGATGTGTGGCTGCACACGGACGCGGTGCAGGCAGCGGGCAAGCTGCCCATCCACGTCAGGGCGCTTGGGGTGGACCTGCTGACGCTCTCAGGCCATAAACTGCACGGGCCGCAGGGTGTGGGCGTGTTGTGGGTACGGCGCGGCACCCCTTTGCAGCCGATGTTTTATGGGGGTGCGCATGAGCGGCAGCGGCGTGCCGGGACCGAGAACCTGGCCGGCCTGGTCGGGCTGGGTGCGGCGATCCACATCGCGCAGCAGGCACTGACCGACGGGACGGTCGAGCGGATCAGCGCGCTGCGCGACCGCCTGGAGCGCGGCTTGCTGGCCCACCTGGACGAGTGCGGTGTGAACGGGCCGACCGCGCCGGGCACGCGGCTCGCGAATACGACCAATCTCTGGTTTGACCACCTGGAAGGCGAGGCGCTGGTGATCGCGCTCGACCTGAAAGGCCTGGCGCTTTCGGGCGGCTCGGCCTGCGCGTCCGGGGCTACAGAGCCCTCGCACGTGCTGACCGCGATGGGCGTCGGCGCGCACCGTGCCCGGGCGAGCCTGCGCTTTTCACTCAATCGCCTGACGACCGAGGAAGAGGTGGACCGCGCCCTGGAGCTGGTGCCGGCAGCGGTTGCCCGCCTGCGCGAGTTAAGCCCGGTCTACAAACAGGAGTGCGCCGCGGCGGTCTAGGCTTTGCGCTTGCGAAACACCCGTGCCATGAGCGGACGAACCACGGCTGACGGCAAACAGGCGAATACCAGGCCGCAGAGAAAAAACAGGCCTCCGAGTGTCCCGACGACGATCTCGAAAGCTCTCATGGCTTGATCGTCTCACGGCCTTCGCTTCATGGACAGCGGCACGGAGGCGCATGCGCGATACTGGATCTATGGCTGCAACACACAACAACACGGTCGCGGTCGCGATGTCGGGCGGTGTTGATTCTTCGACTGTAGCGGCGATGCTTAAGGTCGAGGGCTATGACCTGATCGGCCTGACGCTGCAGCTATGGAACCAGCGCCGCCTTGCCGGCCATGAGGGCATGCCGGAGCAGATCCAGGGCCGCTGCTGCTCCATCGACGACGTGTACGACGCGCGGCGGGTTGCTGAAACGCTCGAGCTGCCTTACTACGTAGTGAATGAGCAGGCTCGGTTTGAGCGCGACGTGGTGCGCCCCTTCGTGGACGAGTACCTGGCCGGGCGTACGCCGATCCCCTGCTCGCTGTGCAACAACCACCTCAAGTTCGACCAGCTGCTGCTGACTGCGCGGCAGATCGGCGCCGACCGCATCGCCACCGGCCACTACGCGCGCAATCAGTGGGATCCGGAGCGCAGACGCTGGATCCTGAGCCGGCCGGCGGACCGCTCAAAGGACCAGACGTACTTTCTCTTCGGACTAACGCAGGAGCAGCTAAGCCGCACACTCTTCCCCCTGGGCGGCTATACCAAGCCCGAGGTGCGGGCGCTTGCCGCAGAGCATGGACTAGCGCTGGCGCAAAAGCCCGACTCGCAGGAGATTTGCTTCATCCCGGGCGGCGACTATAAGCAATTTATCGACGCGTACCTGGAGGAGCAGGAGCGGGAGCTGCCAGAAACAGCAGGTGCGCTCGTAAGCTCGGGCGGAACCACGGTCGGCACCCACGCCGGCATTCACAACTTCACAGTTGGCCAGCGAAAGGGGCTCGGCTTGTCCGGGCCGGACCCTTTATACGTGATCCAGATCGATGCGGCATCGAGCGCGGTCACCGTCGGGCCGGAAGCTGAACTGTACCGGACGACCTTCCGCGTCAAGCAGTTGAACTGGATCAGCATCACTGCGCCGTCCGGCGAGCTTAGGATTGACGCCAAGATTCGGCATCGCCATGAACCGGCGCCTGCTGTGCTTCGGCCGCTAGGTCAGGACGCGGTCGAGGTTACCTTTGACGAGCCGCAGCGTGCAATTACCCCTGGGCAGTCCGCGGTGTTCTACCGAGGCGATGAAGTCGTCGGCGGTGGATGGATCGTTTGAGACGTGGCTGAGCCTGTCGCGGCGAAGTCCTCTTCCATCATAGAGGTGCGGCCGGCCGGGTACTCGGGGTCGTCGTGGCCGTTTACGGGGTGCTTTTTCCCAAAGAACGAGTCGAACGTGGCTTGGAAACCCTGAAACAGGTGGCTGACTCGGCGCGCGGGCTTGGCGACGCCAGCCTGCACAGTCGTGCCGGCATGCGAGATACTGCCCAGTACCGCCGATACCATGTCATCGACCTTGGCCGCCTGTGCCTTGGTCTTATCCACTACGTCGTCGACAGTCGAGTTCACGTGCTTGGCCTGGTCGCGCACCGTCCCTGAAATCTCCACGACGTGGCTGCTTACGGTTTTCACCTTGGGCGTTACATCCTGCACGATCGACTGGACGTTCTGTGCAATGCCCTGCGCACTGCCGACCAGTGGCATCGCCTTGGTTTTTACTTCTTCCACGATCGCGAGCACTTTTTTGAGAGCTGCGGTGACGGCGAAAAAGAGGCCCAGGAAGACGCCCGCCTGGATGACGATGCTTAGAACGACTGCGATGGTAAAGATCAGGGAAAGTGTGTGGTCCGGTTCCGGGACTTGCATGTCTGTGAACTCTCGAAGAGCGCATTGGGCTGGGCGGGCCGGTTACGGGAGGACGCACCCGGAGCACGCCGAGCTCCGGGCTTTTCATTTGGAGTGCTGCTAGCTTCTTTCGACGTCGGAGCTGCCGGCAGGAACACTGGTCTCCACATAAGCCTGGCGGCCGGCATCATAGGAGGCTTTCAGCTTTTCCTTCTGCTCGGCGATGCTGGCGGCACTCTGGCCATAGGCTTCGTTGATCTTCTGCCGCCCGGCTTCAATCGCTTCCTTACTCTTGTCGACCAGGTCGTTCACCTGACCCTTGCCGGCGGTCACATACTCGTTGACCTGGCCCTTGCCGCGCTCCACGTAGTCGCCGAGCTGGCTCTTGTAGCCCGAGTACTGGCTCTTGCCCTGCTCTACGTACTGCCCGGCGGCGCTCTGGGCGCGCTGACTCACGTCCCGGCTGCGCTGCTTTACGGTGTCGGTGGCGCCAAGCGCGCCGGCAATCAGCTCCTCGCGCGTTTGCTGCCCGGGGCGGGGCGCATACAAAACGCCTAAAAGCGAGCCAAGACCAAGACCTGCCAGAAACCAGCTGAAACCGCTGCCACCATTCGATTCGTTGGACATTCGGGTTCTCCTTTCATGACTGCGCTGCGTTTCATCTTGCGAAAGCGCAAGCAGTTGTCCACGAGGTAGATGCAGACCTTGGACCCGGCGCTGTACCTGGGGCGTTGAAGGAAGGGAGCTTTGCGCGTGAGGCGCAGCAAAAAGGCCCTGCCGGCGGCAGGGCCTTTCGCCATTCCGTACAGGTCTGTTACGGGACCTGCACGCTGACTACGGTGTTTGCCGTAACGCTGCCGCTGGTGCCGGTGATGGTCGCGGTGTAAGTTCCGGCAGGGGTTCCGCCGGCATTGTTGTTGGAGCTGCCGCCGCAGCCCAGGATACCCAGGCTGCCGACAGCAAAGGCCGCAAGGAGCATGGACTGCACCATACGCTGCCACGACTTGCGCCGTGCCGGCATACCCCAGAGCAGCATCGAGCACAGGGCTACGCCGCCGCCGAGTGCGAACACGCGCCGCAAGGGCGCACCGCCAGGCTCACCATTGCGCGGGGTTGTGAGGCTGGCGACTCCTCCGGTGGTGTTGATGGTGAAGGGTACAGACGCAGCCGTGTTGGCGGCCACGTTTACCGACGGCGCGATGGTGCAGCTGGGCACCGAGCCGGCCACGCTTCTCTGTACCGTGCAGGACAGGTTGACCGTGCCGGTGAAGCCGTTGGTGGGGGTAATGACGACCGTGCTTTGCTGTGCAGTACCGAGCGTTTGCACAGTGACGCCGTTGGTCGGACCAGTCAGGTTAAAGCCGGCACCGGTAGAAGCCGTACCGCTGACGTTTAAAGCCGCGGTCGCGCTTGCGCCTAGATAGTTGCCGTCACCGGGATAGCTTGCCGTAAGCGTGTTTGCGCCGGAGGCGAGTGAAGCGCCGGGAACGGTGAAGATCAGCTGAACAGCATCCTGTCCGTTTCCAACGACGAAGTTGGACGTAGAGGAAGCGGCAAAGGTCTGACCGTTGCTTGTCAGCGTGATACTACCGGTGGGGTAGGTGCTGCTGACGCTGTCTGTCAGCAGAGTGACGGACACACTGGTGCTGCCTGAAGCAGCGATGGTTGTGGCCTGCGGAGTGACCGTAAGCTGGGTTGGGCCTCGCGTAATCGTGAGATTGACCGTTCCGGACGTGCTTGCGTTGTAGCTGGCGTCACCGCTGTACTTGCCTGAAAAGCTGTAGGTGCCGGGCGTAAGCGCATAGAGCGGGAAAGCCGCGACGCCGGCGCTGTTCAAGGTCTGCGGATTGACGTTGACGTTGTTTACCGCTTGCAGCGCGATGGTGTTGCCATTGTTCAACAGCGTTGCTGTGCCTGAGGCAGTGCCATTGGAAGCATTGGCGCTGGCACTTAGCGGTTGCAGGTAAGCGTACCCATCCAGGCCATAGGCGATAGATGCGGGATTCTCTGCGCTTTGATTCGTCGCCAGATCGTAGATTTGGAGAAAGAACTTCTCGGTGCTGTTTTCCGGCGTCACAGTAACTTGGATCGAGTTGGAGGTGCTGGCTGCATCAGTCACGTCACCTGCAAAGTACGCATGCAGCGGGTAGGTACCGCCCGGCAGGTCGAACACCTGAATAGAGCCGCCGCCATTGCTGGTGATCGGAATGCCCTCATAGGCGGACAGATTGCCTGAGTTCGAGTTTCCGGTGACGGAGATGACGCCGGTCGCATTGGTTTGGTTGACCTGGGCTGCGAGTGTCACAGTCGTGCCGTGAACGACGGTGATCGGGTTGGTTGCGCCATTCACCTGGAAGGCGGTGTTCGACGCAGCAAAGGTCGCTGTCGGCCAGGCATTGATGAGGTTTGTGATGTTGACGCTGCCCAGGCCTGATGCGAGATCGTAGCCCGTGCCGGCGTTGTAGCCGGTCAGGAAGTAGTTGCCGAGGCTGTCGGCTACGCAGTTCGGCGAACCCTGGGTGCATGGGACCGAGTTGTTGCCGACCATTACGTCGTTGAAGGCGTTGGTGTTTCCCTTGGCGTTCAGGTTATAGAGCACATTGTTGGCGATGCCGAGACGGGTGTTCGCACCAAGAGACTGGATGACCATGCCCAGGATGCCGGAGAATGCTGGTGCTGACGCAGAGGTTCCGCCGATTGCGCCGAGGGAAAACTGTCCAGTGGCTGGGTTTGCAACGCAGTCCGTGTAGCTGGTGCTTGCACCATCAAGGACGTTGTCAGAGCAGAACGCCCAGGCTGCCTGATGCTCGTTGCCGGGAGCTGCAAATAGGGAGACGTCCGGTATGTAACGAACCCCAGCGGGTGCGGCTCCGCCGGCATTTACACCCGATTGGAAGGGGGGCGCGCTATAGCCAACCAGCGGCGCGGTGCAAGCACCGCTCTGAGCGATGACGCCGGTACAGACGGCAAGGCTGCTTGCGCCACCCGAGCCGGCGTTGATAAGGGTGAATGAGCTGCCTGTCTGGCTGTCCTGGTACTGCTGGGTGGTATTGTTCGCGAGCAAACCCTGTGGGTCTGTAATGGAGTCGTTCCAAGGATTTTCAGGGATATAGGAAAGCGCAGAGCCGTACAGATTGTTCGGCTGCGTCGTGGCGCTCGTAACATACTGCGAAAAATTGGTCGCGAGCACGTCGAAGTCTGTGCCGCCGACCGCGATGTCATACGGAGTGGAAGCGAAGCCGCTGACAGCGAGGCCGCCTTGCGCAACGGTAGCATCGTTTGCATCGCAGCCTGCGGAGCCATCGTCCCCGGCGGATATCACCGGGGTGATGCCCTGCGCGGCTGCCTGCTGCCAAAGCTCGCTATAAAAAGCGTTGCCCGCAGCGCCTAGGTTGTTCTCGCAAGCCCCATAGCTGATGCTCAGGACGGAAATACTGTTGTCCTCGATCGCCCGTACAATCGCGTTCTCAAGTCCGTCATCCAGCAGGTCGCTTGAGCTCGAGTAGAAGTACAAGGTCGACTGCGGCGCAAGCGCGGCCACTTGCTCTGCGTCGAGAAGCGCCTCATCACCATCGCCGGTGCCGTTCAGCACCCCCGGATCAACGCCATCGATAACGATTTGCGGAGCGGGCCCAGTCTGCCCTTGCAGGAACAGGTTCCGATAGTTCTGGTAGTCCGCCTGCTGCAGGTCAGAGTATTCGGCAACACCAATGTTGACGCCGGCTCCGTTGCGGGCCGTGCCGCTCTTGAAATTGGGGTTGAGCGCATTCGGGGCGTTGTAGATGGTCGCCGCGTCTTGTGGTGTGACATACAGGAATGGCGTGTTGGTACCGATCGTACCTGTCAGCTGCGGCGCCGAGCCTGTCAGCTCTGCCGTGACCTGGAGCTTGCCGTTCTGCGCGGTCGCCAGTGAGTGCCTACCCAGGATGTGCTGCGCTTTCGCGCGAAAGTCATTTAGCGGCGAAATGCCGGCAATCACAGGCGCAAGCGCGACCGGGATCTGCGGGTCGCTGGCGTTGCTGTGGTGCGTTTCACCGTTCACCACGTAGGTGTGGATGCTGGTATGGAAGGCCTGCGCGACCTGCCCGGTGGTGCCGGAAAACTGGATCAGGTTGCGGCTGGCCGGCACGGCCTCCACCTTGAAGCCCTGGCTGGTGAGCCAGGCTTCCACCGTCTGCAGGTCCTGGTCAGCAATGCCGAAGTTTGCGCCGTAGGTCGCCGGGGTGAGCCACTTGTGGTAGCCGGCCGCGTTCGGGTCCTGCAGCTGGCCCATGTACTCGCGCAGCGCTTCGGACTGGGCGGGGCTGCGGCGCAGCAGCAGCTGCATGCGGCCGGTCGCGAGGCTCGGCGACACGGCGCCCTGGTCGTAGCGGGCCTGCGCGAGCGGATGCGTGTTGCCCTTGAGGGTCACTAGCGCGTCGCCCGTCACAGGCGCGGTGATCCGGACCGAGGGCGTTGCCAAAGGCGAGCTGCCGGTTTGCGCCTTCAGCCCGAAGGGGGCGAGAAGCGCGGGCAAAAGCGCGGGAAGGAGGCTTGCGTACCGGAGAAGGGCGGGCTTGGGTCGCATCGTGTGATCCATGGGTCCTGTTGGTGCAGGTGAACGGTGTGGGTACAGGCCAGGGGGCAACCCAAGCCTTTCGAAGAGCGGCAATGCCTTGTGCTGCACGTGTACTTGGAACGGGAGGGCCAAGTCAAGTTACTGTGGGCGAATAGGTGCGCCGTTGTTGACGCCACTGCGCGAGGAAAGTTGCGGAAGCTCTCAAAGTTTCTTGCGCCTCTCCCGAGTTGGCGTTTCTTCCGGCGTACGAACAAGCGGCCAGCCGGCCGGCCGTGCGCGCCCTTCTTTGTTTGACACAGAGCAACCCGCGCTTTAGCGTTCGATAAGGCGGCGTCTCTGTTTTCGCCGCTGTGCCGTCGAGTGTGGCTAAGGCTGCGCTGTCGCTTTTTCAGGATTGAGGTTTCATGCTTCGCGCTCCGCTCCTGCTTGCCGCCGCAACCCTTCTCCTCACCGCCGCCGGTCTTCCCCAGACACCCCCCGCGCAGAACACCCAGCTGGACCCGGAAACCGCGCGCGAGCTGAAGGCCTTCCAGGCACGCACGACGGTAAAGGTTCTGCCAAACGGCTTGACGCTGGTGCTGTCGGAGCGCAAGGGCGCGCCGGTCTTCTCGTACTTCACCATCGTGGATGCGGGCGATGCGAACGACCCGACGGAGCAGTCCGGCCTGGCGCACATGTTTGAGCACCTGGCGTTCAAGGGCACTGAAGATATCGGGACCAAGGATTACGCGGCCGAAAAGACAGCGCTTGCGAAGCTTGAAACTGCATACGCGGCCTACGACGCCGAGGAAGAAAAGCGCATCGGGCAGGACCCGGCGAAGCTGAAGCAGCTCCACGACGCGTATCAGAAGGCCGAGGCGGATGCGAACACCTACGTGATCCCGAATGAGTTCACGGAGATTGCCGAGGCGAATGGCGCAAACGGGCTCAACGCTGAAACCTCGCTCGACGACACGCGCTATTTCTGGTCGATGCCGGAGAACCGCTTTGAACTGTGGGCCTACCTTGAAAGCGACCGCATTGCGCACCCGGTGCCGCGGCAGTTTTACCGGGAGCGCAGCGTGGTGGAGGAGGAACGGCGGATGCGGGTCGATGCAAGCCCGACCGGCCGCCTGGTGGAGCAGTTCCTCGCGGCCGCCTACGTGGCGCACCCATACCATCGCCCCAACGTGGGCTACAAAAGCGAGCTTGACCACATTACGGCGACCGAAGCGCTGCGCTTTCACGAGCACTATTACGTGCCGTCGAATATAACGATCGCGGTGGTCGGCGATTTCCAGAACGCGCAGGCGCTGCCGCTGCTGGAGAAGTATTTCGGAGCAATCCCGGACGGCGGGCCGAAGCCGCAGGGCGTCATCACGGTGGAGCCGCCGCAAAAGGCCGAGCGCACGGTAACGCTGGCCGACAACTCGCAGCCCATGTACCTTGAGGGCTATCACCGGCCCGACTATCGCGACCCGGATGATGCGGTGTACGACGCGATCCAGGACATCTTCTCGAACGGCCGGACCTCGCGCCTGTACCGCAGCCTGGTGCGCGACCAGCGTATTGCGGCCGAGGCGGAAGGGTTTACCGGCTTCCCCGGCGATAAATATCCGGGGCTGTTCGGGTTTTACGCCGTGCCGGCGCCGGGACACACCAATGCCGAGCTGCGGAACTCGATCCACAAGGAAATAGACAAGCTGCGGTCGGCCGATGTGTCCGATGCTGAACTGGCCATGTTCAAGACGCGGGCGCGGGCCGACCTGCTGCGGGGCCTGGACGAAAACCAGGGGCTTGCCGAGCAGCTGGCCGTGAACCAGCTGCGCTATGGGGACTGGCAGGAGCTGTTTCTGCAGCTGAACCGGGTGGATCAGGTAACGAAGGCCGATATACGGAGAGTGGCGACGAAGGTGTTTACAACGGAAAACCGCACGTATGCCCAGCTTGGCGGCCTGTCTGCAAACCCGTCCGGCGGCCCCGGTACGACGCCAAACGCTGCGGGCGGTGCACAGTGACCATGCGCCTGCTGCTGTTCTGCGCGCTCGGTCTGGGAAGCCTCGGGTCGACCGTTCTAGCTGCCTCGGCGCAGGAAGCTGCGGCGCCCAGTCACCCTGTTGTGCCGCCTGATGCGCGGGAGGCCTTGCACCCCGGCGCCTGGGAGCAGCTGAACGTGCCGGCGCTGCCGGCGTTTGTGCCAACAGAACCCCGGCGCGTCGAGCTGCCCAACGGTGTGCTGCTGCTGCTGCAGGAGGACCACGAGCTGCCGTTTATCGACGGCTTCATCGAGCTGCACGGCGGCAGCCGCGACCTGCCCGCGGACAAGCGTAGCCTGGTGGAACTGTACAGCGAGGTGTGGCGCACCAGCGGCACGGCAAAGATGAGCGGCGACGCGCTCGACGACCTGCTGGAAGCAAAAGCGGCGAAGATCGAGACCAACGCCGACGTGGATTCGAGCTCCGTCTCATGGTCGTCGCTCAAGGGCGACAGCGACCAGGTGTTTGGGCTGGCGGTGGACCTGCTGCTGCATCCAAAGTTCGATCCCGCGAAGCTGCAGCTGGCCCAACAGGAGGAGATTGCCGGCATCCTGCGCCGCAATGAGGACCCGGAGGGTATTGCTTCGCGCGAAGCTGCGCAGCTGGTGTACGGTCCGGGCAGCCCGTATGCGAGCACGCCGGAGATTGCGGCCGTGCTGGGCATTACCCCTGCCGACCTCCAGGCGTTTCACACAAAAACTGTGGCACCAAACGGCATGATTGTCGGGATTTCCGGGGACTTTGACTCGGCAGCCATGGAGGCAAAGCTGCGCGCAGCGCTCGGCTCCCTGCCCAAGGGCGCGCCGCTAGGCGTACCGCAGGAAAGCTACGTCGGCCACAAGCCGGGCTTGTACCTGGTAGACAAGAAAGACATAAACCAGAGCAACGTCTGGATTGTGGGCCTGGGTATCCGGCGCGACGATCCGGACTTTTACACGCTCTCCGTACTGAACGAGATCTTCGGCGGCGGCTTTGGGTCGCGGCTGTTTCAGGATGTACGCACCAAGCTTGGACTGGCGTACAGCGTTGGAGGCGGGTTCGGCTCCTCGTTTGATCACCCGGCCATGTTCCGCGTGACCGCCTCGACCAAAAGCTCGAGCACTGAAGCTGCTGCCGCGGAGATGCTGAAAGACACTTCCGAACTGAAAACCACGCCTTTCACCGCAGACGAGCTGAAGCTGGCGAAGGATCAGGTGCTGAACGGCTTTATCTTCAACTACGACACGCCCGGCAAGGTTCTGGCCGCGTCGGCGCGCCTTGCGTTTTACGGCTACCCGGCTGACTATCTCCAGCGCTACCGGGCCGGTGTCGAGCGAGTGACGCTTGCCGACCTGGATCGCGTCGCGAAGAGCCGTGTCGACCCGTCAAAGCTTGCGGTGCTGGTGGTCGGCAACCAGGGGGAGTTTGGCACCCCGCTTTCGGAGCTGCACCTGGGCCCGGCGCAGCCGCTTGACGTCACCATCCCGATTCCTCCGGCGCTCCGGAAAGAGCTTGGGGGCGAAGGCCCCGCGCAGCAGTAGCAGAGCGCCACTACAAGGGAGGAAGCCCGAGATATGGCACTGGCAATCGCGATTCTGGCCGCCGGCAAGGGCACGCGACTCAAATCGCAGCGGCCCAAGGTGCTGCACAGCATTGGCGGCAAGCCGCTGCTGCTGCACGTGATCGATGCGGCGCTGAAAGTAGTGCCCGCCCGCGATGTTGTCGTGATCGTCGGCCATGAAGCGGCCCGGGTGCGCGCGGCGGTTGAGCATACAGGCGTGCGCTTCGCCGAGCAGACGGAGCAAAAGGGTACCGGCCATGCGGTAGCCCAGGCAATGCCGGCGCTCCACGGATATGACGACGTGCTTGTGCTTTCGGGCGACGTGCCGCTGCTCGAAAGCAGCACGGTGCTGGCCCTTCGGGATTTGCACATAAGCAGGCTCGCCGCCATGACGATTTTGACGGCGGAGGTCGCCGAGCCCTTCGGCTATGGGCGCATTGTGCGTGCGGCAAAGACGGACGAGGCGGAACGAGTGGCGGCCATTGTGGAGCAGAAAGCACTCACCCCTGCCCAGGCCGCCATCCGGGAGATCAACTCCGGGATATATGCCTTCCAGGTCAGCGCGCTCGCCACCTACCTCTCCCGGATCGAGGCCAATAACACACAGGGTGAGCTGTACCTGACCGATATGGCCGGCCTGCTGAACGCGGCCGGCGAGCGTGTGCTGGCGCTGCAGGCGCCGTCAGCAGTCGAGGTGCTGGGGGCGAACACGATCGCGGAAATGATGGCGCTCGACACCGCTTTGCGCCTGCGCACGGCAGAGCGGCACATGGCTGCCGGGGTCACCATCTTCCAGCCGCATACGGTCATCATCGACGCCGATGTGCAGATTGGGCCCGACACGGTCGTTGAGCCTTTCGTGCAGCTGCTTGGCTCGACTCGCATCGGCAGCCACTCTATGGTGCGGTCGTTCTCCGTGCTGGAGTCGATGAGCGTTGGCGACGGGGTGGTGATTCGCCAGGGCTGTGTCCTGGCGCACTCGCAGATCAACAACGGCGCCATGATTGGGCCTTATGCGCACATGCGCCCGGAGAGCCTGGTGGAGCAGGGCGCACATGTCGGCAACTTCGTCGAGCTCAAGAAGACGCACATGGGCGTAGGGGCCAAGGCCAACCATCTGGCGTATCTGGGGGACGCCGAGATCGGCGCGGGCGCAAACGTGGGAGCAGGCACCATCGTGTGCAACTACGACGGGGTCAACAAGAACCGGA
>CAXUDF010000075.1:0-15245 GCA_964249695.1 uncultured Acidobacteriaceae bacterium
GCCTGCCGTAAGCACGTGGAAGCGCCAGCTCACGCGCTTGTCCTCCGGGATCTCCGCAATGCGCTGGTTATAAAGCGTGCTGGTGCCGGCCGGGATGTGCAGGTCGAATGGCTCGTCCGGCGGCGTGCGCCCACGCAGCAGGCTCGGGTTCAGCTCTTCTATCGTGCTTACAGATGTGCCGGTAACGTCCGCAATCAGCGGCAGCGAAGCAGAGTAATTGGTCGTCACCGTATCAGGGATCACGGCTGCGTCGGGGACAATGCCTTCCAGCCCGTACTGCTTCGGATTCTTCGCCATGATCGTGACGGCCAGGATGATCGGTACGTAGTTTTTCGTTTCCTGCGGCAGGTTGTTGCGCCGGTACAGCTCCCAAAAGTCGGGGTAGCCGGTCCGCTGCACCGCCCGCTGAATGTTGCCCGTACCCCAGTCATAGGCGGCGATGGCGAGGTACCAGTCGCCAAGCTGCGCGTAGGTTTTCTTGATGTCGCGTGCATAGGCACGGGTCGCCTTTACCGGATCGAAGCGCTCGTCGTACCAGCCCGTTTTCTCGAGGCCATAAGTGCCAAACGGCATAAACTGCCACATGCCGCCGGCGCCGGACTTCGGGTTCACCACCTGGGTGCGAAAGCCCGACTCCGCCACTGCCTGGTACAGCAAATCCTGCGGCACGCCCTCCTCGCGCAGCACCTGCTGGATCATGGCTTTGTACTTGCCCGCGCGCTGCAGCGAAGCGATGATGGTGCCGCGCCCGCGGCCGGTGCTTGAGAAGAAGTTGATGTAGCTCGCCACGTAGTCGTTGATGACGAGCGGCAGGTCAGACTGCGTCGTTTGCAGCTCAGAGATGGCCTGCGCCTTCACCTTTGGATCGACCGGGAACGTCACGTCATTCGCGACATCGACAGGCGCATCGCCCTTCGGAGCCTCGGTCGCATCAGGGCGCAGGGCATCAAGCTGCAGCGTATTGATGGAGTCGACCACGCGATCCAGTTCCGCGGCAAGCGCGGGCGTGTTCTTAACGTCACTGCCGCTCTCAAGCAGCAGGTCCACCGCTCGGTCAAAGTCGGTGCGTGCCTCGTCGGCCTGACCCGCCTGGTAGGCAGCGACTCCGGCCGCGTAGGACTGCTCGACAGAGGTAATCAGCAGGGCGTCCTTGGCATTGCCGGCCTGCGGAGCCCTGGTTCCCTGCAATGTCCCCTGGGGCGCGGGCGCGGCCTGGCTCTGCGGCTCACCGAAAGACGGTGCGCTGAGCGTGGCCGCAAGCAGAAAAGCGATGGTACTTCGAAAGCGCATACGTGGTTTGGACGATTCCGTACTGTGTTTGTATGGCGTTTGCCTTACGGCCGCACTCAAACAGTGTAGTGGGTGAGCAGGCCGGGTAAGCCTACGTCGGATGGTAAACTCGGGCTTGCCGCACCCTCATGGACAACTCCCTCATCCGCAATTTCGCGATCATCGCGCACATCGACCATGGCAAATCGACGCTTTCGGACCGCCTGCTGGAGCTGACCGGCTCGCTGACCGCGCGCGAGATGCAGGCGCAGGTGCTCGACGCGATGGACCTGGAGCGCGAGCGGGGCATCACCATCAAGGCGCATTCGGTCCGCATGATGTACCCGGCGAAGGACGGCAAAACTTACCAGCTGAACCTGATCGACACGCCGGGACACGTCGATTTCTCCTACGAAGTCTCCCGCTCGCTCGCCTCCTGCGAGGGCGCGCTGCTGGTCGTCGATGCGTCGCAGGGCGTCGAAGCGCAGACGCTCGCGAACGCGTATCTTGCGATCTCGAACGGGCTCGAGATTATCCCGATCATCAACAAGATCGACCTGCCCTCTGCCGACATTGTGCGCACGCAGGAGATGATCGAGAAAACGGTCGGGCTCGATGCGACCGACGCACTCCCGGTCAGCGCGAAAACCGGCCAGGGCGTCCCTGACATCCTGGAGGCGGTCGTGCACCGGCTGCCTCCGCCGGTCGGCGACCCCGACGCGCCGCTCCAGGCGCTCATCTTCGACTCATGGTTCGACCCGTACCGCGGCGTCATCGTGCTGGCGCGCGTTATCCACGGCAAGCTGCGCAAGGGCATGAAGATTCGCCTGATGTCGAACGGCCGGACCTTCGACGTGGAATCGATGGGCGTGCTGACGCCCAAGCCGGTCGAAATCCTTGAGCTTTCCGCGGGGGAGGTCGGCTTCTTTGTCGCGACCATTAAGAACGTCGCCGACACCAAGATCGGCGACACCATCACCGAGGTCGACCGGCCCGCGTCCGAGGCGCTGCCCGGCTTCGAAGACATTAAGTCGATGGTCTTTGCCGGCATCTACACGGTCGACTCGCACGAGCACACGCTGCTGCGCGATGCACTGGAGAAGCTGCGCCTCAATGACTCGTCCTTTTCGATCGAGCCCGAAAGCTCGGCCGCGCTCGGCTTCGGCTTCCGCTGCGGTTTTTTGGGCCTGCTCCATATGGAGATCATCCAGGAGCGGTTGGAGCGCGAGTTCGACCTCGACCTGATCACCACCGCGCCGAGTGTGCGCTATAAAATTACCCTCACTGACGGCAAGCTTATCGAGGTCGACAACCCTTCGCGCTGGCCCGATCCGAGCGAGATCCAGCAGATCGAGGAGCCGGTCATCACGGCGACCATCCTCACCAATGAGGAGTATGTTGGCGGCATCCTGAAGCTGGTCGAGGAAAAGCGCGGCCGCCAGCAGAACTTCGAGTACGTTTCCGCAACGCGCGTCAAGCTCACCTATGAGCTGCCGTTGAATGAGATTGTGCTCGACTTTTACGACCGCCTGAAGAGCGTCAGCCGCGGTTACGCATCGCTCGATTACGTGCTTGCCGGCACCTGGACCTCGCCCATGTCGAAGCTAGACATCCTGGTTTCAGGCGAGCCGGTCGATGCGCTCTCGATCATCGTGCACCGCGACTTTGCCTACGACCGCGGCCGCGCGCTGGTCTCCAAGATGCGCGAACTGATCCCGCGGCAGATGTTTGAGGTCGCGATCCAGGCCGCGATCGGTTCAAAGATCGTGGCGCGCGAGACCGTCTCGGCGATCAAGAAGAACGTCATCGCCAAGTGCTACGGCGGCGACATCTCGCGCAAACGCAAGCTGCTCGACAAGCAAAAAGAAGGCAAAAAGCGCATGAAGCGGATTGGCAAGGTCGACATCCCGCAGGAAGCGTTTCTGGCCGTTCTGAAGCTTGGGGAAGATGGCGCGCGCTAGCCTTTTGGAACTTCCGAGAGGATGCGCAACGTTACCTCGTTCAACCCTGAACTGTGTAAATCCCCGCAGAGGCTTGCGCAACCACCAGTTCGCGGTTTACAGCATCGTACCCCATTACGAACCAGGCGCTCCGTAGCAGAATCAGCAGCTTAGAGCAAGTATCAGGATGGGACATGCGGTCTTGCCGCACCAGATACCGTCTACCACGCCCATCATTGATCGAGTTTCCCACAAAGTCTTCCACAGCAGCGGTAACCAGATGGATGGTGCCCATTACGCAGAACGCCCCGGCAAAGCCGGGGCGTTGGTTAACACAATTCTGTTTAGTGGGCGGTCGTCGTAGGGCGCCGGGCCGGCGCGGAAGGCGTCGTCGGGCTGGGCGCTGACGGAGGCGGTGCCGCGATGCCGGACTTGGTGTTGTAAGCCGCGATCACTGCCTCGGTGATGTCGTTGCCCTGGGTCGCATAAAGCACCGGGCTTTGCTGCTGCGAGGCGTCCAGCACTACGGTGTACCCATTCTGCTGCGCGTAGCTCTGGAGGGTGCCGTAAACCTTCTGCGCAATCTGCGCATAAGTTTGCTGAATCTCCTGCTGGAAGTCGTTCTGCGCATCTTCGCCGGAACGCTGCAGCGACTTCTCTTTATCGTCGATCGACTTCAGCTTCTGCGCACGCTCTGTATCCGTCAACGTTGCGCTTTGCGTCTGCAGCTGCTTCTTCAGAGTGTCAATATCATCACTCTGCTGCTTCAGCTGGGTCTGTTTCGGCTGATACTTCTTCTCCACCTCTTCCAGATCCCGCTTACCCTCGTTCGTTTGCGCAACCGCGGCCTGGAACATGATGATGGCGATTTTGGATGGTCCGCTCGCCGCGGCTGTGGCGGTGCTTGCTGCGGAGGATGGTGTCGAGGCCGCGGGGGCCGCGGTCTGCGCCGAAGCGACGGAGCCGATCAGCCCGGTGGCGAGCAGGCTTGCGAGGGAAAGCGAAAGCTTCATGGAAGAGTGGAACTCCTTGGGTCAGTAAGGTGGATCGGAGTCTCTTCAGGCGTGTGCACGGGTAAAACCGGCGAGAAGAGGTGCGCTCCGGTATTAGCTCCGGGCACTCTCCTAATTCTATGGGCGGTATTCGCGACCGTCAAACCGGTTGCCCAGGAACGGTCACTTACCTGCTGTCGCAGGTGAAGCGCTTGATGTATAGTCCATCGCGTGAGAACAGTCCGCACAGCCGCAAGGTTTCATCCTCCCCTGGTGACCTCTATATCTTTGTGTCTACTCTCCCGGTGTCTATAGCCGTCCTTGCTTCCTCCCCCGCCTGGTAAGTGATCCTGTAACTTCCTGCAGCAATCTTTCTTCCAATAGCCAGAGGTGTCCATGGCTTCTGCTCGACGGCCTATCTCGCTCGATATCTGGGCGGTTCTGTTTTCTCTCCTGCTGGCCTTGGCCGTCCGCTTTGGGCTGCTCACCAAAGTTCCCTGGTAAAGGAGGCCCTGCCCATGTCGACTCGCACTGAAACACTCGCGGTCACGGCCGCAAGCCGCTTGCCACGCGGTACCGCGCCGCTGGCGCTCGTTCCAGGGGTGTTGCTCCTGTTTGCCGTCGGCTTCGCCGGTAAGTGGATCGAGCACGCCATCGCGCTCTACGGCAAAGCGCACCATCTCGTGCTTCCCAACATCGAGTACGTCCTCTGGTCCATCCTGATCGGGGTCGTCATCGCCAATACCGTTGGGCTGCCGCGCATCTTTGAGGCCGGCGTCGCCACCTATGAGTTCTGGCTTAAGGCCGGCATCATCCTGCTGGGGTCGCGCTTCATCCTGGGCGATATTGCCCGGCTCGGCGGCGTCTCCCTGCTGCTGGTTGCCGTCGAGCTCGCGCTGTCGCTCGCCTTTATGACCTGGCTCGGCCGCCGTTTCGGCCTCGGCCCCAAGCTCACCACTCTGCTCGCGGTCGGCTCGTCGGTGTGCGGCGTCTCCGCAATCATCGCCACCCAGGGCACCATTGACGCCGACGAGTCTGACTCCGCGACCGCGATTGCTGCCATTCTCGCGCTGGGCGCGCTCTCGCTGTTCACGTTTCCGCTCATCGGCCACGCGCTTGCCATGTCAGACCACGCCTATGGTTTGTGGGCCGGGCTCGCGGTCGACAATACCGCCGAGGCGACCGCGGCAGGCGCGCTCTACTCTGACAATGCGGGCAAATTCGCGGTGCTCGCCAAAACCTGCCGCAACGCCACCATTGGCTTTGTGGTGCTTGGCTATGCCATTGCATGGGCACGCAAGGGGCTCGCCTCGGCCGCGACTGAAAACCAGCTTCGGCATAAAGCAGCCTTCTTGTGGAACAAGTTCCCCAAGTTTGTCCTTGGTTTTCTGCTCATCTCCCTGCTGGCTACGCTTGGCAGCAGCAAGGTGCCGGCGCTGGCCGTGCTCGGCTTTACCAAACCGCAGCTCGCGGTGCTTGCCAACCTGAGCCGCTGGGCGTTTCTGCTCACCTTTGCCGGCGTGGGCCTGCGCACAAACCTGCGCGATCTAGGGAAGCAGGGCTGGCGACCGTTCGCTGTATCGGCGGTCGGGGAAGTCGCGATTGCCGCCATCACGCTGGTGCTGGTTGTGGGTGCTGATCGAGTGTTCCACCTGTGATCCAGGCGGGCGCACTTCTCGGGCGCACCTCCAAGGACGCTCTTATCGGTACTTCTTACGTCTCACATACGCTCTAAGCGCAGCGCCGAATCTGCTTTCTCCACCCGCACCAGCGTCGAGTAAAACGTAGGGCCTCCGCCTAAGTCGGTCAGCCGCTGCGAGGTCAGCTGGTTTACTCCGACCTTATCCTCTGCGGCCGTGCTCTTGTTCCAGCTCATCGATCCCGCGACGACCCCCGGCCGCACCCGCCGGCTCAGCAGCGCCCGCAGCGTCATCGCGCCGCGGTCGTTCCGGATCGTCACTGTTTCCCCATCCGCAATGCCGCGCGCCTCAGCATCATCCGGGTGCATTTCAAGCCGATCGAGCGTCGCCTGTTCCAGCGTCCGATGCACGGGGTGATTGGCAAAGGTCGAGTTCATAAAGTTGCCTGCCTTGCGCGGCAGAAACTCAAGCATTTCGTCGTCTTGTATCGTGCGCGAGGCGTGGGCGCGCGACTCCGTGGGTGCGCGAAAAGTCGGCATCGCGTCCAGTCCGTGGGCTGCGAGTGTGTCCGAGTAGAACTCGACCTTGCCCGAAGGCGTCGGGAAGACGTCGTCGCTGAACGGCCGAAACGGCTGGCCGTGCTCTTCAGAAGGGAAGTGCAGCCGCTCGCTGCCGCCGCGGGCGCGGAGCGAGGCCCGCGTAATCCCGCGCATCAGAGGCTCCTGTGCTTCAGGCGCTGACTCGCGCAAAGCCTGCGCCATCAGCGATTCCTCATCGTCCCGAAAGCAGGCTTCGGCAAAGCCCATGCGCTCGGCAAGCTCCGCAAACAGCCGCACGTTTGACCGCGCCTCGCCAAGCGGTGCAATGCTCTGCTCAGAAAGCTGTACGTAATGGTGCCCGTACGCCCCCTGCACGTCCGCGTGCTCGAGGAAAGTCGTTGCCGGCAGCACGTAGTCCGCGTAGTCGCAGGTGTCGGTAAAGCTCTGCTCGTGGACCACTGTGAACAGGTCCGTTCGCGCGAGCCCTGCCAGCACCTTGCGTTGGTCGGGCGCAATCACCGCCGGGTTGGAGTTGTACACAAACAACGCGTGTACCTGGGGGTCGCGCAGCTCCGTCAGCGCGTCGCCCAGCAGCGTCATGTTCACGACCCGCGCCCGCCGCCCGAGGGGGCTCGCCAGCATCAGGTCAGGCCGCTCCAGCGCCTGCTTGTCAAAGGAGAACGCGCCGCTTGTCGACAGCTGCAATCCCCCGCCCAGCTGCGCCCAGGCACCGGTCAGCGCGGGCAGCATCGCGATGGCTCGCGCGGCCGCGCCGCCGTTCTCTGAGCGCTGCACCCCGTAGTTCATGCGGATCAGGGCGGGCCGGGTAGTCGCGTACGCCCGCGCCAGCTCCTCGATCACCTCGGCTGCAATGCCGGTATCGGCCGCAACCCGCGCCGGAGGGTACGCGGCGACGTGCTCTCGCAGCTGCTCAAGCCCGTGCGTATGTGCCGCCGTCCACTCGCGGTCTTCCAGGCCCTCCCGCAGGATCACGTGCATCAATCCCAGAGCGAGCGACGTGTCCGAACCCGGGTGCGGCGCAAGGTGCTGGTCCGCAAGCCTGGCCGTGCGCGTCTGGTACGGGTCGATCACGACCAAACGCGCCCCGGCGCGCCGCGCCGCCTCGACCTGCGGCCACAAGTGAATGTTGTTGCTGTGGATGTTCGCGCCCCAGGCCAGGATCAGCCGCGCATGGTGGAAGTGCTCCATATCCGTGCCCAGCTTGCGGCCATACACCGAGAGCAACGCTTCGCCGCCTGCAGCCGCGCAGATGGTGCGGTCCAGCTGCGACGCGCCCAGCCGATGAAAGAAGCGACGGTCCATTGAGCCATAGCCGAGCGCGCCGATGGTGCCTGCGTAGGAGTACGGCAGCACCGACTCCGGCCCATGCTCGCGCGCGACCTCGCCCAGCTTCGCGGCAATCGCATCGAGGGCTTCATCCCAGCTGACGCGCTCGAAAGCATCGGCCTCTTTGCCCGGCCGCAGCGGTCCTTTCGCCACCCCGGCGCGCCGCCGGAGCGGGTACAGCACGCGGTCGGGCGCGTACACGTGATCGAGATATTTGGTCACCTTGGCGCACAGAAAGCCGCGTGTGACCGGGTGCTCCGGGTCGCCGGCCAGATGCGTCGCCCGGCCTGAGAGTGAGTCAACCGTGACCAGAACGCCGCAAGAGTCCGGACAGTCGAGCGAACACACGGCGCGGGTGGTGTGCGAGGCCATAGCGAGATTCTAGCGCCGGGGACGTTGTGCTTTGCCGAAGCATCCAAACCCGGCAAATAGCTTAAGAACAACCGTACAGAGGAGAGCCTCCAATGCCGAAAAAGGCAAGCCATTCTGGCGCCGACCGCTACACCGACCCAGCACTGCGCGACAAGATCAAAGAGCAGGTGATGCAGGGCGACAAGGGCGGCAAGCCTGGGCAGTGGAGCGCGCGCAAGGCGCAGCTGGTCGCAAGCGAGTACGAGCACGCGGGCGGCGGCTACAAGCAGGAGCCCGACGAGCAGCAAAAGAGTCTGCAGCACTGGGGTGACGAGCACTGGCGCACCGCGGACGGCGCCAAGGCTGAACGCGAGGGCGGCACCACGCGCTACCTGCCGGACGAAGCCTGGAACAAGCTCAGCAAGGAAGAGCAGGACGCGACCAACCGCAAAAAGCAGGAAGGCTCCCGCAAGGGCAGGCAGTTTGTGGCGAACACGAAAAAGGCCACGGCCGCGACAAAGACTGCGAAGAAGGCCGGAAAGAAAACCGAAGCAGCCGATAAGACTCCGGCTGCGCGCAAGACGGCCGCAAGCCAGAAAACCGCGAAGTCTCCGGCGCGGAAAAGCGCACCCAGCAAGACCGCCGCCAAGAAGACCGCAACAAAGACCGCCGCCGCAAAGGCTCCCGCAACGCCTGCCGCAAAGAAGTCGGCAAAGAAAACAGCAGGCAAGAGCGCGGCAAAGAAGAAAGCACTGGCCAAACGCTAGCAAATTGACGCCGCTCACCGTCGGAAACGTCGCCCTGGCTGAGAGTTGGGCGATCTACTTCGACAGCTTAATGATGGGCAGCACGCACACTGCCCTCACTCAGCGCCAGCCTAACCGGCTCTGCCGGTCAGCGACTTCACTGCCGTGACCAGATCAATCGTCCCCTTCACGTGTTCGGTGCCGGGCGCTCCAAAATCAATCCACCTGGAGTTCACGCCGTCGAGCATCTCGATGTAGTCGCCGGAGCGGTCCGCCGGCATACCGTGCTGCGCCAGGGTATTGACCCAGGTCTCTCGCGGAACCGCAACGCCGGCGACCGGCCGAGCGAGAGCCTTCTCCAGAGCAGCCGCTACCTCGCTCGACGAGTAATACGTGGGGCCCGAAATCTCAAGGAATCGGTTCCCCTGCCAGCTTTGGAGCAGGGTCTCCGCGCCGACCCGGCCAACGTCGTCAGTGGCCACCAGCGGAAAGGGGTGGTCCAGGGGTTGGTAGAACGCGAAGTACATGCCGGTCGTACGGGCGGCAGGAATGCTGTGCAGGATGTTCTCCATGAAAGATCCGGCACGCAGAAACGCGCTCGGCACTCCCGTGCTGCCGAGCTCCTCTTCGAGCAGATGAGCCGCGGAAATCAGGCCCAGGCCTGAGGTCTTTTCGCCTCCGATGGAGGACAGAAAGACAGCCCGGGGAGGCTTGGCGGTGAGAATGGCCTTCCGGATCGCAGCGATGCGGGCGATGCTGTCCGGAAACCCGGGTTCGGGAACCATATTGGGCGGAAGCATGCAAAAAACACCTTCCGCATCCGTGAAAGCGGCGGTGAGGTCGCCGTCGTAATCGACACTTGCCAACTCGACGCCCTTGTCCTTCCAGGCCTGTGCTTTTGAAGCGTTGCGGACAATACCGCGAACCTTTTTTCCATGCTGGAGGAGAGTATTTGCAACCGCGCCGCCCACATTTCCGGTAATGCCCATCACTGCGAACATGTGTGTTGCCCTCCGCACCTTGACTCCGCGTTGGATGGACCGCACGGCGCGAGGATGCACTACCTGTGCATCCCGGCCATAGAAGCGCGACCACGGCCACGCATCAGGGCTCGCGAACTCTGTCCGCGCCGCAAGCCTTATGCCGAGGCAGACCCTGCCGGCGATATTCCGCAAAGCACCTCGCGCAGCAGCTCGCGAGCCTCCCCAGGGCGCACACGGGTGTACACGCCCGGAGCTTTCTTGCCTGGTTTGTGGGGCTTCTTCTCCTGCGCAGCCTTGCCCGCGGCGGCCAGCAGCACCGGCCCACGCTTGCACAGGCCCAGGCAGCCGACCGGCCGCAGCAGGAGCTCATCTTTGCCGATCGCTTCCGCAGCCAGAATCGCTTGCATCTCGCTCAATACAGCGCGCGCGCCGCTGCCGGCGCAGCTGGAGCCCTTGCCGTTCTTGTCGCGCACACACACAAACAAAGTACGCGGCCCCTCGGTCGTCAACCCTGCCGCTCGCTTGCCCTTCTTGCCCAACTTGTCCCTCCGGGTTCCCAGATCGCGCCTCTACCGAGCCCCAAGAACCGCTTCCAGCGGCGTCGCGCCCTGCTCATGTTCCACGCCCTCACCTCCGGCGAAGGAGATGGCGCCGCTGTCCATGCCGGCAAATTTGTTGGAAAGGTCCTCCGCCGCCTGGGGCGTGTAGCCGAGCTTGCGAAGCATCGAGATCCGCTCCTCTTTCGCCATGGCGATCGCCTCCACGGGCCGCTTGCGAGCCTCGCTGAAGCTCCGTGCCACATCTTCCATCGAGTACGCGCGCGGACCTTCGAGTTCAACGGTCCGATGCCCTTGCCAGGGCTCAACCAGCAGCCGGGCTGCGAGCTTGCCTATGTCCTCGCTTGCCACCAGCGGGATCGGCTTATTCAGTGTGTCGAGCAAGGAGGGCAGAGTGCCGCTTTCGCCGACGGTGGGATACAGCTGCAGCAGATTTTCCATGAAGTAGGCCGCCCGGATCGCCGCGGTGTCCATCGGCAGGGCATGCAGCGCCTGCTCCATGTCGTAGAGCCTGAGCGAGCTGCCTGTGCCGGCGGCATGCTCGGCTCCGATCGAAGAAAGAAACACCACTTTGGGCACATGCGAGGCTTGCAGCGCATGGCTGATGGCGGCTACCGCCATCGCGTGCTCTCCCCGCGGGCCGGGCGCGGACCGGAACGGCGGCGTCATGATGAACACGCCTTCCATCGTTTGAAAGGCTGCCTCCATGCGGCTGCCGTCTTCAATCGGCGCCTGGAACGGCTCGGTGCCGAGTTCGGCAAGCTGAGCGGCCTTCTCCGTGGTCCGGAACAATGCGCGAACCTGCTTGCCCTGGGCAAGCAGCGCCCGCACCACCGCGCTGCCAATCTGGCTTGTACTTCCTGTCACTGCATACATGCGCTTACCTCCACGTCGGCTTGGATGACAGCTTTGCCGCTGCGGACGCAGATCGCCTCACAGGAGTGTCCGGCGTGCGGCTTTCCTCTGACTTCGTGCCATCTCAATCTGTAAGGCGTGAGTGGTACTGAAAGGATTTCCCCCCATGAGTTTGAAGGAAGTGCTGGGTTTCGGTTCGGACAAGAAGGTTCGCTACGCGATCGTGGGGCTGGGGTCCATTTCCCAGGAGGCCATGATGCCCGGCGTGGAGCACACCGGCAACTCCGTCATCACGGCGCTCGTCACCGACGACCCGACCAAGGCGAAAGAGCTCGCCGAGATATACAAGGTCGAGCACACCTACAGCTACGACCAGTTTCCGCAGCTGCTGGCCTCCGGAGAGATCGATGCCATTTACCTAGCGCTCCCGAACTGGAAGCATGCCGAGTTTGCCGTACCGGCGCTCAAGGCTGGCATCCACGTGCTGGTTGAAAAGCCGATGGAGGTCTCGTCCGAAGCATGTGAGGCGATGATCCAGGCGCATAAGGACGCGCAAAATACTTCCTCCGCGAAGCTGATGGTCGCCTATCGCCTCCATTTCGAGCCGGCCACCGTCGCTGCGGTCGAGAAGGTCCGCTCGGGCGACCTGGGCGAGGTCCACATCTTCAACTCGACCTTTTCGCAGGTTGTCGACCCGGCCAACCATCGCGCCCACAGCGGTCTGCTTGCCGGCCCCGTGCTCGACATGGGTCCGTACCCGATCAACGCAGTGCGCAACCTGTTTGAAGACGAGCCTACCGAGGCCTTCGCCGTCGGTTCGCGCCACCCTGAGTCGGGTTTCGGCGATGACTTTGACGACACGGTCAGCGTCACCCTCAAGTTCCCGCGAGCCCGCCTGGCGCAGTTCACCATCTCCTACTACGGCAACAAGCTCGACTCCTACTTTGTCGTCGGTACCAAGGGTTCGCTCGAGCTGAACCCGGGCTACATGTACGGCAAGCCGCTGGAGTGGTACTCGGTCATCGGCCAAAAGGAAGACCACCAGAGCTTCAAGAACACAGACCACTTCGGCGGCCAGATGAAGTACTTTTCCGACTGCATCCTGAACAACAAGGATCCGGAGCCTGACGGGTTGGAAGGCCTGGCCGATGTGCGCGTAATCGAGGCGATCCATCGCAGCCTTGCCAGCGGGCAGTGGGAGAAGGTCGACCGCGTCGCGATTACCCGGCGCATCTCCGCGGATCAGGCGGAAACGCTGCGCGCGCAAAGCTCGCCCGAGATGGTCAATACCAGCTCGCCCGCAGCCGGGCAAGAGAAGACACCGAAGAATTAGCGTGCGGCGCGCCAGCCGGGCGCGTTTTACGTGAGGTCCATGCACATGGCGGCCAGCAGCGCGGTGCGCGGAGCCAGGTGACGCCGCAGCAAGTGCTCGTGCGGCGCGTGCGCTCCTGCTCCCACGGCACCCATGCCGTCCAGCGTTGGTATGCCGAGCGCGGCCGTCAGGTTGCCATCGGAGCCGCCTCCAGTTGCGGCTTCTTCAAGCGGAAACCCGAGTGCGGCAGCGTGCTCGCGCGCTCGGGCGAAAAGCGCGCCGATGGCGCGAGTCCGCTCCATCGGCGGCCGGTTCATACCGCCCGAGACCTCAAGCGAGCAGGCGTGGTCGACCGGCCGCAGCCGGGCGAACTGCCGTTCCAGGCGAGCCGTATCCGCGGCCCGCGCGATGCGGACGTCGATCTCCGCCCAGGCTTCCGCGGCAACCACGTTCGGCAGCGTGCCCCCGCCAATGACTCCCGGGTTCACGGTCAGGCCGCGTGCCAGGTCTGTCAGCCCGGCAACCGCGGTAAGCTGCCGCGCCAGTTCGAGAATCGCACTATGCCCTGCGTCGAAGTCGACGCCGCTGTGCGCCGCAACGCCGCGTATGGTGAGCCTGTACTGCCCAACTCCCTTGCGCGCGGTTTTATAGGCGCCGTCTGCGCCCTGCGCCGGCTCCAGCACGTACACTGCTTCGCACCGTCGCGCGACTTGTTCGGTCACGCGGCGCGACTCCGGGCTGCCGACTTCTTCGTCACCGTGCAGGAGCAGCGTCACCGGCCGGTGCCGCAGCTCGGCCTCGGTCAAAAGCCGCAGGGCCGCAAACGCCATCGCGACGCCGCCCTTCATGTCGAGCACCCCGGGCCCGCTGATCCGCTCGCGACCTACGCGAAACGGCATCGTCCGCAGCGTTCCATGCGGCCACACCGTATCGATATGGCCCAGCAGCAGCAGCGGCTTTCGGCCGCCGCGCACAAGCCCGAACCGCGCCTCCAGTGAGTCGGCGTACCGCGCATGCCGGTGCACGCGCAACCCGCCGCCCAGCTCGCGCGCCCAACCTGCCGCCAGCGCCAGTACACGTTCGCAGGCGGCCTTGTCGCTCGACGGCGACTCGATCGCCGTCATCTCCCCGAGTTGAGCGAGAAGACGAGGCAGATCCCGCCGCGCGTGCCGGAGCAGCAGCGCCGCGCGCTTCCGGGACTTGTCTTCGAGGCCAGGCACCTGTTCCCTTGGCATGACTCCTCCATTTCACCTGGAGCATACCGGCATGTCGCCGCCTGCTGACGGTCATTTGTACGCAGGCACATGCCACCCCGACGCACTCCTAAGTACCGTACCGTTTGTTGATGAAGTAGTAACCGTCATGCTCGCTGGCTTTGGTCGAGCCGTAAACGGAAAACGCGCGTCAAAAGTCTTCGGAACGAGCTTGGCGAAGCCGTTTACGGCAACGTGCTGTTACCAGGAAGTAAACAGCACCCTTTGTTCCTAACCGCTGAGTGTTGCGTCCTGAAACAAACCGTTACTTCCGGGTAAAAGCCGCTGTTGACAATCTTTTCATGGAACAACTACATGTAATGGCGCGCACTGAAGGGATTTGTACGCTGGTCGAACTAGACCGGCGCATACCCATCCCGCAGGTCCTTTGTTTGGTTCGGCAACTTTAGGAGGCACCACCATGGCGGTATCGCACTACGTTTTCGCACGGCCCAAGGGCCGGCGCGCACGCCGGGCGTCCCAGACGGTCGCACTGTCGGCAGCGCTGCTGCTTGCGCCCTTAGCGCTCCACGCACAAGGCACCACCGCGACGTTGAACGGCACAGTCACGGACCCTTCCGGTGCCGTCATCCCGAATGCAGCCGTCACTCTTCGCAACCAGGCCACCGGCGACATCCGCGAAGGCAAGAGCAACGGCGCGGGCGACTTCAGCTTTTCGGCGGTTCCGGTCGGCGACTACGAAGTCGATATCAAAACCCCAGGCTTTGAGGAGTACAAGGCGAGCGCAATTCACCTCGATCCGGGCGACCAGCGCAGCCTTCGCGAGATCAAGCTGACCACCGGCGCCGATACCCAGTCCGTTTCCGTAAATGAGTCGACGCAGTCGATTACGCTCGACTCCGGCGAGCAAAGCTCGCTCATCTCCTCACAGGACATTCAACACCTCTCGGTCGAAGGCCGCGATGTGACGGAGCTGCTGAAGATCCTGCCCGGCTTTGCCATTACGGGCGGTGCGGGCGGCGGTCTGAATGCCGCATTCGATCCGTCGCAGGTACAGGTCGGCGGTGCGCTTGGCTCCTACTCGGGTGCCGGCACCAACGTAAACAGCACAGCCATCCTGTCCGACGGCTCTGACATCACCGATCCGGGCAACTTCGGTTCCGCGTTTCAGACCGTCAACTATGAGCAGGTAGCCGAGGTCAAAGTGCAGACCGCAAGCTTCACCGCGGACCAGGCGCGTGGGCCGATCGTCATCAATGCAGTAGGCAAATCAGGCGGTGACCGGTTCCACGGCTCTCTCTACACCTACGCACGTACCTACCAGGTCGACTCGGCAGACTGGCTTGCGAACTACACAAAGACAGGCAAACCACCTGATCGCCAGGTGTACCCGGGCTTCACCCTCGGAGGGCCGATCTATGTGCCTCACCTTGACTTCAACAAGAGCAAACGTCTGACCTTCTTTGTCGGTGCTGAACAGTATGCGCAGCGCAATACCTA
>CAXUDF010000076.1:0-10243 GCA_964249695.1 uncultured Acidobacteriaceae bacterium
GTGCAGCAGCAAGCTCCGGTCCCAGCCGATGCGGCCGTCCAAACGGGCAGGCGCGCTTGAGGGCGTGCCCCGTTCGATACCTTGTTCTATATGCAAGCCATCCGAGCCCAGAGTGCCGGCAGCGTCCCAGCTCGTAAATCGGGGCAGCGCTCGCAGCGAGCCATGGAGCCATGACACGCGGAAGCTTCCTCGCGCGCCTGCGGTGAGCTGCTCGACCGAGTCGCCTGAGAGTTGCAGCTCCGCATCCCCGCCGAGCGTGCCCGAACCCCAGTTTTCATGCCACAGCGCAGCAGCCTGCGCCGCGCTCGCCCCGGTGAGCGACGCGTGCATGGCATAGTGGGCGCCGTCGCTCGGCAGCCGGAGCGCACCTTCGACATGGAGGCTGCCGCCTAGGGCGCGCCCGTCGAGGCTTTCCAGACGGATGGCCGGCGCAGTCTCGTCCTCGGAAGACGTACCGGAGGAAGCCGGACTCACCGTGGAGATGCGAATCACGGCATCGTGCACCGGCAGCCTGCCCAGCGTAAGCACCCCGGCGCGCACTGTCCCCGTCAGCGCAGGTACGCGCGCGTGCGAAGGGTCAAAGCGGTCGAACCATGCCGGCACCAGCGGGCGAGACGGCGAGTGAAGAAGCGCCTGCACAGCTGCGGTGTCGAGCGATGCGGTTCTTACATTAAAGTGCATCGCGCAGTCACCGTCTGACGCGCACCCGAGCGGTGCCTGCACGTCCCCGGCCAGCTCCATGCGGGCCCCGCCTTCGGCCGCCTCGCCTTCGCTCAAGCTGGCGTTCGGGGTCGTCCAGGCCGCCAACCCTGGGGAAAGCGCGGCATGGAGCTGTGGAAAGTCGACCACGATGGGCAGGCGCGGCACCCTCCAGCGCACATGCTCAAAGTCGACCGACCCGACAAGATTTGGTGCGGGCGGCTCCGCAGCCTCACTCGGGTTCCATGTGCCGACGCGCGTCAGCGACAGCTCCACCGCTGCTTCCGGCTGATCTGGCTCTTGCCCGGAAAGCGAGCGAAGCGCCGGCAGGTGCAGGCTTCCGGCCGCAGCCTGCAGCGTGTCGAGCGATCCTGACCCATTCGCATGCGCAGCGTAGCCAGCCAACGAAAACTCGGCCGAAAGCATCAGGCGGCGGTCGCGGGAGCCGAGCGATACCGGGTCGGCTGAGAGTAGAAGCGGCAGCTTTCCGCTTGCGCTTGGGCGCAGCGTAAGCCCGGTGATTGCCAGGGCGGAGCCATCCGGTCTGCCGCCGGCTATCGTCACGGTATCGGAGGTGAGAGCGCCTTCCAAAGCCCCGGTCTGCGTTCCAGCCTGCGTCCCCGCAGTACGCGTGTAGCGGAGGGTCCCGTCCACGTCGCCGCCGAACGCGCGTGCGGGCGCGCCCTCATGCCCGAGCAGCGCAAAGACGGAAGCGAAGGTACTCGCTGGCACCTTCTCGACGGCCAGCATCAGTGTGTCCGCAGTACCAGCAAGCCCCCTGCTAAGCAGGGCATCGCCGCTGCCGAGCGGCAGGCGGCAGCTGAAAGGCCCCAGTGCCCCGGCGGCGTGGCTATAGCTGCCGCGGCAGCTCGCGTCGAGTGTAAAAGGCTCGTCGGGCGCAAACTCCTGCCGGTGCAGGTTGCCGAGCACCACATGCGTAGTGACCTGCAGGTGGTCCATCTCGCCGTTGAGCTGCGCGGTTGCGTCCACGTCGCCGCGCCAGCCGGCATCCCGGCCCAGCAGCAGGCGGCTTAGCTGGCCTAGCGCTGCGTGCTTCCAGGCGGCGTGCAGTGCCAGCGGCATGGTGCCGAGCGCCGAGGCGCGATGCAGCTCGCCTTCCAGCTGCACCGTACCTGTGTCGCCGGAGGTAAGCTCCAGGTCCGTCCGGACCGGCTGCCCTTCCAGCCGCAGCTGCCACACCTCCGGACGTACAAGCACCATGGAAAAATCCGCGTTCAGGATCGAGTAAGGCAGCTTTTCGACACCGCGTTTGAAGTTGATCCGCGTACCCGTCGCCTGGATGTAGGGGAAGCGCGGGGCCGGTCCGGGCCGGCTTTGCCCTGTGGGCGCGTTGCGCACGTGCGACGCGGAGAGCAGCACCGACGAGATGTTCCACCGGCCGGTAGGCAGGCGCACCAGGTTGACGCTCGCGTCGGAAAGCGTGACCCGGCTCAGCTCAAAACGGCCCCGCCACAGAGACGACAGGCGAAGCTCCGCCAGGACCTCCGGCGCGAACAAGGCGGGTTCCGCACCAAAGCCCGGCTCCTCATCCACCTGGAGGCTGCTGATCTCGAGCGCCGGCCAGGGAAGCATGCGCAGCGAAACAGAGCCGATGCGCACAGGCCGGCCTACCGACTGGCTGATGGCCCCGGCAATGCGCCGTTGAAAGCGCCCAAGATTAATGAGCGGCGGCACCGTCGCGAGCAGGAGCAGCACGATGCAGACCAGGAGCAGCCCATGCTCACGGAGGCGCGAATTTCGCGACCTGACCGTCGGCTGCACCGGTACGCCGAGCGGTGCGCCCACCCTAGCGCACCCGGTGGAAGGTGCGGCTCCAGCGCGTTTGATCGAAGAAGTGGACCACGATGTGCACGAGCCAGGCTGCCTGATCGCGGGTGCTGGTTTTGTTGATCTGGTCTTCGCTGGTGATGAACGACCAGTACACAAACAGGGGCCGACCCACGATGTTTTCGCGCGGCACAAAGCCCCAGTACCGGCTGTCGAGCGAGTACGGCCGGTTGTCGCCCATGCAGAAGTAGTCGCCCGCGGGCACAACGAGATCTTCGCCGCGCACATGGGTCGGCAGCTCCGCGGACCAGGTCGCCGTGGCACCCACGTCCTCCGAAGGGTGCACGGCCGGGAAATCATCGCGGTATGGCTGGTAGATCAGGTCGTTGGTTTTTTCCGTCTGCGGCTCGCTCTGCGCTTTGCCGTTGAGGAAGACGACGCCGTTGCGCAGGTGAATGCGGTCGCCGGGGATGCCGACCACGCGCTTGACCAGGAACAAATCCGGCTCGCCCGGCTTGTAGAACACCACGATGTCGCCCCGATGGACATCCCGGTAGTGCACAAACGGCGCCCAGGCGGTCTTGGGCGCAAGCGTGATGCGGTCCACCAGCACGTGGTCCCCGACCAGCAGCGTTTTCAGCATGGAACCGGACGGGATCACGAAGTTCTGAAAGACAAACGTCAGCAGGAACAGCCCAAAGACCAGGACGCCGCTGATGGACGCAACAAACTCCAGGGGTGTTTCTTCGACTTGCGCGGGGGCGCTCGGTGCTTGCCGTTCTTCGTCGACCGTGGTGGCCATAGGCGGTTCCTGTCTTTTGCAGCGCACAGCGCATGCTTTGCTCTGGCTGTGTAACGTCGCGGTCAGCGTGCTGGTTCAACGTACGACGCGGAACATGCGGTCCCAGCGCGCGAAACCAAGCACGCCGCTAAGCGGGTCGTTTTCGCTCCCGAGTTTATCATCGGGCAGGCTGGGCGCATCGGTTGCCGACGGCTCCCGCAGCGAGAAATAGATCACAAACGGCCGGCCCAGGATCGCGCGGCGCGGCACAAAGCCCCAGTAGCGGCTGTCTCGGCTATGGTTGCGGTTGTCACCCATGACGAAGTAGTTGCCCGCCGGGACTGTGACGTCGCCGCCGTGCACCATCGCGGTCAGCGACGACCACCATCGGTCGTCCACTCCCGGGTCGGTATAGGTGCCCTGGGGAAAGTTGTCGCGGAAGGTGTCGCGGTACGCGGGCTCATAGACGGCATACGGCTCGCGAAGCGGCTCTCCGTTGCGGATCACCACGCCGTCTCGAAGGTGAATACGGTCGCCCGGCAGGCCAACCACCCGCTTCACGACGTACTCATTGGGGTCGAGCGGAAAGCGAAAGACCACCACGTCGCCATGCCGGGGCTCGCGGTACGGCAGCAGGGCGCCCAGCCTCCCCGCGGGGGCATAAATCTGCTTGTTGACCAGGAGGAAGTCGCCGACGAGCAGCGTCCGCTCCATCGACTCGGACGGGATGCGAAATGGCTGCAGCACGAAGGTCAGCAGAAAGAGCGCGACCACGATCATCGCCAGCAGCGAGCGCACGGTGTCGGCTACGGTCGGCAGCAGAACCTCCCGCGTGGGGAGGAGCGCACCGCTTTGTGCCTGCGCCTGAACCTGCGTGTGGACGGGTGACGACACTGCCGCCGCACCGGCTCCCGTTTCGCTCACTTGGGAACGCTCATGCCGGCAACTCCGCAGAGTCTGCGGCAGGCTCGCCGCCCAGCCCCTGGAAAGCCCGGCGCGCCGCTTCCTGCTCCGCTTTCTTTTTGGTGCCGCCTGCGCCGCGCGCCAGCCCGCGGCTCCCGCCTTCGTCGGTCCCGGCGGTGCGCACCTCCACCAGGAAATGCTTGCGGTGGTCGGGGCCGCTTTCCGCCTGGAGGGCGTACTCAGGCTGGCCTTGCCCGCGTGCCTGCAAAAGCTCCTGCAGCGCCGATTTGTAGTCGCCGATGGCGTGCTTTGCCTGGAGCTGCTCGTAGAGCAATCCCGCCTGCGGCTCCACGATGACCCGCTCTACAAAGGCGGCAGCGGTGGCGAGCTCGCCGCTGTCCAGGTAAAGCGCAGCCGTAAGCGACTCCACGCAGTTGGCGAGCAGGACGGCCTTGCCGCGGCCGCCGTTGCGCTCCTCACTGCGCCCCATGCGCAGCCACTTGCCCAGCCCAAGAGCCTTGCCGACCTCGCCCAGGTGCTTGCGGCTGACCAGCGCCGCGCGAAGCCGGGTCAGCTGTCCCTCGCGCAGCCTGGGGAAGCGCCGGTAGAGGCTTTCGGCGACCAGCATGCCCACGATGGCATCCCCCAGGAACTCGAGCCGTTCGTTGTCGCCGGGGTCTTCCCCGGCAGCGGCACCGGTCACGCCGCCGGTCAGCTGCTCGTGCCGCAGCGAGCTATGGGTCAAGGCTTCCTCAAGCAGCGCGGGCTCGCGGAAGGCGTGGCCCAGCTGCCGGGAAAGATCGTCGAGCCGCGTACCCTGCTCACCCGAACCTTGTTTCAGCACTTGGAAGCTCCCCACCCGCAGCGGCCCGATTGCCCGACGGAGTCTCTATCGGAATAGATGTCGCCGGGCGCCCGCGCGCGCCGAAAAGGGGCAGCGTTACTGCGGTTTGGCGCCGTCGAGGGACGCCGCGTGAGGCAGTGCAAACGGCTGGTCGATCCCTTTTTTCGCCGCGTCCAGGGTATCCTGCTGCCCGTCGCGCACCATCATGGCAATCTTGTACTCGCTCAACGCGTCGGGCCGCGCTTCTTCCACGTCATCGATGCGGCCCAGGTAAATGTGCGACCAGGCCAGCAGGCGCGGATCCTCGGTCAGGCGGATCGTCTCGCGAAAATCATTTGCCGCCGAGTCCATGTCGCCCTTCATCAACCAGGTGAGGCCCAATAAGTAGTTGGCGCGCGCCGGGTCGGCGGTGTGGTCCTTGATCGCTGCTAACGCCAGCTTGCTCGCCCCATCGGCATCGCCGGCCTTCAAACGTCCTTCTGCCTGGTCCAGCCCGCGTCCGCTGACCGGGTTCCGGATCACGTCGCCCGGCGCCTGCTCCACAAAGGCGATCTGCCTGGCCTGATGTACCTGCTGGTCCACGTCCATGCCGTAGACCATGGGGCCCATCGCTTCCTTCAGGCTTTCCGGGTTGCGCTCGAACGCGCCCAGCTGCCCGTAGAAGTATTGCGTCACCACAAAACCTTCGGTCATGGCCGTGTGGACGGCCTTCAAACGCACCGCCTCCGACTGCTGCACGCTCACGTCGTGCTCGTGCTGCAGGCGCGGTACGTCAATGCGCGATGGGCTCGCCGGGATGGTGAAGATCGGTACGCCGGTATCCATCGTGCGCGCCTCGACAGCGCGAATCAGGCACTCGATGACAAGCGAAACGATGTCGGCGCGGTACTGGTAGTCAAGCGGCGCATCGCGCACGGTCTTCAGCAAAGGCAGCAGCCGGTCGAGCGAGTTGGCGCGCGCATACAGCAGCGGCTCGATCTCGTAATGGAGATAGGTGTGGCGGACGTCGTGGAAGTCGTTTGCCGAAGCGTTGACCGGGGTCGAGGCTTCCGCGTGGCTGTGCAGCGTGCCGTTCACCGGCGAGGCGACGACCACGTAGTCCGAACCGTAGACGCGCGCATTGGTGATGCCGGGGTCGAGCATCGGCTCAAGGACCACCAGGAAGCGCGAGCCGCTGTAGGTGCTGGTCGGCAGCTTCAGGTAGGTGTTGGTCTGCAGCGTCATCGCCGTCAGCGGGTCGTGGAGCTTCGCTGCTTCGGCCTCGTACGCCGGGTGGAACCGGACCCAGATCAGGTGCAGTTGCGTGGCCTCGGCAAACTTGCGCAGCGTCGGCAGCATATCCGTGACCTGCGTCGCGTCAGGCGGCAGGTCCTCATGCTCGACCGAAGGGGCAAGCTCGGGCGGGGGCGTCAGGTACAGCGCCATGGAGACATACTGCGCCAGATCGCGGGAACCCTCGGACAAACGGTGCCCGTTGATGAAGCTGCACAGCTGGTCGCGGGCTTCCTGCGCTGCCGGGGAGGCCTGGGCGGCGCGGTTAACCGCGTCGCGCACCTGCCGGCGCACCGGGTCGGACTGCGCAAGCCCTGCGTCGTAGCCGCACGCGTTCAGGGCTACGGCTACGTCAAACATCGCCTCGCTCGACTCGAGTGAAACTGCCGGGCCAGCGGGGTCAATCAAGGCGGGCGGCTTAGGCGCGCGCGGCTGCTCGGCTGCTTTGCCGTTTGGCAGCTGCGCTTTGGGGGTCTGCGCTAAAAGCGAACCGGCGAGCGGTAAGGAAAGAGCGAAGGACGCGAGAAGGATCCGGAAAGATGGCATGGTTGGGTCGCCGAGGCTGCGCTCAAGTCTATGCAGCGCGGCTTGGGAGGGTCAAACCTGATCATACGGCGTGAGCTGCTCACTGCTGTCATTACTATGGACGGGAAGGAGATACCGCCACTTGAGAACTCTTGCTCTCGCTCTGCTCGCCGCCGCCGGCTTGCCCGGTCTGTTCCCGGCAGCGCATGCTTTCGCACAAAGCTCAACTCCGAGGACCGCGACCCACCGCGCTCGCACCGCCGCCGCGCCAGCGTGCCCGCCCGCACCCGCGCTGCCCGCACTGCCGCCCGGCGTGCCGCCGGTCACCGGGGCAGTCGCGACTGCGTTTGCGCTTCGCTATGTCGATGTGCAGACCGGCACCGGCGACACAGCGGCCGCGGGCAACTTTCTAACCGTGCACTACACAGGCTGGCTTGCCAAAGACGGAACCAAGTTCGACTCATCGGTGGATCGCGGCGAGCCGATCACCTTCCAGCAGGGCGCGCACCGTGTGATCCCGGGCTGGGACCAGGGGTTCGAAGGGATGAAAGTCGGCGGCAAGCGCCGCTTGTACATCCCTTACCAGCTGGCCTACGGCGACTCCGGCCGGCCGCCGGTGATTCCGCCGCAGAGCGACCTGATTTTCGACATTGAGCTGGTTGCGGCAGGTGCGAATCCGCCGAGCCCGCCGGCTGCACCGCCCAGCCCGGCACCTGCGCAGCGCCCGGCAACGCCGCCAGCGCGCTGACTGCCGGCAGCCTAGCCGGGAACGGAAATCCCGGCGAGCGAAAGCACAACCGACCCGCGTACCGGCTCCCCGAAAACGTGCGCGGGCTCAAACACGCTCCACAGCATTTCATCGGCAAGCGCCATGCGGCTCCGCTGGTCCTCCGCGCCGGACAGCACGCGGTAGTCGTATACGCGGCCTGAGGCGTCGACAAAAACGCGCACCACGATGGAACCGTCCAGGGTCGCAATGGGGTTTGAGCCGTCGGGCAGGGAGCTGTACAGCAGACGCGGCTGCTGCGCCATGCCAATCGGTTCATCGCGGGCCGCGGCCGGCTCAGGCGCGGCCAGCGTGCCGACCAGCAGCAAAACAGTGCCGAGCAGCAGCGCGGCGCTTGCAAAGCCCGCGGACGCCTGCACGGCAAGCGGGGCCAGCGTGTTGCGCCAGCGTACCAGCAGCCGCGAGCCAATGCTGCGCAGCGTGCGGCTTGTCTCCTGCGAGAGCGCAACCCGGAGCTGCAGCCCGAGCATGGGCGGCGGTTTCAGCTGCGGCAGGCTGCCCAACGTGGAGACAGTCAGCCGCCAGGCGGCAAAGCTTTCCGAACACTCCCGGCAGTGGCGCAGGTGCTCTCCGACATCGGCCATCGCGACGCCAGTCAGCGTGCCGTCCAGGTAGCTGGAAAATTGCTCTTCGGTCTCGGTGCAGAGCAGGATGGTCATCGCGCGGCCCCGTTGCGGCTGCTGCCCGCAGATGCGGCGCTGTGGCGCGACTGCATAAACGGCGCCAGCCTCGTTTTCAGGTGTGCGCGGCCGCGCTGGAGGCGCGACTTGACCGTACCCAGCTGCACACCCAGGATCTCCGACACTTCTTCGTAGCTGAAACCTTCGATATCGCGCAGCACCACTGCTGTCCGGAAGGGTTCAGGCACCTCGCGCAGTTCGGTTTCGACCCTTTGGCGAAGCTCTGCCTGTGCCGCTGCATCGAAGGGCGATTCGCCGTCGCCGGCGAGCGTGTCGAGCAGCGACATGCCTTCGCCGTCACTATCGGCGGCTGAACCGGGCAGCACACTGTCGAGCGCGATCTCGCGCTCGCAATGGCGGCGCCACCAGCGGCGCTGGTTTGAGGCTTCGTGAATGGCAATTCGGTAAATCCACGTCCGTAGGCTGGAGTCGCCGTTGAAGCTGCGAATGCCGCGGAACACCTTGATGAAAATGTCCTGGGTCAGGTCGGGCGCGTCAGACGGGTTGCGCACCATGCGGCAGACCAGGCTGTAAATCGGCTGGTGATACTGGGCAATCAGCAGGGCGAACGCTTCCTCCGAGCCGGCTTTCAGCTCAAGGAGGATCGTGGCCTCTTCCGGCCGGACTCCGCCGATCGCGCTCGCTAGATTGCCCAAGACAAGACCTGCCTGCACTGCATTCCCCCAACACTAGCAGTCGTCCGTGTCTTCCCGCTACGGCAATAGGTCTTTCGGAGAAGGCGACTGTACAGCATTGGACACCGAGGGGCGGCTGCCGGTTCCCGAGCGGCTTGGTTACTGTGGTACCGTCTGCGCCGCCGGAACGGGCCGGGCGGCCGCCGGCTTGTGCTTGTGGACAGCAGCGGATGGCTTGGCCGTGCCCCCATCCACAACCGTTGACGGCGCGGCTGCGGGGGTGGCCTGTGCTCGAACCAGCGATTTCGAGTCCGTCAGCTGCTGTTCCGTGCTGAGTGCGGCGCTCTCGAGCGAGTCGCCCAGCGAGCGTCGTGCGTCCTCCAGCGAGGCCAGCGCCCGATGCAGCGAGTCCGTGTCGTTTTCGGGGGCAGCCAGGTCCGCCGTCTCCACAACCCGCAGCAATACGTCGTAGAGCGCGTCAACATTGCGAAACACCGGCAGGTTTTTAGAAACCGCGCCCGGCGCGTTGTCCGCGGTCGCGAGAAGCCCGGGGAGCGTCCCGTCCAGGTCGCGCGTAATGGAGCCGATGTTGCCGCTCGCTTCCTGACGCACCGGCCCGGGAGCTTTCCACTTGTCAATGCGCAGATTGCCGAGGCTTTGGCGAAGCTGAGTGAGCGAGGGAGAAAGCACGCTGGACGCCGTAGCGGCAGCCTGCGCCTGGGCGGCCAGTGGAGACAGCAGAACGAGAAGGAGGGCGGCAGTAGGAGTGCGCATAGGTCGGGCCTACTCGATGGTACAGGCAGAGGCGGTCGTTTACCGCCCCACCGGCAGTTCCACCACGTTGATTGAGAGCGGCGCCAAGTGCAACGGAAACTCGTTGCCGAGTGTTCCAATCGAGCGCTCCGACGGGACGATATGCGCGGGGTCGCCGATCGAATTGGTCGCTTCGGTCGATGCAGCTGTAAGCAAGTACAGTGTCGCCGACCCGGCCGCCGAGCGCCCACCGTGCTGCAGCCGAACGTTTACGGTTCGCGGAAGATCGGACGCGTTGACGAGCTTCAGGTACACCGTTCCGGTTTTGGCGTCGCGCGTCACCGACTGAAACAGCCTCACCGGCGCGTCCGGCATGCTCGCATTCAGAATCTCATCGCCGTGGTGCCCGCTAAACAGCACCTGCGCATAGTAGCTCGGTGAGCCGTAGCTCCGCATCGCGTCGTACCCGATCAGGTCGGTATCCCATTGCAGGCCGCCCGGGTTCACGTTTGTCAGCAGCGGCGCGTAGCTCGACATCACCACGATGTCGCTGTTGCGCTCCATGCCGGTCATCCA
>CAXUDF010000076.1:10343-15146 GCA_964249695.1 uncultured Acidobacteriaceae bacterium
GACTTGTCGAACTCATCCTCGTTGCCGATCTCGACGTAGTGGAGGGTGAAGGGCGCGGGATGGCCGTCCTTGACGCGCTCGGCTCCCCAGTGCGTGTCCGGCCCGCCAGACACGTACTCGATTTCGTCGAGCGCATCCTGCACGTAGGGCCCGAGCGCCGCGCCGGGGTCTACATGCTCCTGCCTCATGCTGTAGCCCGCATACACGGCGAGTACCGGCTCGATGTGCAGGTCCTCGCACCACTCCAGGTATTCAAGCAGGCCCAGGCCGTCGGAGCTTTGGTAGCCCCAGGGGCTGGGGTGCGTCGGACGGTCGACGAGCGGGCCGATGGTCTGCTTCCACTGGTAGCGCTCCGCGAGGTGGTCGCCTTCCAGATAGTTGCCGCCGGGCAGGCGGAGGAACGCCGGGTGCATCGCGGCCAGCTTCTCCATCAGGTCGATGCGGTTGCCGTTCGGGCGGTCGTGGTAGGTCGGCGGGAACAGGGAAGCGAGCGTGAAGTGGAAAGTACCGGGTTGTGCAACAGAAAGCACGAAGTGGTTGTGCGAGCCTGGCTCCATGTCTCCCGTGGTAAGCATCGTGCTGTACTGCTTCCACGCCGTACCCACGCCGGCTACCGTGGCCTGCGCGACGGGCCTGCCGGTGTCATCGTTCAGCAGCGCCACCATTACGGTTCCATCCGCCGCGCTCGCCTTGGCGTAAAACGAAGCCCGGTAGCTGGTGCGCGGACGCAGCGGGATGCCCCAGTACCCTTCGTTTTCGAGCCCCGCCTGGCTTTCGGCCGAGGCCGCCGCGACCTCCATCTTTAGGCTCGAAGGAAGCGCCGTGCTGGGGCCATTTGCGCTATCGACGGAAAATGCAGCGCGGGCATCGCCGTGCTCAACCAGCCCCCAGTGCGCGGGGCCATCCCACGTCGGCTGCGGTGCGCGATTGCGAAGCAGCTCCCCGTAGAGCCCGCCGTCGTAGGAGTAGTTGATCTCCTCGGTCATCAGACCGTACAGCGTCGGGCTGCTGTGCGCTTTCGCCGGCCCTGCGTCGATGGTCAGAGTGGTTGGCGCGGGAGCTTGGGCAAGCATCGGCGCGGCGGCGACTGTCAAGAGTAAACCCGGAAGCAGGGCAGAGCAGCGCAGGGTCATCGAGAGCCTCCGGTGTGTCAAAATCGAGCGCCCCAAGCATAGACGAGCGCGCCCGCCGCCCGCCAGTGTAGGCCGGCTGCCCGGCGACACCGTCGTTAGCGAAGGGTTCCTCCGGGCATGAACGGTATCAACGTCCCTCCATGGGGGCCGGCATCGAATCGAGGGTTTGCCTCGTCCAATAAGGGCAGGCAAACGCAGATCCTCATCCGATGGTCACCACCTGGGGCGGGCGGTCAGACGCGAGCGGCCTCCAACGAAAGTAGACTAGCAATATGCGACAGAACGGCAACTTTCTTCCCTCTTCGGGCAACGACTACGGTGTTCTGAACGGCGGCCAGGTTTTTGGGCAGGCCGAGTCCTCGTCGCGCCTGCTCAGCAAGGTTCTTGGGCTGGTCAGCGTGGCGTTCGCGCTCACCGCAGCCGGCAGCTATGTATCGCTCTCGATCCCGCCGGGGCTCGCAATGCTGATCATGCTGCTCAACTTCGGCACGCTGTTCGCGATCCGCGCCACGCGCGCGAATGCAAGCCGCCAGATGACGCTGCTCTACACCTTCGCGTTTCTTGAAGGGGTAGGCCTCGGTCCGACGATCCGCCACTATCTTGGCCATGGCGGCGCGCACCTGGTCGGAACCGCTGCCATGACTACCGGCATCGGCATGGCCATGCTCGGTACATTCGCGTACGCGGTCTCGATCGACTACCGCAAGGTTCAGGCGATCGGGTCGTTCCTGCTCATCGGCGTGATCGTGCTGTGCCTCGCGACCATGTTCTTCCACTTCGTGCAGCCCACCACAGTGGACTGGCTGATCCTGGCGGTCTTCTCGCTGCTCACCGTTGGCGACTTTGCCCGGGTGCGCGCGGGCGGCGGCGGCGCGACAGCGGTGGAGCTGGCGCTCTCGATATTTCTCGACGGCTTGAATATCTTCCTGGCCGTGCTGAATATCTTCGGCAACCGCGGCCGCGATTAACCGAGACTGCTCCGGTCGATCGCCGGCCGGAGCAGTCTTCCCGAAAGATCCCGTACGAGGTTCTGTTGAACGAGGCAGAGGACGCAGACCAGCAAGAGAAGCACTGGGATGGCAAACGCTTCTTCAATCCAGGCGCTCAGCCGCGCGGCCTGGCCGACTTTCTGCGCTGGACCACCCATCGTCACCGCCGCCCGTGGCGCGCCCACATTCCTTCATCCCCAGGGCCTCGGCCAGTGGAGCGTGTCGATGGCAGGGACCTTCTGGTCACCCTCGTTGGCCACGCTACCATTCTGCTGCAAACCTACGGTCTTAACCTGCTCACCGACCCCATGTGGTCTGAGCGCGCGAGCCCGCTGCAATTTCTGGGCCCGCGGCGTCACCGCGCGCCCGGCCTTCGCTTCGAGGAGCTGCCGCCCATCGATGCCATCCTGTTAAGTCACAACCACTACGACCACATGGATCGGCCGACGCTCCGCCGCCTTCAGCAGGCGCATAGCCCGACGATTTTCTGCCCGCTTGGGCTGGGCGGCCCGCTGCGTACACTCGGCTTCACAGCAATCCACGAGCTGGACTGGTGGCAGCAGGTTTCGTGGCGCGGCCTGGACGTGCACTGCATGCCCGCGCAGCACTTCAGCGCGCGCACTCCCTTTGACCGCAATCGCACACTGTGGTGCGGCTGGGTGCTTGATTATGCAGGGGACCGCGACGACAGTCGGGAGCAGATTTATTTCGCAGCCGATACCGGCTTCGGCCCGCATTTCGCGCGCATCCGCGATCGCTTCGCTCATCTGCGGCTCGCGATGCTGCCCATCGGCGCCTACGAGCCCGAGTGGTTCATGGGGCCGATCCACATGACGCCCGAACAGGCCGTGGAGGCGCACCGCCTTCTGGGCTCGCCGTGCAGTGTGCCAATCCACTATGGAACGTTTTCGCTGGCGGACGACGGAGAGGGCGACGCGGAAGCCCGGTTGAGTGCTGCCCTTGGCGAACAGGATGCCTTTTCCATGCTTGAAGAAGGACACGCCCGCGCCATCCCGGCATTCACGAGGTGAGCGGCCCTCCGTTCGACAACCCGGGCCGCTGAACGGCCTTATAGCGGCACGGCTCGGCTTTGCACCGGCTTGCTGTCGGTGAAGCTGGCAACGTCGGCCATTACGCGCTCAGCCTCGGGCGAGCCAAACGCGGCATGGATCGCAGCTTCATCCCTGAAGCTGCATGTACACATCGCGATGATGCCTGCGCCATCGCCGGCAGGGAAGAATGCCGCAACACTCTCCAGCCCATATCGGCTCCAGGCCTCCATTACGAGCGGCAGGTGGATGCGGACGTAGTACTCGCGGTCAAAGCGTGCGCCGACGTCCCCGGGATAGATAACCAAGACCGTTGTCATTGTGCGGACTCCTCTTGCGAGGCGCCGGAGGCCTCGCGCCTGGCCGAGGTATGCGCCGCGAGCCAGCGGAGCACAGGCGCGAGCGCCTCGTCGGAGTTGCGCTCGTAGATCAAACCATGCCCATTGCCGTACACGCCATGGTCGGGCAGGTGAGTTCTTCGGCGTCTGCCCCTGCCGCGACCAGGAAGTTGACGATCGCGGAGCCGAATGCGGCGAACGTGGACGTTTCTCCTGTGACCACCGCGATTGGCAGGTCGGCCAGCGCGGGAATGCGCAGCGAAGCGGGGTCGGCGCGCCGGACCTCGTCGGCACTCGCACGCGGCGGATCGAAGGTGACTGGCGCGGCGGTCACGCCCCAGTCAAGCGAGCCGATGCCGGGGGTGGCTGCAAAGGGTGGACCCATCGGTTCAATGCTGACGATTGCGACGACCAGGCCGGGCCGCCGATCGGCCGCGAGCCACCCATCCGGGCCGGAAGCTGAATGCGTGATGACGATGGAAGGCCCGATCCGGTCGAGCAAACGAGCAAGCCGGTCCGCGTCCATCTCCTCGGAAGCAGCCAGGTCGGCCGGCATCGGCCCATACGGTGCGAGAAAAGCGTCGTACGCGGCTGCATCGTCTACGGCAAACGGCCACTGAGTCTGGCCCGCTGCATCGGGCGAGAAGTAGACCTCGCGCGCCCGCTCATACGAGAACGGCGGCCCGGTGGGGCCAATGATGGCCGGGTGGTAGGGCGAGCGGCCATGCCCGGGGCGGTCGACCACCAGCACGGCATAGCCGGCCTCAAGAAAGCGCTGCGCCCAGCCCGGCCGCCCATCCGGCGTGTCGCGCCACTCGGTGCCTTGCAGGGTGCCGCCGTGCACCAGCACGACAGGGTAGGGCTTGGTCACCTGCTCCGGCGCTTCCCACTCCACAAACATGGGTCCCCGCTGAAAGGTTTTGCCGTCCACGGTGACGCGCTCGCCGGTGACCCAGAAGTGCCCCCGGCGCGAGGTTCTCAACGGAGCCTTCGCCCAGAAGCGGGCCTGTGCTGTTTTTAGAGCGGGTCCAGACTCGCCATCCGGCAGGAGTTTCTTTTGTGGCTGTGCACTACTTGCCATCGCTATGCCTCGCTTTCCCGTGAACCGGTTCGGCGGCGCGTCACTTCCGCCAGAGCCGACCAATCCTTGTCACCCAAGCCCGGATCAACGGCCTGGAGCATGGTGGTGCGTACGACCGCGGCTGCGGGCAGCTCCGCGTGGGACGCGCTTGCTGCATCGAGCGCCAGATTGATGTCCTTGAGCCCGAGCGTGAGCCTGAAGCCCGGCTCGTAG
>CAXUDF010000077.1:0-6671 GCA_964249695.1 uncultured Acidobacteriaceae bacterium
GGCAAGCGAGATGCTTTCGCTGGTCTGCACGGCTTCAACCGGCAGGCCGGCTACGATGCGGCCCATCAGTGGAAGCCGCTCGCGCACAGAACCGGTACGCTGCGGGCGCGGCTGCGGCAGCACATCAATGGAGCGGCTCCGGTTGTGTCCCCGCTGTAGAACTCCCTTGGTTTGCAGATTGGTTACATGTTTATGCACGGTCGCGAGCGACTTGAGGCTGAGCCCGCGCGCGATCTCCTCAAAGGACGGCGAGTAGCCGTGCCGCTCTACAAACCCGCCGATAAAATCCAAAACTTCCCTTTGCCGCCGTGTGACTGCCATAGATTCCGATTATGAGCGAAGAAAAAGCGAACCGCAAGCTTTGGGGCTTCTAACTGTGTCAGGGCCGCTCAGCGATGCGAGTCAACCGGAAAACCTGAGGTCGGACAGAGCTTTGTTCCATTCCGGGAAGCGGAAAAGAGAGAAGCCCAAAGGCGGAGCGGGCGGGGAGAAGGTCGCGAGGAAGTTGGGGAGGGGGAGCGAAAAGACCTTAGGGTGAAGGTGTGGAGGGGCGAGGGCGATGCGGCTGGTAATCATAGCGAAGGATCGGGCGCTCGGCAGTCTTCTGCGCCGCGGCCTTTCAGAGTATGCCGCTGAGCTCGCCCACGATCGCGACGCTGCCCTTGCTCTCTGCCGCGCACAGCAGCCGGACCTGCTGGTGCTGGACGAAACGGAGCCCTTCGAGGAGAATGGCAGCTCCCTTTTAGAAGCTTTGCGGACCATGGCTCCGCTGTGTCCCATTCTGGTTCTCGCCGGGCAGAACGATGCGGAGAGCCGGATTGGCTGCCTGGAGCGCGGCGCGGACGACTGCATGGCGAAGCCGTTCTCGATGCGTGAGCTGCGGGCTCGCTGCGAAGCGATGCTGCGGCGGCAGGGACGATTCCTGGCCCGCCTGGAGAACGCTGCACAGCATACACACACGCTCACCATGGGTACGCTCCAGGTGGACCGGGCGCGGCGGCAGGTTGAGGTTGCCGGGGTGGCGCTGCACCTGACCAACCGTGAGTTTGGCCTGCTGGAGCAGCTGCTCTTGGCAGGAAGCCGCTCGGTTGAGCGCGTGGCGCTGCGGGCCGCTGTCTGGGAAGGCAAGCCGGTGGATGCGAATGTGCTGGAAGTGCATATGGCTGCGCTGCGCCGCAAGCTGGCAAGCCGGGCAGGGGCGCCGAGAATTGAGACGCTACGAGGCGCAGGATACCGCTTAGTGAACTGTTTGGCCCAAACAGCCGATATACCCGTGTGGATGCTGGACGGTGCGGTGAAGGGCGGAAGCCTTGCCAGGGCAGCATCCTAGCGCGGCACGTTCGCGCTGCTGAACGCGAGAGCTTGGGAGCGTGCCATGCGAGTGGGAACCGATATGCCGACGGCTGGGGCAAATGACAGCAGGTGGACTCCGGCTGCTTCGGCCGCGGCTCCCGCGCCCCGGAGCGCGGTGCTTGCTGTGGCCGATGCGCCGCTGCGTGCGGCAATCACCCGCGAGCTGCGGCTGCTTCGCTGGACGGTGCGCGAAGCAGCCGGGGCCGCGGAGATGTTTGCTCTTCTGGAAGCGGCATCGGCTGCGGCGGTTGTCCTCGACGGCTGGCTGCCTGACCTGGATTTCGGGGAGTGTGTGGACGAGCTTCAGATTCACTTTCCGGCGCTGCCGCTGCTGTCCACTGATGGAACCGGGCTCGCAGGAACTGGGCTCGCAGCGGCAGCGCCGAAGGGCCACCTGCGCAGTGAGCTCCTGCATGCGCTGCGGCAGGCGCAGGGCTCGATGGACGCCCCGGTGTGGAACGGCAGTGCGTCCAGCGAGCAGATCCTGCGGGAAAGCGCCCGCGCCGGCAGCAGGGAGTCTGCGCCTGAGCAGGCGGTCGAGCAAACCAGGAAGTGCGCGCCTGCAGGTCAGCGGGGCCGGCAAGGCACGCCTGTTCCGCCGGATCCACCGACCGCGCAGGGCGGCGCTGTTGCCCATGATCTCGCCCGCCGAGCCGCGCTCGAGGACGCGGCGGGGCACGGCCTGCCGGAGTTCGTCGGTGCGGGCATGCTCGAAGTAAGCCGGCGCATCCGCCTGGTGGCACACCGCAAAACGGCGGTGCTGGTGCACGGGGAAACGGGTACGGGCAAGGAGCTGGTCGCGCGCGCGCTGCATCGGTTGAGCGGCCGGCCGGCCGAGAAATTTGTGGCCATCAACTGCGCTGCGATCCCTGAGGCGCTGGTCGAGTCGGAGCTGTTCGGCTACGCGCGCGGGGCCTTTACCGGTGCGGTACAGAGCCGAATCGGCCGCATCGAAGCAGCGTCCGGCGGCACACTCTTCCTGGACGAAATCGGCGAGCTGCCGCTAACCGTACAAAGCAAGCTGCTCCGCTTTCTGGAAAGCGGAGAGATCCAGCGCGTCGGAGAAAACGAGACGGTCCACGTGGATGCGCGCGTAGTCGCAGCGACGCACCGGAAGCTGGGCGCCATGGCTGCAGCCGGCAGCTTCCGGGTCGATCTGCTGCATCGCCTTTCCGTCTTTCTCATCCAGACCCCGCCGCTCGCCGGGCGGCATCACGATATCGATGCCTTGATCGACCATGCGCTGCGAGCGCTCGCAAGCGACGAGGCCCCGAAGCAGCTCAGTGCCGCCGCGCGTGCGAAGCTGCACGCGCACAGCTGGCCGGGCAACGTTCGCGAACTGGAGCACACGCTCGAGCGCGCCTGGATTCTTGCGGGGGAGAGCGCCGTGATCGATGAGCCGTCTGTTGATTTTGGCGAGGCTCTGCTCTAAGTTCGCTGACACTCCGGCGATATACGGCTCTCTGCTAGCCCGTAACTGACCCTGAAAAGCCAAGACCGCCTGCGCGGCTTTCCTTGCTCCCGACATGCCTCGTGGGCTGGCCATCGCTGGTGTGGCCCTTCGGTAAAGAAGGGCCACACCAGCGATACCGGGCGCAGAGCGTCATCGGGAAACAGGAACCGGCGCCCACTTCGTGGGTGTCTTTGTTAAAGATCGTCGTCCGACGGCCATATAGCCGCTGCCCCGACATGCTGCAGCTTGTCTGACGATCGAGACGATTTCAGAGCAAGCGCTTGGCGTAAATGGAACCGTCACAGGTGCATATCGCGGCCTACCGCGTGATCCCATGCCCTGCAGGTCGACCCTCCCGCTGCCAACCTCTGCCCACGGCTCTTCCCCCTCCCAAAATACCGCTTTGCTGAAGATTTCTTCATGAAGAAGCCTTCAGAACTGCGTGCCATTGCAGGCCACTGCCTTGCATTTATGTCCGGTCGTCGGGCAGCCGCTGCGAAGCGGGCCCCGAGACAACCGAGAAGCGGGGGACAGAGCGATGCAGGGAACAATCACAGGGGCAACGGTCGGCAGGACGCGGGCAACGAGTGCGGTGCTGGGCAATACGGCGGAGGCGGGCAAGCTTGCGCACGCAGCACGGCTCGCGCCGATTGCAGCCGGAACGGCTGCAAAGACAAAGGCGCAGAAGGCCGCCCCGGGTGCACCGCTTTCGGCCGAGCAGGAGGCGCTGCTGCTGGAACACCTGCCGATCGTGCGCTATGTGGCCCGCAGCATCCATGAGCGCCTGCCGCAGCATGTGGAGCTGGACGAGCTGATCGGCGCCGGCACACTGGGCCTCCTGGATGCGGCCCGCAAGTACGATGCCGGCAAGAATGTGCAGTTCCGCTCGTACGCGCAGTTCCGCGTACGCGGTGCAATCCTGGACAGCCTGCGCTCGCTTGACTGGAGCCCCCGTGAATTGCGCCGGAAAGGCCGCGCTATCGAGGAGGCCGCGCGCGCCCTGCAGCTGAAGCTTGGCCGCGCTCCGCAGGATTCAGAGATTGCCGCCGCGATGGACCTTTCGCTTCTGGAGCTGCAGCAGCTCACCGGTCAGCTCAAGGGCCTTGAGGTGGCAACGCTCCACGCCGACCGCGGTGAGGACTCAGGGGAAGAGGAGCTTACGTTTATTCCGGCCAAGGAGAGCGAGAATCCCTTGTTCCAGTGCCTGGAGGCGGAAGCAAAGCAGCGGCTGATCGCGGGCATTGAAGCACTGCCGGAGCGGGAACGTTTGGTCATGACCCTCTACTACTACGAAGAACTGACGATGAAGGAGATAGGCACTGTGCTTGGCGTGGTCGAGTCGCGCGTGTCACAGATCCACCACCTGGCCCTGGGCCGGCTGCGCAGCAAGCTGGCGGACCTGGGTGCCCGGGGCAGCAAGCCGGCCCCGGTACGGGTGCGGCGGGCAAGCTAGGGCGGAGACCGAGCTGTACCGGACGGTGCAAACGCCACAGACAGGAACAAGAAAGCGGGAGGCTTTGGTATGGAAGAAATGCATGAGTTGACAGAGTGGGTAGATGGCTGGCCGGTAAGCCTGGTAGCGGCCGCGCTGCCTGTGTGGAGAGTGCCGGCGGTTAGTATGTGCGCGGCGTCTGGATGCCTTGGAGTGGCACGCTTTCGCCTGAACCGGCGGGCAGCGTGCAGCCGGGAGTGTCTGGAGATTCTTTTGCAAAGCGTAGCTGCCGAAGAAGCCGTGCAAGTCGACGGAGCTGCGGCGCGCGCCGGGGAGCATGCCCGCCCGCTTATCGGCCACCTGCTGGTGGAGCAGGGAAGCGTCACCGAAGCACAACTCGCCGAGGCGCTCGAGTCCCAGCGGGCGACAGGTGCGGGACGCCTGGGCTGCTGGCTCAAGCAGCACACGCAGCTGCGCGATGCCGATCTTACAGCGGCGCTCGCACTGCAGTGGCGCTGCCCGCGCATCCGGGTGGGCAGCTTCGCGCCGGCTAGCATGGCCGCGTACCTTCCCAGGCCGCTGGTGGAGAGGCATGGGGCTTTGCCGCTGCGCCTTTCCGCTCTGCCTGACCGGCTCTCCCTGTGTTTTGAGGATCACCAGAGCCCGGCGTTGATCCGCGCTGTGGAGCGTATGCACGGCGTAGAGGTCGAAGCAGCGCTGCTGACCGCACCTGAGTTCTGGCGGGCGACCCGCGAGCTGCTTGCGGTGCGCTTTCCACGCGTCACCACCGTTGAGGCCGCCTCCCATGAAACCATGATGGAGGCCATCAGCCGCCTGCTCGTTCTTGACATCGTTGCAGAGGCTCGCCTGGTTGCGATCGAGGGCTGCTACTGGCTGCGGGTGTGGACCGCCGCGGGCAGCTGCGTACCCGGGGGAGGCATGTACGACATCCTGTGTACTCCGCATACACGGGTGCGGCATGGCGGGGCGGAGTTCTCCGGAAAGGAAGTCTCCGGAATGGAGTTCTCCGGGGAGGCGGACGCGCTGTTTCGCGCCATGCAGGAGGCCGTTGCGTGACCATTCGAGCACTCCTTGGAGCAGGTCCTCGCACAGGCCTACACAGTCTGATCTTCGGGAACCTGCTGAGACATCGGAACCTGCGAAACCACCGACGCGGCGGTGCGCTTTCTCGCCAGCCCCGCTACTTTTCCGGGCTGGCTCCGACTCCCTGACCGCCTCCGGCACTTACCGCCTCGACCGGCACCACGCCGCCCATGGGCTGGCCGGTGCGGCTCGCGTCGAAGCGCGCCTTGGATCCCCACACTCCCGCCGACCAGTCGTTGCCGATCCGCGCAAAGAGCGTCTGAGCCGCAGCTGTGTCGCCCGCCCGAAGCGCCAGAAAGGCCGCCTCGTTCAGCTCGCGATTTGTGGAGCCGTACAGCTGATCCAGCGCCGCGAAGCCGCGCTGTACGCGCGCCTCGTCCAGAGCCGGAGCCTCCGTGCTGCGGCAGCAGTTTACGCGCGAGGCGACAAGGAAGTACGTCGCATCGCCCTCGCGCCCCCCAACCGCGTCAGCGACCTGCGCGGCATAGGCTTCCGCGTCCCCGGGCTTCCCGTACCACTTCGGCAGCAGGTAGTTCACCTCAGCCTGGGCGATGTAGTAGTACCCGGGGTCATGCGCCAGCGCGGTCTGTACCAGCGCATCCACCTGTTTGCGGGGCCATCCCTGCGTTAGCGCCACCGCTTGCATGGCAACGTACCACTCGGGACGGTCCTCGCTCACACCCCGGGCCTCCTCCAGCGCTGCCTTCGCGCTTTGTACCCGCTGACCGAAAAGCACCCAGCCCTGCTCGGTGACGGTCTTCGCCAAACCGTGGCCGCGCGCCTTCCAGGCGAAGTCCAGGTAAGCCTGCGCCAGTGCAATCCGCGGCGTTGGCGACCCCGGATCCGAGGCGATCCAGCTTTGCAGCTTTGTAAGCAAGGCTTGCCAGTCGGCGTCGGTCGCCGTCATCGCACCGGGAGAGCGGATCGCTCCATAGACTAACGTTGAGCTGCCAGGCTCCGCCTTTGAATCTCAAACGCTGCGAACGAAGCTGCTGCGCGAGCGCATCGATCTGCGCGTACTGGCTGCTCGCAAAGAGCTCCAGCACGTGCGCATGGAGGACACGAGCGCTCCCATCCTGCACTTCTGCGCTTTCCGGCGCGGCTTCCTGCACGGTCGCAGGAAGCGCGGCCAGCTGTAATCCATTGCCGGAAGGCGCCAGCGCCAGCAACGCACAAGAGCTAACGAGCAGAAGAGCCGAACACAAAGCTTTCATCCGGGTACCCTCAAGATCTCGTCACTATTCTGAACCCAGGCAGAACTCTCGGCCAGTGACTTTTTCGAGAGGCCGGAAAGCCTTTTCAAGAGCCGCTTCCCGACCGGTTTATATG
>CAXUDF010000077.1:6771-9948 GCA_964249695.1 uncultured Acidobacteriaceae bacterium
TATATGGAGGCCGCTAGCACCAACTCGAGCAGCAGCCTGATCGGCATGCGTCATAGTGGCGAGGCCTGCACTTCAACAAGTAAGCCGACCAAGGGCAACGGCATCGTTCCCGCGCGGCTTACCCGTCGCCGCGATGCCGCACGGCCTTGGGACCCGGCGCCGCGGACGCGGCGTCGCGCGGCACACGCACAAAGCTCGGGGCAGCATCGGGATACCAGGTCAGCCGGTGCAGTTCACGCTTGCGTACATTGGCGACAGCGCCCGGGCGAAAGCACGCAACGCAGACGCCGCCCGCGCGGCGCGCACTGGGGTACACGACGCCGAGCGAGCCGAGTTCTAAAAGGTCGAAGGCAAGCTGCTGCGAGGCAACGTAGGACGCCGGCTGCAGACACGCCGCACGCTGGGCGCTGAGCCGAAGGTCGTTCGTTCGGTCTCCCGTCGGCTCCGATGCCGGCCGCAGATCATGGAAAGGCCCGCTGAAATCCGCATGGTAGTGGTCATAATCCAGCTCCTCTCGCCCGAGCCAGCCTATTTCGGCGAACTGTACCGAGCGATGGAAGAGCACCTCCGCCTTGGCGGTCTGGAGATCGAAGCCCGCGTACCAGGCTCCCCGGTTCGGCGTAGAGAAACGCGCCCCTTGCGGGTGAGGGTGACAGAAAGCCGCATTGACGATGCGTGCGTAGGGGAGGTCGTACACGAGCTCCCGCGCCGCGATGCCCGGCCGGTTATTGCCCTCGGTCAGCAGCCGCTCATTGGTGGCGTTGTCGAGCGCGTAGATGAGCTGACGGTCGTCCTCGGAATCGGCAATGCGCGTCAGTACGGAGTCGCTGTAGCGCGCGGGCAGCAGCCGAGAGGTGACAAGCCGGCTGAGCTCAGCCACGGGCGGAACATAGTGCTTCGGCGTAAGCAGCTGCGGCGCGGGAGCGCTCGTTACACGGAGCCGCTCGGCGGCGGCCTGCAGAGTGAGCTTGCGGCTCGGGCGTGGCCGGCGAGTCGGGGGACGCTTACCGGTGGGGGTTTCGGAAGTCATCGCTTGTTCTATTTTCTGTTCTGTTTTCCTGATGCCGATCAGCCGCCCCGACGCGCATCCAGCAGACGACGCACCATGTCCATGGCAGGCGCACCATTGCGCAGCATGTACTCAAGCGGCGTACGGCTGGTGAAGATGGCATTCGAGTTGGGCAGGCGCACCCAGCAGTCGGCAAGCTCCCGGCTGAAAAGAATATTAAGCGACTTGAAGATGCCGATCAGGTACGAAATCCGCAGGAGGCGGTCCTGCTCCAGCGGCTTGGCCACGCCGTTTTTCCAGTTATAAAAGGTTCCGTTGGAGACGCCGCCGAGCAGCAGCCGCGCATCCTCATCCCGGATCTCCCAATGGCGCATGATGTTGAAGAATGCGCGCAGGGCGGCCGGCGTAAAGCGTCTGCGCTCCTCAAGGTCGCCGAGGTTGGGCAGCTCTGAAGCCGGGTAGCGGCTGGTCGGGTACACGGCTTCCCGAGTCGCGATCGTAAACTTTCCTGTTCTAGCCACGGGCCTCGCGTCCTGCTGTGTTCTGGGCTGTGTTCTGGAAGGCACTCCAGTTGCGGAGTGCTCCTGCTCCAGAATACGCGGACATGAGAGCTGTGAGCGCTGGCACTTACCAGAAATCAGGACTGTGGTGACCAAATTCGGGAACAACGCTGTTGCTGCAGGGTCACATGCATTGCGCGTAACACTGAGCGGCCCAAGGCGGCCTGCGCCCGGGTTCAGCGACCGGGTTCAGCGCCCGGGAAGCAGCCGTGTGAGGCGCGCGGGCATCCCGCGATCGGCGCTGTCGATACCGGCAGCACGATCCAAGCACCCTTGGGCGCAGCTAGTCCCTGCCGCGCCTGTGCCGGCCGCGGGGAGCCGTCCGACGCAGTATCAGGAGGCCGGACCGCACTCGCAGCCGGCATGGCAGCACTGGCAGTTCAGCTCGATCATGCCGTGCGCGTCACGGCAGTGATCCGAGCAGAACTTGTTTCCGGTCTCGACCGTGCAGAAGCACGCCGGGTGTGCGCACTTCCTGGGGCCTGCAGCAGCCTTGGTTTTTCCGAACATAAGGGCAGCTCCTTTGCCGGCGCCAGCGTGTGGGTGAGCGCCGATGCGGGAAATATGCGCCGCCGAGTGGAGGGTGCGCAAGCTCCCTCACAAGGGCAAGCACGAGGCGAACAAGGCTGACACTTGTCACCTGCGATTGGTGACGCTTCGCACTGCCGCCCGATGCCTGCCGCAGCGCACAGTCTTGGTATCGAACAGCCGAAACCACCGGCCGTTCCGGAGGGCAGCGATGGGAACACTGGCGATTCTTGACGCGAACCACGCACAAGGCCTCGAGCATACGGCCACGGCTTCGGCCCGCGCGGTGGCCACGCTCGACCAGGTTAGCAAGCAGTACGGGAGCTCCCAGGCGCTCGACGCGCTCTCGTTTACGCTCCACGCGGGCGAGATCGTCGCGCTGCTCGGCCCCAACGGTGCCGGCAAGACAACCGCCATCCGCGTGCTGCTGGGGCTGACGCGGCAGAGCAGCGGGCGCGCTGCGGTATTCGGCCGCGCCCCTGGGGCGCGGGAGGCTCGGGTGCGCATCGGCGCCATGCTCCAGGTGGGGCGCATGCCGGAGTCGCTGCGGGTGCGCGAGCACATTGAACTCTTCCGCGGCTACTATCCGCGGCCGCTCCCATCGCCCGAAATCCTGCGCATTGCCGGGCTCGAGTCCGTTGCCGATTCGCTGTTTGGGGCGTTATCAGGAGGCCAAAAACAGCGCGTACTGTTTGCGCTCGCGCTGGCCGGCGACCCGGACCTGCTGTTTCTCGACGAGCCGACGCTCGGCATGGATGTGGAGGCGCGCCGTGCCCTGTGGGTTGAGGTGCGCGCGCTTGCCGCCCGCGGCAAAACCGTTTTGCTGACCACCCACTACCTGGAGGAGGCCGAGGCGCTCGCGACCCGCATCCTGCTGCTCAAAGGCGGCCGCCTGCTGGCTGAAGGCACGCCCGCCCAGCTCAGGGGCGCTGCCGGGGGGTCCCGGGTCCGCTGCCGCAGCGCGCTGACCCGCGCAGAGCTGCTGGCACTCCCCTGCGTAAACGATGCGGCGCGCGACGGCGAACGCTGGACGCTCGCAACGGATTCTCCGGCAGAGACCCTGCGCGCGCTGCTCAACAG
>CAXUDF010000077.1:10048-15103 GCA_964249695.1 uncultured Acidobacteriaceae bacterium
CCGCCATGACGACCTCCGCTGTTCTTTCTTCCACCATTGCCGAGCCAAGCGGGCCGCCGGCCGGCATCTATGGGCGCGAAATCCGCGCCGAGTTCGTTAAAATGCTGCGCAACCGGGCGTACTCCGCCTCTGCCATTGGCTTCCCGGTTGTGTTCTTCTCAATGTTCGGCTCGCTCAATCGCCATGCCGGTCCCGCTGGGCACGAGGTAGCTCGCTACCTGCTCGCCAGCTACAGCTGCTTCGGCGCTGTCGGCGCCTCACTGTTCGGCATCGGCGCCGGCCTGGCCTACGAGCGCGGCCACGGCTGGCTGGAGCTCAAGCGTGCAAGCCCCATGCCGCCGATGGCCTACCTGCTGGCGAAGCTCGGCTCCAGCCTTATCTTCTCGCTCGTTATCTGCCTTCTGCTGGCCGCGCTCAGTCCGCTGATTGCTGGGCAGTCGGTTGCTTCCGCGGCGCAGGTGCTCAAGCTGCTCGGTGTGATGGCCGTAGGCACGCTGCCATTCGCGAGCCTGGGCCTTCTGTTCGGCCTGGCGGTGCCGCCCAGCGCCGGGCCCGGGTTTATCAACCTGTTGTACCTGCCGCTCTCGTTCTTTGGCGGCTTGTGGATGCCGGTCGACCAGCTGCCGCACTGGATGCAGGCGGTCGCGCAATACCTGCCGACGTACTGGTTTTCGCGGCTGGCGCTCCACGCTCTCGGCTTCCAGACACCCTCGCCGGCGCTCGGGTATGCTGTGCTCGCGGGCTATACAGCGGTGCTGCTGGCAATCAGCGCACGCGTGTGGGCGCGCAGTGAGGCGCGGGCATGAGCATTGCGGAGGGAAACGACAGCTGGCGTGTGATGGGCGGCCCCGCCGGCCCGAGCTCACGGAAGAAGTGGACCTTCTCCGGGCTCAATCTCTTTCAACTTTCCTTCCTGCTCTATGCCGCATTCTGGATTATCGTTCCCATGGATGCGCCGAGCCGGTACGGCTGGCCGCTTCTCGCCATCGCGGTCGCGGTATTTCTCCCCCTCTACTTTGTGGCGTGGGGGCCTTACTCGCTCCTTGCAAGGCGCCTCGCTACCACCGGAATGCTGGTGCTGGCTCTGCTCTACGTGCCCGTGAACACGAGCGCATTTGGCATTTACATCTTTATCGGCGCACTGGTCCCGGAGATCGCCGAAACGAGTCAGGCGATCTGGCGCATGCTCGCGCTGGAGTGCGCCATCATCCTGCTGCAGGCGTTTGCCTTCCACCTGCCATCCTGGGAGTGGAGCATCGCGTGCGGCATCAGCGTGTTTACCGGCGTCAACCACCAGTACCTGCGGACGCAGCGCATCGCCGATGCCCGGCTGCGGATGGCGCAGGACGAAATCGAGCAGCTGGCCAAAACCGCAGAGCGCGAGCGGATCGCGCGCGACCTTCACGACGTGCTGGGTCACACGCTTTCGCTGATCTCGCTCAAGAGCGAGCTGGCCGCGCGCATGCTCGATACCGACCCCGCCCGCACCGCGCAGGAGCTGGCTGAGATCCAGACAACCGCGCGGCGCGCGCTGGCCGAGGTGCGGCAGACGGTTTCCGGCTACCGCGCGCAGGGGCTGGAGGCCGAGATCCAGGGAGCGATGGCAACGCTTGCCGCCGCGGGCGTGACGCTGGTGGAACGGCCGGAGCGGGTGCCGCGCCTGTCTGCGCAGCAGGAAGCATCGCTGGCCCTGATTCTTCGCGAGTCGGTGACTAATATCGTGCGGCACGCCGGGGCACGCAGCTGCTCGATCGTGTGCAGGACCAGCTCCGCTGGAACCGTTCTGGAGGTCCGCGATGACGGGCAGGGTATGCGGGGGTCGGAAGGCAACGGGCTGCGAGGCATGCGCGAGCGCGTTCGCGAACTGGGTGGAACGATCGAGATGGGCTCGGAGCTCGGTACGTCTCTGAGGGTCACGCTGCCCGGTCCGCAAACGACGGTGGTCGAGGAGCTACAAACCGGGAAAGTTCTCCTGCCTTTGCGCACGTAGCGGTCGGGCTTCCCGTTTCCAGCGGAAGGCTACTCTTCTAGGTCCTGGATCAGCTCGATTCTAGAAACACCGGGCGCGAGTTTACGTCGCATCCGATCTGTCTGAAGCAGCTCCTCAACATCCGCCAGATCGCGGGCGCGACCGATGCTGCGTTCCTGATAGCTCTGGACCACGCGCACCCGCGCGTGACGAAGCTTTCTCCAGCGGCGTGTCCGGCACAGTGAATTTCCAAAGGCTGAGTGTGCCAAGTGCCGTCCAAGTCAAATAGGAAGGCGATGCAGGCAGTCCCGCAGACGCGCCGGCGGCTTCGCTCGCCGCGACTTACTTGCTGGCCCAATCTTTCGTCAGTCCCACGGAGCGCGAAGCGCCACTGGCCCCACCGCAGGTGGATACACTGAAGGGGCATGAAGCATCGCGTCATCGAGCATTACGAGCTGCAGCGGCGTCTGGGCGTGGGCGGCAGCGGCATTGTGTACCTCGCGAACGATACCGAGCTGATGCGCCCGGTCGTGCTCAAAATCCTCAAGCGCGGCTCGCTCACCTCGGAGCAGATGCGCTCGACTGTGCTGCGCGAGGCGCGCCTTGCCTCCGCGATCGAGCACCCCAATGTCTGCGCCATCTACGAGGTCGGTGAGGAGAGCGGCGAGCAGGGCGAAGAAGCCTTCATCGTCATGCAGTATGTGCCGGGGCAGCCGCTCGACAAGCTCATTGCGCGCGGCGGCCCGGCGAGTGTGCAACTGGTGCTTTCGGTCGGCATCCAGATCGCCGACGGGCTCCATGCGGCGCACTCGCTTGGCATTTTTCACCGTGACTTGAAGCCGGCCAACGTCATCCTGACCGACGGCGGCCTGGTAAAGATTCTTGACTTCGGCCTAGCCCGCCGCCTGAACGTTGAAGACGCGGAGTTTGACCCTTCCGTGACCAGCACGCGCAAGGGCGGGCCGCTGCAGGCGACCTACACCGCACGCGGCGGCACCATCGCCTACATGGCCCCGGAGCAGTTTGTCACCGGCCAGTCAAGCGTGCGCAGCGATCTGTGGGCGCTTGGCATCATCCTGTACGAGCTGGTGAGCGGGCACCATCCGTTCTCGCGCTCTGACGGGGATGAGTTCCAATCGATCCGCGCGATCCAGTTTGTTGACCCCGCGCCGCTCCCGGCGCAGACCCCTGCCGAGCTGCGCAATGTGATCGGGACGCTGCTCGCGAAGAACCCGGCCGACCGCTACGCAAGCGCGGCCGACACGCGTGAAGCGCTCAAGACGATCATGAAGACGATGCACCTTGAGTCCGGCATCATCCCGGGCGAAGCGGCGGCCTCGCTGCCGGTATCCGCCGAGGAGAGTGAGAAGCGCACCACCGGCTTTTTGTCGATGCTGGCTGAGCGTTTTCGCGACTCGCCCGAATCGGCCGCGAAACAGAACAGCATCATGGTGCTGCCATTCAAGAACTTAGGCCCGGAGCCGGTGGCGCCGCTCTACGGCTCGGCGCTTGCGGACGCGATTGCGGCCCGCCTGGCGCGTATGCCGTCGCTCGTGGTGCGGCCCTCGAGCGCGCTGTCGCAGATGAGCAACGCAAAGCAGCTGGCCCAGATGGACCCGCTCGAGATCGGGCAGAAGCTGCTGGTGCGCTGGGTGCTTGCGGGCAATTTCCTGCGCGGGTCTGAGGGCTTTGACCTGAACTGGCAGCTGCTCGACGTGGTAGGCCAGAGCGTCGGCGGCGGCGGAGCGATCAGCGTCCAGTCGTTCGACCTGATCTCTGTGCAGACCGAGATCTGCAACGATGTGTTCGCGTCGCTGCAGGGCATCGGCCAGCTGACCGCGTCGGACCGCAGCCTGCCGCGGGGAAGTTCGCCGCGCGGGAGCGTGCTGACGGGCCAGCTTTCCGAGCAGTACCTGCAGGCCCGCGCGATGCTTTCCTCCTTTATGCAGCGCACCGGCAGCCGGAGCGATCTGGACCGCGCGCTCGAGCGCTTTGAACACGTGACCGGGTCCCTGACCGGTTCCGCAAGCGGCTCTCCGCCCGGGCAGCCCGCGCCCTTTGCCGCCGCCTGGAGCGGGCTCGGCATCACGCACCTGCAGTACGTGCGCCACGGCTTCGGCGGTCACATGCATGTCATCGCCGCACGCAAGGCCTTTGATCAGGCGCTTGAGATCGACCCCGGCTCGGTCGAGGCCAACCTGTACCGCGTGTACATGCTGCTGTCGCGCGGCGAAAAAGAAAGCGCGCGCCACGGCATTGAGCACCTGCTGCACACCGCGGCCAACGATGCCCAGGTGCACATCATCGCGGGCATCACCATGCGGCTTGACGGGCTGTACGAGCAGGCGCTTGGGCAGTTCAACGCGTCGCTGCAGCTCGACCCCTCGAACGCGCCCGTCATCTACAACCATCGCGCGCGGGTGTACCAGTACCAGAACCAGCTCGAGCTTGCCAACGACGAGCTGGAAAAAGGTCTCGCGCTCGAGCCCAAGCATCCGCTGCTGCGGACCTCGGTCGCCTACCAGCACATGCGCGAGGGCGACATGGCGGCGGCGATCGACATCCTCGAGCGGGTCATCGAGGACGACCACAGCATGCGCCTTGCCTACCCGACGCTCGCCATGTGCTACGTGCAGGCCGGCGAGCGCGAGCGCGCGGCGGAGCTGATTGAGGAGAACTCGATCTCGGCCGCCGAGGCGGACAGCGAGATGGCGTACCGCCTGGCGACGTATTTCGCGGTCGAAGGCGATGAGAGCGAAGCCCTGCACTGGCTGCGGCGGGCGATCTACCTGGGCAATGAAAATTACCCCTGGTTCGCGCAAAACCCGGCGTGGAAGCGGCTAAGTGGGCACACGGATTTCGAGCGGATTTTAGAGGATTTGAAGAAGAGCTACCGAAAGAATCAGAAGAACTGGAAGCGGTTGCTGGACCGGGTGCCGGGCTAGCCACGCTTGTCCAAAATGCGATGGCTGGTGGAGACTTACTGCTCCGTCCCGGTTTTGTGTCCTGACACGGACTTTACCGTAGCGGCAAGAGATGCATGGAAGAGCCCGTCCGGCCGTGCCCTATCCTGCCAGGTAGAGCTG
>CAXUDF010000078.1:0-15091 GCA_964249695.1 uncultured Acidobacteriaceae bacterium
GTAAAGCTCGCTTCCGCTTTGCTCGGCGCATCCTGCGGCTGCGCTCCTGCGACCGTGAGCTGGTAGTTGCCCGCGAGCAGCCCGCGGTTGCCGCCATCGTCCACGCTCGACAGCGAGCGCGGATTGAGGGTCAGGGCGACGTCGCGGCTCTCCCCTGCCGCGAGGTGGACTCGCTCAAAAGCGGCAAGCGCGTGGATGGGGCCGCCTGCCTGAGGTGTTTTGACGTAAGCCTCGACGACCTCGTCGCCGGCGCGCTTGCTCGTGTTGGTGACGTGGACAGTCGCGCGCAGAGGTTCGCTCGCCGTGAGCTCGCGGCTGGAGAGCCGCAGGGCGCCGTAGCGGAACGAGGAGTAGCTGAGCCCGTAGCCGAAGCCCCACAACGGCGTGCCCGTGTAGTAGCGGTAGGTGCGCGACTTCATGCTGTAGTCAGTGAAGGGCGGCAGGTCCGCGGTGTCGGCATAAAAGGTGACCGGCAGCCGGCCGGCAGGGTTGTTGAGGCCGGCGAGGGTGCGCGCGACCGCCTCCCCGCCGGCAACACCGGGGTACCAGGACTGGAGCACGGCGGCGGCGTGGTCCCGAGCCCAGCCGAGCGCGAGCGCGCTGCCGGAAAGCGAAACAACGATGACCGGTTTGCCGGTCGCGCTGACGGCTTCGAGCAGCTTTTGCTGGGCCGCGGGCAGGGCGATGCTGGTGCGGTCGCCGCCGGCAAAACCTTCAATCTTGATTGGCATTTCTTCGCCTTCAAGCTGCGGCGAAAGGCCGACAAAGGCGATCACTGCATCGGCGTTTTGAGCGGCAGCTACGGCTTCAGTCAGCTGCGCGTCGGCCGGGGCGTCCCACTTGAGCTGCACTCCACCGCCCTCGTCGCCGGAGTGGCTGTACTCGAGGCGGAAGTCATGCGGCTTGTTGTCAGCAAGCGTGACCGGGATGATGGCAGGATGCGGGCCCGCCATGATGGGCGGCGCGGTGGGCGAAGCACCGGGGCTGAAGGTGAAAGCACCCATGGTGTCGACGGCTTTGCCGGTGTTCAGGCTGCCCTCGGCGAGCACCTTGCCGTCGAGGAGGAAGCGGAAATTTTCCTTAGGTGAGTAGGGAAAGCTGTCTTCGGGCGCGAGAATGAAGCGATACGTGCCCGCGGCCGGAGCGGTGAGCTGCCCGCTCCACCGGACCGAGTAGCTGTGGGTGGTAATCTCGGGGACCGGGTACGCATCGTGCCAGTCGTACTGCACCGTGGAGGACTTCGCGGTCGCGACGGGTGCGCCGGTCCAGTCCGGATTGTTGAAGTATTCGGCTTTCAGCCCGGTGCTCCCGGGGCCGGAGGTAAAGGCCGTGCGCGGCACCGGCACCTCGACGCCGGCAGCGAGCGTGGACCCCTGCGCGTAGGTGATGGTGGAACCGGCGAACTGCTGCTTTACGCCGTCAAGCGGCGTGACCGGGTGCAGCGGAACGCCGTTGTAGTTGCCTTCGAGCGCGGGCAGCAGGTCAGCCGTGGGCCCGACGACTGCAAGAAGCGCCGGGGCGTGCTCAAGCGGCAGAATGCCGTTGTTCTTGAGCAGCACCATGGACTCTTCAGCGGCCTGGAGCGCGACAGCCCGGTGGGCGTCGGAGGCGTCCTCGGAGAATGGGATGGCGTCGTACGGGCTGGAACCTTTCGGGCCAAGAAGCCCTAGTTGGTAGCGGGCAGTGTAAAGCCGCTCGGCGGAGCGGGTTACGAGATCCTCCGGCACGACGCCCTGCCGCACTGCATTGGCTAGGGTGTTAAAGCCCGGATCCCAAATGCTGCAGGAAAGATCGGTCCCAGCTGCAATCGAGAGGGCGGCAGCGTGGAGGATGTCAGGCGCGTCATGGTGGCCATGGGTGACGTCAACGATGGCGCCGCAGTCGGACACGACAAAGCCGCGGAAACCCCACGCGTCGCGCAGGTGGTCCTTGAGCAGCATGGTGTTGGTGCAGGCAGACTTGCCGTCAATCGCGTTGTAGGCGCACATCACAGACTTGACGCGGCCGTCGACCACGGTCGCTCGGAAGGCCGGCAGGTAGGTTTCTTCAAGGTCGCGGGGGGTCGGGTCAACGTCGAAAACATGGCGCTGGGACTCAGGGCCGCTGTGCACGGCAAAGTGTTTGCTGGTCGCGACGACTTTGGGGTGCTCAGGGTCGGGGCCCTGCATGCCGGTGATGAAGGCGACACCCATGGAGCCGGTCAGGAAGGGGTCTTCGCCATAGGTTTCCTGCCCGCGGCCCCAGCGCGGGTCGCGGAAGATGTTGATATTGGGCGACCAGAAGGTGAGGCCGTAGAAGATACGGTGGTTTCCATCGCGCTGGGCCTCGTTGTACTTGGCACGGGCTTCGGTCGAGATGATGTCACCCACGTTGTGGACCAGGGGCGCGTCCCAGGTCGCGGCCATGCCGATGGCCTGCGGGAAAACGGTGGCATAGCCGGCGCGGGCGACACCGTGCAGGGCTTCGTTCCAGGTTTGATAGTCGGGCACGCCGAGGCGCGGAATGGCCGGCGCCCAGTCTTCCAGCTGCTGCGCTTTCTCGTCGAGCGTCATGCGGCCCACGATGTCGTGGGCGCGCTCCGCGGTGCTCAAGGCCGGGTTCAGGTAAGGGAGCGGCGCGGTTTGCGCTAGAGCGGCAGGAGCCGTGAGAAGCAGCAATGCGAAACGGGCGGCAAACATGGAGGGTGGGTCTCCGGTTAGACAGGATGGCCAAGTTCGGCAGGCGAACTAGAGTTAGCACCGGCGGGGGCACTTTGTCCATAACCCGTAGACTGCCAGGAACTCGAAACGGGCTGGGGCGAACCCGCGTTTCCCAAAGTGGAATCGACTGCCCACTGTTGCTCTAAAGAGCGAGGCCGGCGTGCGTGGCTCTGCTATAAGGGCTCATGCAGTTCCACGGCAAGCTCAACGAGGTTGAGATCAAGGAGGCGACTCGCTTTGTGAGGCCGAAAGGCTACGCCACGCGCATGGCGTTCTCCTACATTCGTCTGATTGCGTATGCGGTGATCGTGATCGGCATTGTGTATGCCTCGGTGGTGCAGCATGCACGTATTCCACCGCAGCTGATTGCGATTCGCGTGGTGATTCTGCTGGTCATCGGCGGCTTTTCGTATTTCCGGTACCGCAAGGGAACGCGGGAGGCGGTCGAGAGCCTGGACGCGTCGCTGCCCGATGCGCTGACCTTGTCCGCGGAAGGGGTCAGGATGGATGGGCCGAACGGAGCGCAGGGCTTTCAGCCGTGGCTTAACTACACCGGCTGGCGCGAGGGCGAGCACGTGGTCCTGCTGCGGCGCAAAGAGAAAGGGCTGTACAACGTGCTGCCGGTTTCAGGGATGGGTACGGCAGAACGGGAAGGCTTGCGGGGGCTGCTTAGCGGTTTTCTGCCTAAAGTCGTCAAATAGCACACTAAGCAGGACAGTTGCTGCTGTCCGCACGGAAGTTAACGGCGAAGCGGAACAAATCAGGATCCGTATTCGAGGCAAGACTCGCGATCTAGATACAGCCTTGTAAGTGATCCTTGATGATTTAAGCTTGCTAAGCTCTTATAGACCGCTTTCCTACCTTGCTTCTATGCTGAACGCGGGTTTCCCGGCTGCAGCTTCAGACGTAGACCCTTTGCCGAGATTTGCGCGTCGGCACCATAGATACCGGAAATACCTAGCTTGATTGATTCGCCATCTCTTGCAATCTCAATGCTCGAAATGACGTTCTGTTTGTTGAATCCATCGACGCTGGCTTCTTCTATATCGTCAATTAAAAAGGTTACGATCGCATGCTTCACATGCTTGAAAAATCCCTTAGAGTCTGTTTCTGACGTTCTCTCGCTGGTATGCACTCTTACTTCGGACGTCCCTGCTCTTCTAAGACACATCTCCAGAATCTCTGAATCGTGAAAGGAGGGCTAATAACCGTACCATCCAACAATCTCGGCGAATCCTTTTATCTCTTCAATCATGACGGCTCCTTATGACCGGGCTACATCCTAGCTTAGCGCTGCACCAATGAGAGCAGGGGATGGCTGGCCGGGTACTTGGCAAAGCGCGGAAGTAGCGACCAGGGATCGAGTGACCGCTCCGACGTGGATTGAGCTGAAAGTGAAAGGCGCAAAGCAGATCCTTCACTGCGCTCAGGATGGCCCCATTTAGCTGGGAAGCTGCTAGTTTTCAAACTCGCCGGAGCGCTGCCCGGCGGTGCGGCTGCGGCGCTGGGTGCCCTGGCGGACGGCGTACAGGATGATGCCGATGAGCAGCAGCCCGAGCAGGGTGAGCAGGGCGGAGGCGTGCTGATGCATGAGGCGTCCGACCTCATTGATCGCCTGCGGGCCATAGCGAATGGTGAGGACCGCGAGCACGCCGAAGCGCACCAGCCTGCCGATGAAAACGGCAGCCATGAACGTGACCACGCGCATTTCGAAGACGCCGGCGGCGAAGACAAACAGCTTCCACGGGGTCGGCGGCGGCAGCATGGAGGGGATCATGAGCGCGAGAAACTCCTGCCGTTCGAAGCGGTTGCGAAGCTGCTCGTAGCGGGCGCGGTTGACGCGCTTAAGCAGAAAGAGCTCGCCGCCGGCGCGCCCCAGCAGGAAGGGGAGCAGGCCTCCGATGGCGGAGCCGGCTGCGCCCATCAGCACATACACCCATGCGTGAGCGCGATCGTTCCACATGTAGGTGCCGAGCAGAAAGTCCATGGGAACCGGGATCGTGCTCGAGTCGAGGACGGCGATGGCGCCCGCACCCCAGAAGCCGAACGGCTTGAGGAAGAGCAGGAGCAGAAGCGTCCACTTCTTCAGCAGAAGCCCGAGATGCTTCAACGGGGCAGGCTCGCGGTCATTGGGGCTGGAGTTCCTGAGGCCTGAGTCATTGGGGCTCGATCGGATGCGGTGCCCGCGCATCGTGAAGAAGCCGCAGAGCATGCGGAAGAACGGGCAGGATGGCCGCGAGCGATGTAGCGGCGCCACGCGGCGCGCCGGGGAGATTGACAACCAGCGTTCGCCCGAGGAGCCCGCATACGCCGCGGCTGAGGACGGCAAACGGCGTTTCATGGCGGCCTTCTGCCCGCATCTGCTCGCTAAGCCCATCAATCAGCCGGGAGCAGACGGCGCGGGTCGCCTCCGGGGTGACGTCGCGCTCGGTAAGGCCGGTGCCGCCGGTGGTGACGATGAGCTGCGTTGAGGCTGCTGCCTGCCTTAAAGCGTCTTCAAGGAGCGGCTGCTCGTCTGGAAGGATGCGGGTCCCGACGACGGCAAACTCTGCCTGCTGGAGCAGCGCAACTACGGCCGGCCCGGAAAGGTCCTGCTGCTCCCCGCGGGCGCAGCGATCGCTGACTGTAAACACGAAGGCTGAGAGAGATCCGGGGGTGTGCACGGTCTTGATTGTACGGTGGCCTTACCGGGCTGCCGAGAACGCCGACAAGGAATGACCGAGCGTCCGGCAGGGTGAATTACCGCCTTTCCAAGTGAGAGCCGTCATAAGTGAGAGAATGAGGAGCGTTTTAGGACTGTTCACCGATGCCTGCGACTGAAGCACCTCCGCCACAGCAGCCCCCCAGCGCGGGGCCGAAGCCGCGCACGCGCCGCGGGCGCATTGCGCGCCAGAGCTATGACGGGCTGGAAGAGTACGACCTGCTGCACGTCATCGACGAGATCGAAGACGAGCGGGCGAAGGTTTCGCTGCGGGAGAAGATCTGGATCGCGCTGATCCTGCACATGCTCCTGTTTGCGTACCTGCTGTTCGCGCCGAAGTACATATGGCACGTCAAGGTGCGCGATGCCGGGAGCGTGCGCGACAAGGAGAAGCAGGTAACCGTCCTGGACCTGCCGCCGGACGTGCTGAAGCAGCTGAGCAAGAACCGGCAGCAGCCCGCGCCCAAGCCGGTACCCGAGCGCAAAAACCTCCAAGCGCCGCGCCAAGCAGCGCCGCCCGCGCCCAAACCGGCGCCAAAGCAGCTGCCGCAGGCACCGACGCCGCCGAAGCCGCCCCAGGTAGCGCAGCAGCAGCCAGCGCCTCCGCTGCCGCGCCCGCAGCCGGTTCCGCCGATACCCACAGGCCAGAACGCTCAACTGGACGCGCCAAAGCCGCAGCCGACCAAGCCGAACTTTGCCGCCGGCCCGCAAACCCCGGCGGAAGCCGTGCAGCAGGCCGCGCGTGAAGCGCGAAGCTCCGGAGCCTCGGGCGGGGACGCGGGGGCAAATGCGCCCTCGCAGCGCGGCGGCAACAAGGGCGCGGTCGATGTGCTGTCAGACACGCTGGGCGTCGACTTTGGGCCTTACATTCAGCGGGTTATCTACGCGACCAAGCGGTCGTGGTATCCGATTATCCCCGAGGTGGCGCAGCCGCCCATCTCGAAGCAGGGCCGGGTGCTGATCCGGTTCAAGATTTTGCCGGACGGTTCAGTCAAGGAGATGCACCTGGAAGGGCCTTCAGGCGACGTGTCGCTGGACCGGGCGGCATGGGGCGGGATTACGGGCGCGTCGCCGTTTCCGAATCTGCCGAAGGACTTCAAGGGGCCGTTCCTGGAGCTGCGCTTCTACTTCCTCTACAACGATCGCGAGGGAATCCGCTGATGACGCCGACGCCGCTTGAGATTGCGCGCGCGGAGGAAGAGGCGCTGGCGCGCCGGCGGCAGGTGTGGGGGCTGGTGCTGATCGCGGCTCTGATCCTGGGAATCGTCCTTCTGCGGGCGCCGGCGCATGTGCTGTTTCCGCCGGGCTGGTGGCGGTTCTAAACGTGGAAGTCGAGAAAACCGACCCGCTGCTGGTGATTGTGCTTGGGCCCACCGGGAGCGGCAAAACTGCGCTGGCGCTGCGGCTGGCGGAGCAGTTTGGCGGCGAGGTGATCTCGTGCGACTCGGTGGCGGTATACCGGGGCATGGAGCTGGGCACGGCGAAGCCTTCCCCGGCGGAACGTGCGCGGGTGCCGCACCATCTGCTTGATTTAGTCGATCCGGATGAGGTCATGACGGCCGGTGACTGGGCTCGCGCCGCCCGGAGCGCGGCCAAAGCGATTGCGGCGCGCGGAAGAGTGCCGATCGTGACGGGCGGCACGGGGCTTTACCTGCGCGCGTTTACCGAGGGGCTTGATCCGCTGCCGCAGCGATGCCCGGCGTTGCGCTCGCGGCTGGCGGAGAGTGCGCGAACGCGGCCCAAAGGCTACCTGCACCGGGTGCTGCGACGGCTCGACCGTGCGGCAGCGCGGGACATCCATGAGAATGACGAGCCGAAGCTCATTCGGGCGCTTGAGGTGGCCCTGCTTGGCGAGGGGCAAAAACAGGGCGCGGGGCGCGAGCCGCTGCGGGGCTTTCGGCTGCTGCGGATCGGGCTGGAGCCGGCGCGCGCGGCTTTATACGAGCGGCTGAACCGGCGTGCTGCAGGCATGTTCGCGGGCGGCCTGGCGGCGGAAACGTCTGCATTGCAAGGCAGGTTTGGCCGAGATGCCCAGGGGCTCGGCGCCCTGGGCTACCGGGAGGCCGCCGCTGTGCTGGCGGGAGCGATGAGCGAGGAAGAGGCCATTGCGGCCGTCCAGCAGGGGCATCGCAACTATGCCAAGCGGCAGATGACCTGGTTTCGACGGGAGCCGGAGGTGCACTGGCTAGCGGGGTTCGGGGATGCGGATGAGGTTGCGGAGGAAACGGCGCGTTTGGTGGCTGGGGCTCTCAGGATTGTCTGCTAGAGGGTGACCGCTTATTCGTATCGAGTAAAAGCAGCGTTCTTGCCGCACTTTGGGGGTGGGAAAGCGTTCAATACAAGTCGCTTTTCTTTAGACTGCGGGATCGTCTCAGGATGACGCTTCTTTGTTTAGATTTACCGGATTGTCTCAAGCTCGCTCCCTATTTGTTCCATGAAGAAAGCCGGAAATCCTTGGAACGAATGCGCTACTGCACGACCAGGCTGACGATGATGTCGTGCTCGGTGATGGTGGCGCCCTGGCCGCCGGTGACTGCGACCGTGATGGGAAACGTGCCGATGGGGGAGCCGCCCGCGACTGGCGGCGGGTGGTGCAGGTAGCCATACCGCTGCGAGCAGCCGCTGAGCCCAAAGCCGGCAGTTACCAGCAGGAGGCCGAGAGAAAACCACTGCACGCCCCGGCGCCGTCGGGTGAGACCAGTCAACAGCAGCGCTCCGGGCAGAACAAGGGCCAGGGCGATGCCGGTGCCGTGCGTCAGGAGGCTGCTCTGGGTGCCGGAGGGGCCCTGGGTTTGCAGTTCCAGCGTGCTGACAAACGTGTTGTTGGCGCCGAGCAGCTGCTGCGTCGGGTTGAAGGCACAGGTGACCTGCGCGGGCAGGCCGGTGCAGGAGAACTCAATAGAGCCGTTGTAGCCGCCGACCGAGGTGACCGTGATCGCCGTTGTACCGAAAGAGCCCTGGGGCGTAGTGACGGTGGTGGGATTGCCGGTAACGGTGAAGTCGGGCAAAACAGTGGTCACCGCGGGCGCGGCGAGCGCGAGCGGAGCGGAAGCGGAGTTGCCGTTGGCCGTGTCGCCGGACTTGTAGGCAGCGGTAACCGAGGTTTGCGTTGCGCCGGGAGCGGCCGGAATCTTGTCGAGCTTGAGAACAGCAGTGCCATTGGCCGCCACGATGGCCGAACCAACGGAAGCACCGCTCGGGAGCAGGAAGTCGACTGTGCCGGAGGCAACCGGGGCGCCTATGGCGGTGGTGACCGTCGCGGTCAGGACTGTGTCGCTGCTCGGGGCCGTACTGGTGCTCGAGGCCGAATCGGTGCTCGAGGCCGTACCATCGCCCGCCGCAGCTGCAAGCGTGGTGCGGGTAGGCCCGGCAGCGTGTGCGCAGGTCGCGAGCAGTAGCGAGGCGGCAGCTATGCCTCCAAGGATGCGCTTAAGAGCAGCAAAGGAAGAGAGAGATGAAAGATCGTAGGGGTGCTTCAGCCGCATGGTCAGTTGTCTGTTTCCTCTGCCCGGGAGCGGGCGGTCTCCGCGGTCGCGATGGCGGCTCAAACGTTATTGTAGACGGGGCCGGCGCTGCAGTGCCCGATGGGCTGCCGCGCGCGGCGGCGATGCTAGACTACCGGATTGACGGAAGGGGTCGCATTGCCTCCTGCACCTAAAAAACAGCTCGCAAGCCCGGGTCGGATAGCTCAGGCTCAACCCCAGACATACGCCGCGGCGGGGGTGGATATTGCTGCCGGCGACAGCGCGAAAGAGCGCATCAAGGCGCTTGCAAAAACGACCGCAACGCGGGGCGTGCTGGGCGGGGTGGGCGGCTTCGGCGGCCTGTTTCAACTGGACTTGAAGCGGTTTCCGGACCCGGTGCTGGTGTCGAGCGCGGACGGGGTGGGGACCAAGCTGAAGCTGGCTTTTGAGCTTGGGGTGCACACCACGGTCGGCGCAGACCTTGTGAACCACTGCGTGAACGACATCGCGGTACAGGGGGCGACGCCGCTATTTTTCCTCGATTACCTGGCGAGCGGCCGTTTGGCGCCCCGAGTGGTGGAGCAGGTGGTTTCCGGCATCGCTGACGCCTGCAGGGCAAACGGCTGCGCGCTGATCGGCGGCGAAACGGCGCAGATGCCCGGTTTTTATGCAGACGGCGAGTACGACCTGGCCGGGACCATTGTGGGTGCTGTTTCGCGCGAGAGGCTGGTGACTGGAAGCGGGATCCAGCCTGGAGACGTGCTGCTGGGGCTGCCTTCTACCGGCTTGCACACGAATGGCTACTCGCTGGCGCGGAAGCTGTTTTTTGAGGTAGCCGGCTACGGCATGAAGCAGCGCGTGCCGGCGCTGAAGGCGAAAGCCGGAGCGGTGCTGATGGCGACCCATCGCTCGTACCTGAAGCCGATTCAGGCGCTGGTGAAATCGGGCGTAGTTGCAGGCATGGCGCACATTACCGGCGGCGGGATCACGGAGAATCTGCCGCGGGTACTGCCCAGGGGCGTGGGGGCGCAGGTGCGGCTGGGCTCATGGCCGGTGCTGCCGGTGTTTCAACACCTGCAGGTGCTGGGTTCGGTTGCGGAAGACGAGATGTTCCGTACTTTCAACATGGGCGTGGGGCTGATCTGCGTAGTGCCGCCGGCAAAGCTGCGCCGGGCGGAGGCCCTGCTTGCGAAGCTGGACGAGCCGTTTTACCGCATCGGTGAAGCGGCGCGTGGACATGGAAGCGTCGCGTACCTGCCGGCGGAAGCAGCGCCGATGCGTCGGAGAGCTGGGCGGGCGTGACGAAGGCGTCGCAAGCGACAGGCAAACGTCACCGGCTTGGGGTGCTGCTGTCTGGGCGGGGCTCGAATTTTTTGGCGCTGGCGGATGCAGTGGACTCAGGGGCGATCCCGGACGCGGAGATCGCGGTAGTGCTGTCGAACAAGGAAGCGGCACCGGGGCTGCTGCGGGCGCGGGAGCGAGGGTTGCCGGCGATGGCCGTGCCGGCGCGAGGGCGCTCGCGTGAGGAGCAGGACCGGGAGCTGGTGGACCGGCTGCGCGAACACGAGGTAAGCCTGGTGTGCCTGGCAGGCTACCTGCGGCTGCTGACGCCCGGCTTCATCCAGGCATTTCCCCAGCAGATTTTGAATATTCACCCTTCCCTGCTGCCGGCGTTCCCGGGGCTTGACGCGCAGGCCCAGGCGCTGCGGTACGGCGTACGCGCGACCGGCTGCACTGTGCACTTTGTGGATGAGGAGCTGGACCACGGCGTGATTGTGGACCAGGCAGTTGTGCCGGTGCTGCGGGGCGATGACGAGGAGAGCCTTTCAGCAAGGATTCTGGAGGAGGAGCATCGGGTGTACGCGCGGGCGGTGGCGCAGGTGCTTTCCGGGAAATTTCGTATCGACGGTAGACGATTTTTGCTTACTTAAGTGGTACGGAACTTCGATGGAGCCAATGTAAAATCCGCACCTTTCGTCCCGCTGGTGCGTCTGAGCAGGGAAGATCATTTTGCAACCATACATAGCGTCCCTTGCCCTGCCGCGGTTCTGCACAGGGCGGAAGAGGAATATGCCACAAACACCCACGATTGACGCACCTTTACTCGCGATTCTGAGGTCTCCGCGTGTGTCCACGCCCACGCGCCGGGTTCTGGAACAGCGGCTGGCCGGACCGCCTGCGGACTACAAGCCGACCTGCATCAGCCCGGAAGCATTTGCAATTTTGGAACGGGTGCTGGGCCGACTGCTGCCCGAGGACGAACATGGGGCGCCGGGGGCTAATGAGCTTTCGCTCGCAGCCCGGCTGGAACAGCAGCGAGCCGCAGGCCACGGCAACGGCTGGCGCTATGCGAACCTGCCGCCCGATGCGCAGGCCTTGTCACTGGGCCTGGCGAAGCTGGACGAAAGCGCGCAGCACCGGCATCGCCGCCACTTTGTAGACCTTACGGAGGACCGCGCCGACGCCCTGCTGCACCGGGTGCAGAACGGCGAGGAAAAGTGGGTCGGCCTGGACGCGAGCCGGTGGTTTGAAGAGATCCTGGCGGACGCGACCGAGCTGTATGTGGCGCACCCGGCGGGAATGGCCGCGATGGGCTACGACGGGTTCGCAGACGAGCCGGCGGGCTGGCCGGCGAACACGGGCGGCGGCATCGGCCTGAACAATACGGAAGCGTGGGAGCCGAAGGGGAAGCGTAAGAAGTGACGACAGGCGCGGCGCACGAAAGCACAGAGGCATTTGCCGCAGCACGAAGCACGACGGGCAGACTGCCGCGTGATCCGGAGACCCCCATGCAGCGCTACCCGCTGGCCGATCCGGTCGACGCGGTGGTGATCGGCACAGGGGCCGGCGGCAGTCCGATCCTGGCACGGCTGGCACAGGCTGGGCTGAAGGTTGTAGCGATCGAGTCAGGCTCGTTTCTGAAGCCGGAGGAGTTTGCCTCCGATGAGCGGGCGCAAAACTACCTGTACTGGCTGGACGAGCGGCTCACGGACGGGGAAAACCCCGTTGCGTTTGGGAAGAACCACTCCGGGACCGGTGTAGGCGGCTTGACGCTGCACTGGGGCGCGTATGTGCCGCGGCCGAACCCGCTGGATTTTCGGATCAAGCGGGATTTTGGGGTCGGCGTGGACTGGCCGATCGGGTACGAGGACCTGCTGCCGTATTACGAAGAGGTGGAGCGCTTTATCGGGGTTTCGGGCCCGGAGTTTTATCCGTGGGATCCGGGACGCAAGTATCCCCTGCCGGCGCTGCCGTTGAATGCACCGGCGCAGCTGATGCAAAGGGGCTGTGATGCGCTGGGGATTCGGCACGCGCCTGCACCGCTCGCCGCAGTGAGCCAGGCGTACAGCGGCCCAGCCAGCGACTACCCGGAGCGCGGCGCATGTGTGAACCGGGGATTCTGCCACCAGGGCTGCAAGAACGGCGCGAAGGCGAGCATGGACGTTACGTTTCTGCCGGCGGCCGTGCGGGCCGGGGCGGAGATCCGTGCGGAAGCGTTTGTGACGGACCTGGAGTTGGACGCCAGCGGCCGGATCGAGGCGGTGGTGTACGTCCAGGACGGGCAGGAGCTGCGGCAGAGGACCAAAGCTGTCTTCCTGTGCGCGGGTGCTATCGAGTCGGCACGGCTGCTACTGAGGCTGGGGCTGGCAAACGGAAGCGGCCAGGTGGGCCGAAACTTCATGGCGCACCCCTCAACTCAAATCTGGGGGACGTTTGACGAGGATGTGCGGCCGTACAAAGGCTTTCCGGCGTCGCTGATTACCGAAGACCCACTGCGGCCCAAGGATGCGGATTTCGCGAGCGGCTACCTGATCCAAAGCTACGGCATTATGCCTTTGACGTGGGCTGAATCGGTAGCGCGCGGCCGCGGACTGTGGGGCGCGGATTTCATGCGGTATATCCAGTGCTTTCCGAACATTGCGGGCATGGGCATCAGCGGAGACTGCCTGCCGCACGAGAGCAACTACATGGAGCTTTCAGATGAGTTGGACGCGCGGGGGATGCCAAAGCCGCTGGTCCACTTTACTGCGAACGAGAACGAAAACCGGATGATGGCGCATGCGACCAAGCAGCTGCACGAGATATGGGCGGCGGCAGGGGCGACGGAGTGCTGGACGCTGAACCGTTTTGCACACCAGATCGGGACGTGCCGGATGGGGGATGATCCGGGGGACTCGGTGGTGGATGCGGGCGGGCGGTCGCATGAGATTTCAAACCTGTATATCAGCGATAATTCGGTGTTTCCGAGTGCGCAGCCGACTAACCCGGCGCTGACGATTATGGCGGTGAGCCTGCGCTGTGCGGATCGGTTCCTGGGGCGAGTGTAAGTTTCGTAAGACATAGCTTGTCCTTGCTTACGAAACTTCTTGACTGCCGTATTTTGACCGTGGTCATGTTTGACTGTGGTCGCGGAAACTTCATCCCGGCGCGTGCGCAAGAGGGAGCAGACTCGCGCGCACCTTCTCCGCACCGCCATCTCCCTGATGGAGGAGCGGGGCTTCGAGGCTTTAACGGTCGAGGCAATTGCAGACGCGGCTGACGTCGGAAAAGGCACGATCTACAACTACTTCCAGACCAAGGAAGACATTGTGGTGGCCTTTTTCGTGGACCTGGAGCGGAGCGTTCAGGCAAGGATGGGGCGCCGGCTGACGAGGCGTAAGGAACGCCCAGCCTCGCTTGAAGCCATCCTGGTCGATTTCATCCGGTACCAGTTCCGCCTCAAGCAGCCGCACTACCGCTTTGTCCGCATTTTCTTTGCGCAAATGTTTGCACGCACCGAGCAGATGTTCCCCTACATCGTCGAGCTGCAAACCATCATCGATCCCCCGCTGGTCCAGCTCTTTTCCGCGCTGCAGAACGACGGTCTTCTGCGCACGGATACCCCCATGCAGGCGCTCGTTCTGCACTTCAAGACCGTGCACTTTGGCCTTTCCGCGACCTGGGCGCTTGAAGGACCGCCGTGGCGTGGAACGAAAGCGGCCTTGCCAGAGCAGGTTCACCTGTTTTGTCAGGGAGTGGAGGTTCATCCGTGACGCAGAGCGATGTGGAGCAAGGTAAGGGCAAGCTGAACAGGCTGTTGATTTGCTTTCTCGCGGTCGCCGGACTGCTCTGGGTGATCGACGGCTTCACCGCGGGTTGGGCGTTGGGAACCGCGGTTTCCGCGAGTCTTACAGCTATCGGCCTCGTGGCAATGCGACGGGGCATCGCGCCGGCTACGCACGGGCGCGGGGTTGCCACGGTAGCTCTGGCGTTCTGGGGTTTGTCCTATCTCAGCAACCTGATTGAAGCCGCGGCCTTTCACATTCTTTCGGCGGCTCAGGCTGCGCGAGGAGCGCTCGTCGGGCTGGCGATTGCCACGGCCGCTGCCGGCCTGCTGGAAGCACTCTTGGCGCGGCCCGCTGCGCACGGCATCCGCGCGAGCGAACCAGCCCGAGGCGCCGTGTGGCGCTTTCCATTGCTGGCGTTGGCCTTTCTGGTGACTTATCTCGCCGCCGGTCTTGCGATCCAGCCGTGGATCATGAGCTTCTACGCAGGGCGGTCTCTGCCCTCCATGGGTGAGCTGGTTCCGCTGATTCTTTTTCGCGGACTGCTGGACGTTGCCTGCGTCTATCCCTGGCTCCGACAGTGGGTCCTCACGCGCGGCAAGGCGGCTCTTGTGTCTGCGTATGCTTTTACGGTGCTTTGCGGATGGGGTCCGCTGCTGCTGCCGAGCCACTTTCTGCCGCCGGCGATTCGGGCTGCGCACGCCGTCGAGATGGCGTCATCCGGCATTGTCTTCGGCGCGCTTGTGGCGTGGCTGCTGATCACGCCGGCGCGCAAGCCGGTCGCGCGCGAGATAGAGGGTGCCGCTGCTGCGATTTCAAGTGCCCGGGCCTAATGCGCCGTCTTGATGTTGCGCTCTGTGTAGTCCACCAAGAGAGTCGCGCAGCTTTGCCTGGTCTGCTGCAACGCGTTCCAAAGTTTTGCGACCCGTTGCGGTTTACTGCCCTTCCGGGTAGTCGGCGCTCAGGGTGACGGATTCCCACTGGTCGAGGTCCTTGGTCCACTGGGTGAGCTTGTCGCGGAAGCGGGTGAGGGCGACCTTGCCGAGCAGCAGGTGGACGGGTGGGTTGGGCGAGTCGGCGAGGTCGATCATGATCTCGACTGCTTTTTGGGGGTCGCCGACCTGCTTGCCGTGGTTGCTGCGGAGATAGTCGCGGGCCTTACCGGCGGACTCTGCGTAGTCT
>CAXUDF010000079.1:0-14869 GCA_964249695.1 uncultured Acidobacteriaceae bacterium
GATCAGGCCTTTGGCGAGCTCGACCCGCCGCTGCATGCCGCCCGAGAGTGTTTCCACAAAGTCCTTGGCCCTATCGCGGAGTAGTACCCGCTCCAGCACCTCATCCATGCGCCGGCGCAAAGCCTTGCCGCTCAGCCCGTATAGGTGGCCCTGGTGCATCAGGTTTTCATTCACGGTCAGCTTGCCGTCGACCGAGCGCGCCTGGAAGACGACGCCGGTCCGCGCGCGCACCTCCTGCGCCTGCCGCGCAACGTCGAAGCCGGCGATGCGCGCCTGGCCGCTGCTCGGCACCATCAGGGTCGACAGAATGCGGAACAGCGTAGTCTTGCCGCTGCCGTTTGGACCCAGCAGGCCGAAGATCCGGCGCGGTTCCACCGCAAAGCTGAGTGCGTCCAGCGCTCGGCGCGCTCCGTAATCATGCGTCAAGCCAAGCAGTTCGATGGGCGGCGTCGGGCGTTCGCCGCCCATCGCGGTCTCCGGTACCAGTGGTGTCGTTAAGGTTGCCACGTTGCCCTCCTTTGCCGGGCGGTCTAGCGAGCGTGTGCGTCCAGCATCAACAGAATCAACAGAACAGGCAGGTACAGCACGCTGACCTTTAACAAATCGCGTGCATACAGCCTGCTTTCGGTCTTGGAGCGGGCCCTCGTGATGCGTCCAAAGCGGACCGTGTAGCCCAGGTACACCGGCGAAAGCACAAGCGCTGCCGCGCCGTACCACCACCCGGCCATATGCAGGTAGACGGGCAGCAGGCTTACCGGCACCATCAGTACCGCATACGCAAGGGCCTGCCTGACCGTGGAGCGGCCGTCCGGCTCCACGACCGGGAGCATGCGGATACCCGCGCGGCCGTAGTCCTCGCGATAAAGCCAGGCAATCGCCATAAAGTGCGGAAACTGCCACACAAACAAGAGCGCAAACAGCGCGACGGCAGGCCACTCCACATGGCCGCGCACGGCGACCCAGCCCAGCAGCGGCGGCATGGCTCCTGGAAAAGCGCCGATAAAGGTCGCAAAGGTCGTGACCCGTTTTAGCGGCGTATAGATCAGCACGTAGGTCGCCGCAGTACCCAGCGTTAGCAGCGCGGTCAGTAGATTGGCCTCGCGCAGCAGCAGGATCGTACCCGCGGCGGCGACCGCCAGCGCCACCCCTACCCCGTGCACCTGCCCGATGCGGCCGGCAGCCATGGGTCGGCGCGCGGTGCGCAGCATGCGGGCGTCACTGCGGGACTCCACTGCTTCATTCATCGCGGCAGCGCCCGCGCTGACCAGCCCGATCCCAAGCAGGACCGCAATCAGCCCGGGCTGCATGCTGCTGATGCCGGAACGCAGCGAGCCCAGGTAGAAGCCCGCCCACGCCGTGAGCACGATCATGGCTGTGACGCGCGTTTTGAAGAGCTCAGCGTAGTCCGCGATGCGGGAAGCGGTGGAGCGCGCGCGCAGCCGTTTGGCCGGCGCAGCTTCTTCAGTTCGTATCGCCATCGGGCTTGCGATGGCCGCATTCCCCGGCTTTCCGGCCACGGTGGAAGGGCTCATCGGGCGTTCAATCCCGCGTCAGCGGCGCGCTCGGCTGGGCTGACACCAAGGCCTGCAGAATCCGTCCGGACACGCTCTGCTGCTCGACAAAAAGAGCTCTTCTGCACCCTTTAATCGTAGCAGGGTGGTTTCGGCATAAAGCGTTGGCGAGCCGCCTCTATTGGCGCGATGAAGATGAGGGGCGGAAGCGCCTGACGTTGGCGGCAGGCGGGTAACGCCGGGAACGCACGACGCCGGCAATCGTAGCGGCGGCTGCCCGCGGCGTCCCATGCTCGGTCGATAGGGTCATATGTGCTGCCTGGTACAAGGGTAAGCGAGCGAGATAGCGGGCTTCAAGCGCAGCTTCCTCGCCCAGCACCGGTCGAACGGCTGCCCCACCGGAGCGGCCGCAGCGCTCGAGCGAGAGAGCCAGCGGCACTTGCAGGTGGACCAGAAGGTTGTGCGGGTCTGAGCTCAGCCGGCGCAGGCTCTCCGTATCTTCAACAGCCCCGCCGCCTAAGGCCAGCACGGCCTGTTCATGCCCGAGCAAGTCGGCAACTATATGTGCTTCAAGTTCGCGGAAGCGAGCCTCACCATGCGCCGCGAAGAAGGCCGCGACGCTCATCCCGACGCTCTTTACGAGCTCGGCATCGGCATCGAAGAATCGCCACCGCAGCATGGAGGCGAGCACGCGGCCCACAGTCGACTTGCCCGCCCCCATGAAGCCGATCAGCGTCACGCGCCGAACTTGGCTTTGAAGTTCGCGGTCAGAGCTCACGGCTCGCGCTACTTGGAGTCCGACTCGGTTGGACCCAGGGCGGTCTTGATGTTCTCCCACACGGCAGGGGATGGGTCATGAATCGGCATCAGGAGTTTGGCCTGCTGCGCGATGTATTCCAGGTCGCGCACCAGCTCGGCGCAGTTTTCGCAGGACTCCAGGTGCGGCTCCCGACTGAAATCTGTTTCTGCCCCGAACATCTGGGGCAGCCGTGCCTGGAAGGCGGCACAGTCTGCATCCCGTAGGTTCCCGTTCCGTGGATTGATCTCTGCCGATGGACGACTGCCGTTTTGATCTCTCATTCCTGAGTTTCCTTCCGCAGACCGGTCTTCAAGAGGTCGCGCAGCTTCATGCGCGCCTTGTGCAGCTGCGATTTGCTGTTGCCAATGGAGCAATCCAACATGCCTGCTATCTCGTTGTGCTCGTAGCCCTCAACGTCGTGCAACACAAACACCAGACGATAGCCTGGCGGCAAATTTTCGACTGCCCGCTCCAGAGTGACGCGGTCGATCGAGCCGGACAACTGCAGGTCACGCGCGCCGATGTCCTTCCGTGGTCCGTCATCACTTGACGGCTCCAGGGTTTCTTCAAGCGAAACCTGCGGCAAACCTTTCTTACGTAGATGCATGAGAACGACATTGACTGCGAGACGATGGAGCCAGGTCGAGAAGGCTGAGTCGCCGCGAAAGGTTCCAATCTTGCGGTACAGCTGTAAAAACGCTTCCTGCGTCAGGTCTTCGGCCTCGGCGACGTTGCCCAACATGCGCAGGCACAGGGAGTAAACCCGGCGTTTGTGAAGGCTATAAAGAGTTTCAAAGGCGCGGCCATCGCCGCCCTGGGCTGCTGCAATTGCTTCTGCTTCGCCGGCAATTGGGGGATTGCGGCGCATGTGCTGCACTGGATTTTTTGCCTGCTGCGTAGGTCCTGCTGTGCTCACGGCACTCCGATCCGTTCTTGTGTGGTGTCTGCTGGGACGGGCTGTTCAGCTGGGGGAAAACGATCAAGTCAGTATTGCCGAGGCGTCGGCTACGCTCCCACCGTGAAGCGGCTACGCTCCCACCGTGAAGCGGTCGCCCCGCGCTCTAGCACACGCTAGGACGCGCCAGCGGCGAGGCAGGTTGCTTGGAGCGTTGCTTGAAACAAGGAAAGCTACGCTCCAAGGTAACGTGCGTACAGACTGCGCGCTTGGCTCACGTCGGTCGTGCCCTGTACCAGCGTTCGGCCGTCCGGGAACACCGTCAGCGTGTACGCACCGGTGGTAAAGCGGAGCAGCAGCTCGTTCCAGCGCACCGCCCCGTGCGGCGCAAGCGCCTGCGCCAGTCCGGCAAAGTCCATGCTGCGCGTGTGCTCGTGGATCTGGACGGAATTGCGCCCGCACAGTGTGATTTGCGGACGTGCTTCCCCGCGCAGGTACCTCCATTCGCGCGCCGGCCCGCAGACCCGGCACCCCGGGCGCGGCGTGCCGGCGCGGATCTCCGACCGCTCGTTGGTCCACAAATCCTGCGCCAGCAGCGTGCGGCGCATCGAGCCCTTGGCTCCGGTCAGGTACTTCACTGCTTCCATGGCCTCGATCGACGCGGCAAAGTTGACCGCCATGCCGAGAATCCCGGCTGTGTCGCAGGTCTCGACCGGCCCGCTGGGCGGTTGGGGGAAGATGCATGCCAGGCATGCGGTCTCGCCCGGCAGAATGTTCATGGATGCGGCATAGGCACCTACCGCGCCCGCGTAGATCCAGGCCCTGCCGTGCGCGACGGCGTAGTCGTTCAGCAGGTAGCGTGTTTCAAAGTTGTCGGTCGCGTCCAGGATCAGGTCGGTGCCGCTGAGCAGCTCATCGATGTTGGAGGGAACCAGGTCAGCCACTCTCGCCCCGACCTCGATCTCGCTGTTGAAGCGGGCAATCTGCCGCCGCGCCGCTTCTGCTTTCGGCAGCGCCGCAAGCGCGTCCGCCTCGTCGAAGAGCACCTGCCGCTGCAGATTGCTTGGCTCGACAAAGTCGCGGTCAATCAGAAGCAGGCGGCCGACGCCGGCCCGCGCCAGCAGCCCGGCGACGGCGGCCCCGGTTGCGCCGACGCCGACCAGCGCGACACGCGCTTCGGCCAGCCTGGCCTGGCCCTGCGTGCCTACCGGCGCGAACAGCACCTGGCGCGAGTACCGGTCTGGGAACCGGGGTGGTGGAACTTCCATGGTCTTTTGATCGTTCTCGGGAAGAGGACGCCCGGGCGTTTTCATCTGGCCGCTCCTCCACTCCCAACGCCAGTATAAGGAGCGGCGCCGTGGATGGGTCTGGCCGCCGGTCCAGGGTCGGCCTCGCACATCCGCACTCGTCCGTAACCGTAACTGGAAGGGAACAGATCGCGAACGCTGTTGCGGGCCTGCCGCCGGCTGCTAGCATTGGTGCAACCGACGTGATCTCCATGCTGCGACCCAAAAGCGGTGTACCGCTCCCTCCCCTTGCAATCCTTCGTCTTTTCCGCCGGTCGGCGCCGGGTCTGCTTTCGCTCGCAGTGGGAATCCCGGTTACCTCTGCGGCGGTGTGCTTTGCGCAGGGTGCTGTGACGCCCTCCTCGCAGGGAACCGGCCAGACCCAGACCGCACCGAATAACCCGGACAGCGGCCAGACTGTGCCGGACGCGGCCAAGCTGCCCGCCTACGATGAAGCGCACCCGCTGAGCACGGCACCCCCGCCCGGGACGCCTGTAGCATCCACTAAAAGTCTTCGCGCCTGGCGCGGCCTGCACGTGAGCGGCATCGAGTTCCGCGGGGTCAGCGCTGACCGGCTGCAGCCGCTTGAGTCAGAACTTGCTCTGCAGCCCGGGCAGCCGCTAGACCCCGACAAGATCCGCAGTTCGCTGCGCCGCCTCTACGCGACAGGGCTGTACAGCAGCATTGACGTAGCCGGGGTCCGTACGGGCGATGACGTGCACATCATCTTCGACGGCGAGCCGCAGCTGTTTATCGGGCGCGTCAACATCGACGGCGTCAGCGACGAAACCCTGACCAGCCTGCTGCTGGGCGCGACCAAGCTGAGCCCAGGCACACCGTACACCGAGGCCAAGCTCGAGCGCGGCAGGAAGCTGATCCTGGGTGTACTTGAAACCAATGGCTACTATCAAGGCCAGGTCATCGTGGCGCATGCGCCGGACCCGGTGAACCAGCAGATCAATCTCAGTTACATTGTGACTCTCGGCGCGCGGGCGAGGGTCGGGGCGGTGGCCGTCAACGGCAACAGCGGCCTTTCCGCAGACGCATTTAGAAAAACAGCCAAATTAAAGCAGAACGTTCGTGTAACACGCGACACGGTCAACAACGCCCTCGATCAGCTTCGCGCGCACTACCAGAAGCAGCAGCTGCTTGAGTCCAAGGTGACGCTCGACAGCAAACAGTTTGACCCGCCGACCAATCACCTGAACTACGCCTTTAACGTAAATCAGGGTAACAAGGTGGTGGTGGTTGTCAATGGCGTCAAAATCGGCCAGGGTTCTATCCGTAACCTCATTCCAATCTACCAGGAAGGCACGGTTGACGAGGATCTGCTGAATGAGGGTGACCGGCGGGTGCGCGATTTGTACCAGCGCAAGGGATACTTTGACATCCAGGTAACACACACAAGCACCGTCCAGCCTAACGGGCAGACGCTGGTGACTTACACGGTCAATCTAGGCAAGGTGCATGACGTCGATTCGGTAAGCATCTCGGGCAATCAATACTTTGCTACCCCGCTGATTGCGCCGCGGCTGAATGTACATCCGAATGGTGTCTTCGATCCGCGCGGAACTTACTCGGCCGCCCTGGTAGCGAGCGATGTGTCGACGATCACTGCGATCTATGAAGGCAGCGGCTTTTCGCATGTGCAGATCAAGCCGATCGTCAAGGATTCTGACACGGATAAGCGAGGGCGCCCGTCAAAGATCGCCCATATCACGGTGACTTACCAGGTCACGGAGGGCATGCAGCAAAGATTCGGATCCTACAAGCTCGTCGGCAATATCAAGGTGCCGAACAGTACATTGCTGCCGCTGCTCAACACCGAGGTAGGCCAGCCGTATAACTCGACAAACCTGACCGGCGACCGCGATGCGGTGCTGACGTACTACCTGGCCCATGGCTATGACCAGGCCGCCGCGAACCTGAAGCAGGCGCCGGACCCGCGCGACCCTAACCTGATCGACGTGACGCTCGAGATCACCGAGGGCGAGCAGATCCATGTGAACCAGGTGCTCGTGAGCGGCCTCCACTACACCCGGCCTGATACCGTCAACCCGAACATCCTGGTGCATCCGGGTGATGTGTTAAATCAGACGGCGCTAATCAACACGCAGCGTCAGTTGTATGACCTGACACTCTTTAACGGCGTCAACACAGCCGTGCAGAACCCGAACGGCGGCGAGCTGCGCAAGGACGTTCTGCTGCAGTTTACCGAGGCCAAACGCTGGGACGTGACTTACGGCATCGGCTTGCAGGCGCAGACCGGCAATCCGGGTTCGTCGACAAACACGCAGCAGCTCCTGCAGCAGGGCATCACCTACGTCAACCCGAACGGCGGCTTCGGCGTCAGCGAATTGTTATCGGTGAATATCTCGCGCATCAATCTGCGCGGCAGCGATAACAGTCTTACGCTCAAAACGACCTACGGCAACTTAGAGAAGATTGCGCTGCTGACCTTCAACGATCCCAATGCGCTCGGCAAACGCAACCTGACCTTTTCGGCTGACGGCGGTTACACAAACGAGCAGGACGTCACCACCTATGCCGCGTCGCGGCTGCTTGCCAATCTGCGCCTTACGCAGCGCCTCGGCAAGCCGACGACCTTTATCTATCAGTACGAGTTCCGCCGCATCATGGTCGACCCGAACAGCCTCCAGGTGTCTGCGGAGTTCATCCCGCTTTTGTCGCAGCCTGTGACCGTCGGCGGCCCCGGCGTGACCTGGATCCGCGATACCCGCCGGCCGTCTTCGCTCGATGCCTCCGGCGGCACTTACGACACAGTGCAGGAGTTTCTCTCGGACGGTAAGTTCGGCTCGCAGTCTAACTTCAACCGCTTCGACGGTACAAACTCCTCCTATTACCCGTTTGGCAATGTGCATAAGTATGTCTTTGCCCGGCAAACGCGTATTGCCTTTGAGCGCTCCTATGGCAATGGCGGGCAGGAGCTGATTCCCTTGCCGGAGCGCCTGTACGCCGGCGGCGCGGAGTCGCACCGAGGCTTTGGCATCAACGCTGCCGGGCCGCGCGACAACACCACCGGCTTCCCGATCGGCGGTGCCGCGGCGTTTGTGAATAACTTCGAGCTCCGGCTGCCGCCGCCCACGCTGCCGGTAGTCGGCAGCAGCGTCAGCTTCGTTCTCTTTCACGACATGGGGAACGTATTCCTGAAGGGCGACGATATCTGGCCGAGTTTTCTGCGGTTCCGTCAGCCGAATCGGGCTGCCTGCCGCGAATTTAGCCTTGCGGATCTTGCGGTACAGTCTGCGCCCGCGCCGGAGCATAACAGCATCGACTTTACCGGCGTCTGCTCGTATAACTACTTTGACCATGCTCTGGGCGTCGGCGCGCGCTACGGTACCCCCATCGGTCCCATCCGCGTGGATGCGAGTTATAACCTGAACCCGCCGCTCTACCCGGAAATTCGTAACTACAACATCACGGGCAACTCGCCTCCGCAGCAGGGCGAGGGCTCGAAATTCAACTTCTTCTTTTCCATCGGGCAGGCGTTCTGATGCGTGCTCTCTCGGTACTTCTCCTCGCAGCGCTGTTCACGGCCGCGGCCGTGCCGCAAAATCCCGCGCCCGCGCAGCAGGATTCGCAAACCCACGTAACCCCGGCGCAGCACGCCGCCGCGGCAGGGTCGGCACAGAAAGCAGCGGCGACCCAAAAAGGTGAAACCGGCGCGCCCGAAAACAAGCCGATCGTGCTGGACAGCGTGGTCGCCATTATCAACGGCGATGTGCTGCTGGAGAGCGATGTGGAAGAAGAGCGCCGCTTCGAGTCGCTGCAGCTGCTGCCCGCCAACGAGAATACAGACACGCGCGCAGCCGAGCACCTCATCACGCGGACGCTCATCCTGCAGCAGATGAAGGAAGAAGATCAAAGCGCGCCGAATATCAGCGATGCAGACGTCAATAAGTTCATCGCCGAGCTGAAAAAACAGCTGCCCGGCTGCCTGCCGACGCGCTGCCAGACAGACGCCGGCTGGGCCGGGTACTTAGCCGACCGCGGCATGACCCCGCCCGAGGTAAAGCAGCGCTGGCGGCAGCGCCTCGTGATTCTCAATTACATCAATCTGCGATTTCGAGGCGGGGTGCGCGTGCCCAGCGCCGATATACAGGCCTACTATGACAAGAATCTGCTGCCGGAGTTCCAGGCTAAGCACGAGCGCCCGCCAACGCTGAAGACGCTGCAGCCGCGCATAGAGGAGATTCTGGTGCAGCAGCAGGTGTCCAAGCAGGTGGATGACTGGGAGGCGACCCTTCGACAGCAGGGCAGCGTACAGATTCTTGTCCCGGCTTACGGGCAAAGCAACGAGCAGTCTGACAATGATGTGCCGGGAGGCCTATGAGCACGACGCCAAGTTCGCTGTTCAATCGCCAGAGGGCCACCGGAGGCGATGCCCCACAGCCCCGCCGGCATCTTTTCCTCAGGATCGTGCTTCTGGTTGTTGTTGCGCTTGCGCTTCTGGCCGCCGGCGTTAGCTGGTATGCCTCCACCCCGCAGTTCGCCAATAAGGTGCGTGCGAAGCTGATCCAGGTGCTTGAGGACGCGACCGGCGGTCGCGTCGAGTTGGGCGCGTTTCGCTGGCGGCTGCTGCACCTTGAGATCGAGGCCGACAACCTCACCATCCATGGGCTCGAAGGGCCGGGCGAGGTGCCGTATGCGCACCTGGATCGCCTGCGCATCCACGCCAAAATCATTTCGCTGTTTCAGGCCAAGGTCGGCCTGACCTATCTCGGCATCGACAAGCCGGTCGTTCACCTGATCGTTTATAAGGACGGCACGACAAACCAGCCCGTACCGAAGAAGAAGAGCACTACCTCGACCGACCTGAACAAAACCATCAACCAGGTTTTCGATCTGGCAGTCGATCGCGCCGAAATCAACGATGGCACGGCGCTTGTGAACCAGCAGGCGATCCCGTTCGCGCTCGCAGCCAATGACGTTGATCTGGGCGTGAACTACCTCGTTCCCACCGACCAGTACAAAGCCACTCTGTCGATCGCCGACCTGACCGCGCGCCGCGCAATTGCTGCGCCGCTCCATTCGAAGCTGACGGTGGAAGCACTGATGGGCCGCGGGAACCTGAGCGTGCCCGACCTCCACTTTTTGGCCGGCGCTTCCACCCTCGCCGCGCACGCCAACGTCAGCAACTTCAGTGACCCTCATTGGCAGCTTGCCGCCAAGGGAACGGTGGACCTGCGCGAGGCAGAAGCGTTGGCCGCCATCCCCGGCCTCGATCGCGGCGTGGTCGCCCTGGACCTGCAAGGGCAGGGAACCAAGGCGCTCTTTACAGTGGACGGCAACACCCATATCGCCGGTGCCGCCTATCGCGGCTCGGGCGTCAACCTCGCCGGCCTCGATGCCTCGACCGACATCCACATCACGCAGGACATCCTTGCCGCAAACAACCTCCGGGCCCGGCTTGCGGCGGGCGGCACACTGACCGGCGACGCGCACATCGATCATTGGCTCGCACCCACCACACCACCCGCCGCCCCGTCTACAGCTCTCCCGACAAACCCGACCGCCGCAGCCACAGCCCGTGCCGGGCGCGCGGCTAACGAGGCGATTGCGAACGCGACCAGCAATCCGCCGGCCAAGGCTGAAGTCTCCCGTGGAGAGGTCAATGCGCGCCTCCAGGGCTTCACTCTGCCGTCAATCCTGGCGATCGTTGCACCGCCGAAGTTTCAGCACCTCGGCTTCTTCACCACTGCCGACGGCACAGTCCACCTGGGCTGGACCGGCAATGCTTCCGACCTCGGCGCCGACGCGCGCCTCGCGCTGCACGCGCCGCCGGCTCTGCCGAACGGCGACATCCCTGTGAACGGCCTCGTGGACGTCACCTACTCCGGCCGCAGCAACAGCGTGGTCGTCCACCAACTCAACGCACACACGCCGGGCACGCAGCTCAACGTTAGCGGAGGCGTAGGCCTGGCGGCCGGCGCGCGGTCATCCCTGCAGACGCAGCTTACAGTTTCGAACCTCGGCGAGTTCAACAAGGCACTCGCCGCGTTTGGGGTCGGCGGCAAACTGCCGGTCGCCCTGCACGGGCAGGCAGCCTTTACTGGTGTGGTTACCGGCAACCTGGCCGCGCCGGACGTAACCGGGCACCTGGCGGTCAACAACTTCGACCTTCTGCTCAACAACACCCCCGCTGCCGCGGCTGTGCCTCCCGCCGCAACAGCCAGCGCCGTCCAGCCGACCGCTCCCAACGGCCAGCCCACGCCCGTACCAGCTGCTGCGACGGCGCAGGCCGGCGCGCCGAGTGCCTTCCACATCGATTCACTCGCCGCCGACGCCCAGTACTCGCCCGAGCTGATCTCGGTCCAGAGCGCGCTCATCACCCGGGGCAACACCCAGGTGCATGTTGCCGGCCAGCTGCACGCGCATCGCACGCGGCGCCACGGGTACGCCTTTGACAACGACGCGGCCATCAACGCCACTGCCGGCGTCGATAACGCTGCGATCCCTGATCTGCTGGCGCTTGCCGGCGAAACGAGCTTGCCGGTAAGCGGCACGCTCAACCTGACCGCCACCGTTGGCGGTACGCTCGGCAACCTGAATGGCGGCGGCCACGTCAACGTCGCCGGCGGACAGGTCTACGGTGAGCCGTACAAGAGCCTTAATGCCGACCTTACGTTTGCCGGGCAGGATGTCGGCGCGTCGCAGTTCACCTTCCTGATCGGCGGCGGGCAGATCACCGGCAATGGCGGCTACAATCTCACCTCGAAGCGCTTCCACGCGCAGACTCAGGCCGCCGGGCTGAATCTCGACAACTTCCAGGCTCTCAAGAAGTCGCCGCTGGTCGTCCACGGCCAACTCGCCTTCAACGTGCAGGCGTCCGGCACCGCGGCCGCGCCAACGGCACAGGCGACGGTACATCTGGCGGACCTGGCGCTTGCCAATCCGGCCGGCGGGCCTGCCTCCACCGGCTCAGTAGACCTGTCTGCGCATACCGCCGGCGGCAATCTGCTCGCCGACCTGGACGCTCACCTGAACGGTGCCACGGCCGCGCTCCACGCGCAAACCGGGATCTCCGGCGACTACGTCACCGCAGCAAAACTGACGCTGACCAACCTCGACATCAACCCGCTGCTGCAGCTCTTCAACGTCAGCGGCGTCAAGGGCGACTCTGCCCTGGCCGGCAATATCACCGTCAACGGCCCGCTTGCCAAGCCGCAGCAGCTTTCCGGTGACGCCGACCTGTCGCGCATCGCCATTAGCGCGCAAGGTGTTTCCCTCAGCACCGAGGGCGGGCTGCGCGCCTCCCTGCGGGCGGGCATTGCGCAGCTGCAGCCGGTTCATATCACCGGCGCGGGTACTGACTTAACTGCGGAGGGCCGGGCTGCACTATTCGGCACCAATCGGCTGCTCGACGCCAAGGCAAACGGCACGCTCAACGTCGGAGCCGCGCACACCTTCGTTCCCGACATCAAGAGCAGCGGCAGCATTGCTTTCCACTTCACGGCCGGCAATACCATCGAGAAGCCTGATTTAGAAGGCGCGGCTGACTTCCACGATGTGAACCTCGCCTACGCCGACCTGCCCAACGGCCTCAATCACCTGAACGGTTCGCTCGTCTTCGACCAGGGCCGGCTCACCGTGCGGGATCTCAAGGCGACCAGCGGCGGCGGCGATCTTGTGTTCGGCGGCTTCGTCACCTACCAGCAGGGCGTGTACGCCGACCTGTCCATCATGGGCAAGCAGGTTCGGGTGCGCTACGCAGGCGGCCTCAGTACCGTATTTGACTCAAAGCTGCGCATTCAGGGCACGCTTCAAAACATCCTGGTTTCGGGGAATGTGCTCATCACCCGGTTCTCTGTCCTTCCCGGGCTGGATACGGCGGCGTTCGCGTCCAACGGCATCTCGCCCCCGCCCGATCCAACGGCGTTCGGCAACAATATCCGCCTTAATGTCCATGTCACCTCGGCCCCGCAGCTCGACATCAACAACAGCTATGCCAAGCTCGCCGGCGACATTGACCTGTTTGTCCGCGGCACGGCAGTCGAGCCCTCCGTGCTCGGCTACGTTTCCATCACCGAGGGCGACGCCACCTTTGCCGGCACCCACTACGTCCTGCAGCACGGCGACATCTACTTCACCAACCCGGTGAAGATCGAGCCAACGATCGACCTGCAGGCGAGCGCCCACGTTGAGGATTACGACGTGATCATCGCCGTCAACGGCACTACCAGCAAGCTGACGCCGACCTTCCGCTCCAATCCGCCGCTCTCCGAGCAGGACATTTTCTCGCTGCTCGCACTCGGACGCACGCAGGAAGAGGCGCAGATCAACTCGGAAGAGCAGTCGCAGGCCGGGGTGAACTCGACCGCCGACTCGATCCTGGGCGGCGCCCTCAACGCTACCCTGTCCAGCCGCATCAACACGCTGTTCGGCGGCGGCAGCGTCAAGACCGATCCCAACTTCGTGTCCCGCACCGGCAACTCCACCGCGCGCATCACGGTCCAGCAGCAAATTTCTAAAAATGGAACCGTCATGTACGCGACAAACGTGAACTCAACTGCGCAGCAGCTGATTCAGGGTCAGTACAACCTGACCCCGGATGTCGCTGTGCTGGCACTGCGCGACGAATCAGGCGTGTACAGCTTTGAAGTCAAGCTGCACCGGCGCTATCGATAGAAGTTTTCCCGGGAGCAGCTTACGGGAGCAGCTTTTGCACGCGACCCGGGTTTACTTCCTTATGAAGGGCCGTGCCGGCACCGGCAGGGCCTTCCGTAAGGAGCAGAACCATGACTCACGACTCGAAGCTAAAGACAGCAGCAAACCGCATCCGTACCCGCACTCTGACCATTGTTCTGGCCTCGCTTGTTGCCGCGGGCGCGCCCCTGGGCTACGCGCAAACAGACCCGAGCAGCCTCCAGCCCGCATTGACCAAAGCACTCAGCAAGAAAGAGCTGAGCGGCGTTCAGGGAACCGTGAAGAACACCGGCACGGCAAACATTGCAGTCCTGACCGGCTCGGTCGACGTATTCGACGCGAAGGAAGAAGCCGGCAAGCGCGCCCGGCGCGTGAAGGGCATTTCCGCGGTCGACAATGAGATCGAAGTCAACGGCCCGGAGGTCCCGGACGCCGAACTGCAGGCGAAGCTTTCGCGCGCCATTGAGTACGACCGCGTCGGCTACGGCACGACCGCCTTCAATGCGATCGGAGTCGGCGTGCGCGACGGCGTCGTCACTCTTGGCGGCCAGGCATACGGTCCCGTGGACGCGGACTCCGCGGTCGCCGTCGCGAGCAACACCAAGGGCGTCAAGGACGTCATCAATGACATCCAGGTCGACCCGGTCTCGCCCAACGACGACCGCATCCGGCTGCAGGCGTTCCGCACCATCTACGGTTTTCCATCCTTAAACAGGTACGCGGTCGACCCGGGCAAGCCGATCCGCATCTCGGTTCAGAACGGCCACTTGACGCTCTACGGCGCGGTGGACTCGCAGGCAGACAAGGATACGGCCGGCATCCGGGCGAACTCGGTACCCGGCGTGTTTACCGTGACCAATGACTTGCAGGTACCCGGCGGCGAGCGCAGTGGCAAGTAAGGCCTCTAAACCGGGGCCAGCTCTGCGGCCTCGGTTTGCTGCACCGTGCGGCGCTCCAGCCGCATGGCCGCCAGCGCAACGCCCAGGGCCACGCACGCGACAATGCCGCTCGCGCTCGGCAGCCAGCGGTAGCCGAGACCGGCAGTAAGCAGCAGCCCGCCCAGTCCGGCGCCGAGCGCGTTGCCCAGGTTAAAGGCTCCCTGATTCAGAGTGGACGCCAGATTCGGTGCGCCCTTGGCCTGCTCGATAATGCGCGCCTGCAGCGGCCCACCCGCGGCGAATTGTACAAATCCCCAGACAAACACCATCAGGACCGCTGGCACGGCGCTCTGCTCGGCAAAGGGCATGACCACGAAGATGGCGATCAGCAGCGCGATGCCGCCCAGGATGACCGGCATCTGCTTCCAGTCAGCTAGGCGGCCGCCTAGCAGGTTGCCGCCCGTAATACCGACGCCGAACACCACCAGGACCCAGGTCACCGTGTGCGGCGACAGGTGCGTGACGCGCTCAAGAATGGGCGCGATGTAGGTAAGCACGCAAAAGAGGCAAACTGACGACAGCGTGCTGAGCAGCAGCACCAGCTGTACCTGCGGCCGCGCGATCGCGTGGAACTCGTGCTTGAGGTGAATGCGCTCCGCCGGCTGGTGCGGCACCAGCCGCAGCAGCCCGAGCGCCGCGACCAGCCCGATGGGGATCAGCGCCCAGAATGCGAAGCGCCAGCCGAAGGCCTGCCCCAGCGCCGTGCCCGCCGGCACTCCTAGTACGTTGGCCAGCGTAAGCCCGCTGAACATGAGCGCGATCGCCTGCGCGCG
>CAXUDF010000080.1:0-6681 GCA_964249695.1 uncultured Acidobacteriaceae bacterium
GCGAAGGGACGGACTGGCTCAAAAAGACCATCACGCGCGTCTACCAGGGGCAGGGAGTGTCGAAGGATCTCGACAACATCAAGTACCTGGCGGAAAACATGATGGGCCGCACCTTCTGCCCGCTTGGAGACGCGGCGGCGATGCCGACCATTGGCTTCATCACCAAGTTCCGGGATGAGTTCGAGGCGTTTCTGGCCGAGAACCCGCCGACCCCGGGCCTGATCCTGGCGCAGCAGCCGGAGTTGGTGCAGCTTGCAGCGCACTAGACAGATGCTGCGAGTATAGGGAGCAAATCGAATGGGAGCGGTAGAAGATACAAGGAAGGTATTGCAGGATTTCCTTGCGCCGGAGCTGCGTACCCTGGCGGCGAAACTGGAAGCACTAGTTGAGGAGCAGGGACGGCTGCGCGCTGAGTTTTCAGCTTCTGAAGTGCGAACGCAGCACGAGGCAAACTCAATGGAGTCAAGGCTTCGCACTGAGATCGTGGGCGTAGAAGCACGTACGCGCGCAGAGATTCTGGCGTCGGAAGGCCGCGTCACAGCCGCGATTGAGCGTCTGCGAGGCGACCTTCCTCTCTAATTCGTAATGCAGTGCTCGAACAAACGCTGGCTGAGAAGCAGCGGATGATAGAGGAACTGCAGAAACAGACTCACTGACGCGAGTGGTTCTGCTCTTGCGTTAACTGCCGTTCAAGCGGCGAGACCGGATAGGTACCACCATGGCTGACGTAAAGATTTTCAACTTCACCGTCGACGGCAAGCAGATGAGCGCCCCCGCCGGCACCCTCCTCATCGATGCCTGTAAGTCCGCCGGTATCGAAGTCCCGGCTTTCTGCTACTACCCTGGGCTTTCGCTCCAGGGCGCCTGCCGCATGTGCGTCGTGCGCGTCGACAAGATGCCGAAGCTCCAGACCGCCTGCACCACCCCGGTCGCAGAGGGCATGGTTGTCACAACCGAATCTGCCGAAATCGCGCAGTCGCGCAAGGGCGTGCTCGAGCTGCTGCTCGGCAACCACCCGCTTGACTGCCCGGTCTGCGACGCAGGCGGCCAGTGCGAGCTGCAGGACATGACCTTCAAGTACGGCGCGGCCGAGTCGAACTACGTCGAGGTCAAGAACCACCGCGAAGAGCAGCAGTGGTCGCCGGTGGTCTACTTCGACCGCCCCCGCTGCATCCTCTGCTACCGCTGCGTGCGCATGTGCGGCGAAGGCATGGACGTGTGGGCGCTCGGCGTACAGAATCGCGGCGCGGCTAGCGTGATTGCGCCCAACATGGGCGACCACCTGGACTGCGAAGAGTGCGGTGCCTGCATCGACATCTGCCCGGTCGGCGCGCTTACCTCGGGCTCCTACCGCTACAAGACGCGGCCCTGGGAGATGAACCACACCGCCACCATCTGCACCCACTGCGGCGACGGCTGCAAGACCACGCTCGGCACCCGGCGCGACAACGACGGCTCGGTGATCGTGCGCGGCGACAACCGTGACAGGAGCGGCCCGAACAACGACTTTCTGTGCATCAAGGGCCGGTATTCGTTTGACTTCGCGACCCGCGAGGACCGCATCGTGAAGCCGCTGGTGCGCCAGCCGAACGGCAAGCTCGAGCCCGTGACCTGGGAGTTTGCGCTCGACCACGTAGGCAAGCGCTTCCGCGAAATTCGCGACGCACGCGGGGGTGAGTCGATCGGCGTGATTGGCTCGAACCGGACGACGAACGAAGAAAATTATCTGCTGCAGAAGTTTGCGCGCACGGTACTCGGCACAAACAACATCGATCACCACCGTACCGCTGACTACCCGGCATTTCTCGCGGCACTAGGTGGGTCCGGCAAGTCGGCAAGTATTCGCGATTTTGAGAAGGCTCCGGCGATGCTCGTGCTTGGCAATGACCCGACCGAGCAGCACCCGCTGCTGGCCTGGAACATCCGCACCAACGTTCGCACCAACCGCGCCAAGCTCTACCTCGCCAACCATGCCGAGATCAAGCTGCGCCGGCAGGCCAAGGCCATGGTGCAGGTGCCTGAGCACGGCTATGGCGCCTTCGTCAGCTACCTTGCAGGGCAGGAGTCAGAGTTCGTGCCGAACGAGGCCGCGGCCAAGTTCCGCGAAGCGCTGCTGGCTGAACCGGAGCTGGTCATCGCCTTCGGCGCGGAGTTCCGCGGGCGCGACCTCCAGACCCTTGTGCAGTGGGCGCTGACGCTGCCGAACGCGAAGATCGCCGCGCTCGGCGACTACGTCAACTCACGCGGTGCGGCTGACATGGGCCTGTTGCCCGACCTGCTGCCCGGCTACGTGCCGGTTGCGCAAGGCGGTGCTTTCGCCGAGGAGTACGGCCAGGCTCTCGCGTCCGCACCGGGCAAGAACCTGCTCGAGATGCTTGATGCCGCCGGCCGCGGCGACCTGGGGGCGCTCTACGTCGTCGGCGCGAACCCGGTCGCACGCTACTCGGTCGACCCCTCCGCACTGCGCGACACCTTCCTCGTCGTGCAGGACATGTTCCTGACCGAGACCGCCGCGCTTGCCGATGTCGTGCTGCCGGCCGCCTACCTCTACGAGAAGTCCGGCACCGTCACCAACACCTACGGTGACATCCAGATGGTCAAGAAGGCGTCCGATACTGCCGGCGTTCGCCCGGATTTCGAGCTGATCGTCCGCATTGCCGACAAGATGGGTGCGAAGGCGCAGTCGCTGGTGCCGTTCGGCAAGGGCCTGCGGGTCGATATGGGCCAGTCTCGAGGCGCCCAGTCCGGCGAAGCTGACCGCCACGCCGTGTGGCTGGCTGCGAACAACTACGAGCCGAAGGTGAGCCCGTTTGATCCGTTCGCGACTTTTGACGAGATCCAACGGCTCGTTCCCTCATACGCCATCTCGCGCTTCGAGCTGTTCTCCGGTATGGACAAGCCGATGCGGACCGACCTGGTTCAGATCGGCGCGCAGCCGGAGTTCCTGGCGGCCGACCGCGCGGACCTGGTGCTGCCGGCGCGGGACACCCTGTTCACTTCAGGTACACTGGGCCGTTACTCGTCCGTGCTGCACGAGGTGCTCGAAAGCCGCGAAACCCGGCCTGTCGAGGCAGCCGCGGACTGATCGAGCAGGCCGGTTTGGCTTCCTAACAGCCGAGCCGGCCTGTACTGTTGCATGGAAGACCTCAAGCAAGACGGAAGGCCGAACGCGTGTCGACGATTCTGATTTTCACCCTGCTCAGCCTCATCAAGATCGCCGTCGTGCTGGTGATCTACCTGACCGCCGTCGCCTACACGGTGCTGCTCGAACGCAAGGTCGTCGGCCGCATCCAGAATCGCTGGGGCCCTTCGCGCGTCGGACCGTTCGGGCTGCTGCAGCCGCTAGCCGATGGCTTGAAGCTGTTCCTCAAGGAAGACCTGCTTCCGACCGGCGTCTACCGTCCGCTCTATATTGCCGCGCCGATCATTGCACTCGTCTGCGCACTTACCTCGATCGCGGTGGTGCCGTTTGGCGGCCCGCAGAGCTGGCGCGGGGTCGAGCTTTTTGACGTTGCCGACGTCAACATTGGACTGCTTGTCATTCTCGGCGTCACCTCGGTGGGCGTATATGGCATCGCGCTGTCGGGCTGGGCTTCCAACAACAAATATTCCCTGCTCGGCTCCCTCCGCGCCTCAGCGCAGCTCATCTCGTATGAGCTTGCGCTGGGCCTTTCGCTGGTCGGCGTCGTCATGCGGGCAGGCTCGCTTCGCCTGCGCGATATCGTGGACGTGCAGGCGACTCACGGAATAGCTAGTTGGAATATCTTCGGCGGCCTCCAGATCGTCGGCTTCTTCATCTACCTGATGGCTGCTTACGCCGAGACCAACCGGACCCCGTTCGACCTGCCGGAAGCTGAAAGCGAGCTCGCCGCCGGCTACCACACCGAATACTCCTCCATGAAGTTCGCAATGTTCTTTATGGCCGAGTACGCCAACATGATTACGGTCGGCTGCGTGGCCACGCTGCTGTTTTTCGGCGGCTGGACCAGCCCGCTTGGTCACCTGCTGCCCGCTACCTTCGGCGGCCCGATCTTGACGGCGCTCTTTCCGCTGTTCTGGTTCGTGTTCAAGGTCTTTCTGTTCCTGTTCCTCTATATCTGGGTGCGCGGCACGCTGCCCCGCTTCCGGTATGACCAGCTCATGGGCTTCGGCTGGAAGTTCCTGATGCCGCTCGCCATCCTTAACATCATTGTTTCGAGCCTCTGGTTCGCCTGGCGCTCTCCGCTCTAAGTGCGCCGCGGGCAGCCTGCCGCTTAAAACGTGATTTACAATTTGACTCGCCGGCAAACGACCTCCCTGCGAGGACCTGAAAGGGTCTTCGCAGGGAAGTTTGCAAAACCCCCTGCGAGTCGATCTCGCCGTGAGTGTGGACCCCCAATGTACGTTGTGCTCTTCTTCATATTCGCGATCCTCTGCGTGGGGGGCGCTCTGAACCTGCTCAGGGCGCGTCAGCCAATCAATAGCGCACTCTCGCTCGTCGTCGTCATGGTCTCGCTTGCCGTGCTGTACCTGCTGCTCGGCGCAGAGTTTCTCGCCGCCGCCCAGGTGATCGTGTATTCAGGTGCCATCATGGTGCTGTTCACCTTCGTCATCATGCTTCTCAACGCCGGGACCGAAGAGCGCTCGCGCAACATCAGCAAGGTGGCCTATGGCGCGGGCTTCCCCGGCGTGGTCGCGCTCATCTGCCTGCTCTCGTTTGTGTTTCTGCATGAGCGGCTGCACCTTGGCACCACCGCGCTGGGTGACCAGCTTGTGACCACCACCGCGCTGTCTCGCGTGCTGTTTCGCGACCTGCTGCTGCCCTTTGAGGTCACCTCTGTGCTGATCCTGATCGCGATACTCGGCGCCGTCGCGCTCGCCCGCAAGGAGCCCAGCTAGCATGACGGTCCCCATCGCCTATTACCTCGTGCTCTCAGCCATCCTGTTCTCGATCGGCGTGGGCGCGTTCCTCATCAAGCGCAATATCATCACTATCTTTATGTCGATCGAGCTGATGCTGAACGCAGTCAATCTCGCCTTTGTCGCGTTCTCGCACCAGCATCGCGAGGTCTCCGGCCAGCTGTTTGTCTTTTTCGTGATGGTGGTTGCCGCCGCGGAAGCTGCCGTCGGGCTCGCCATCATCATCGCCATCTTCCGCGCCCGCAATACCCTCGACGTCGACCAGGTCGACCTGATGAAGCTATGAACGGAGCCGCCCTGCACGATCAAGTCGCTTCCCTCCACCTGCTCTGGATCCCGCTGCTGCCGTTCCTCGGCTTCCTGATCAACGGCACCATTGGCCGACGTTTGTCGCGGCCTGCCGTTTCGGCCATCGCGCTGCTGTTTACCGCTGTTCCCTTCCTTCAGGTCGCGAGCATCGCCCTGCGCTTCCACGCGCTTGCCGTCCCGCACATTGAGTACGTGGCTCCCTGGATCGTGGCCGGGCACTTCCACGCAGATTTCGCCTTTGCGCTCGACCAGCTCACGATGGTGTTTCTGCTGGTCATCACGGGCGTCGGCTTCCTGATCCATCTCTACTCGGTCGGCTACATGGCGCATGAGGAAGGCTTCTGGCGCTTCTTCGCCTACCTCAACCTGTTCATGTTCTTCATGCTGACCCTCGTGCTGGCAGAGAACTTCCTGCTGCTGTTTGTCGGCTGGGAAGGCGTCGGCCTTGCCTCGTACCTCTTGATTGGCTACTACTTTGATCGCGACTCGGCCGCGAACGCCGGCCGCAAGGCGTTCGTCGTCAACCGCATCGGCGACTTCGGCTTTCTGCTCGCGATGTTCCTCGTGATAGTCCACTTCGGCACCCTCAGCTTCCCTGCCGTGATGGCGAACCTGGCCGCGCAGCCCACGCTTGAGGGCGGCTGGCTCACCGCAATCGCACTCTGCCTGCTGGTGGGCGCAGCCGGCAAATCGGCACAGATTCCGCTCTACGTCTGGCTTCCGGACGCGATGGAAGGTCCCACGCCGGTCTCCGCGCTGATCCATGCAGCCACCATGGTCACAGCCGGCGTGTACATGGTCGCGCGCGCGCACCCCATCTTCGATCGCTCCCCGTTCGCACTCGGCACGGTGGCCACCATCGGGTGCGCGACCGCATTCTTCGCCGCCACCATCGGCCTGATGCAGACCGACATCAAGCGCGTGCTGGCCTACTCGACTGTCTCGCAGCTCGGCTACATGTTTATGGCCTGCGGGGTCGCCGCATACTCGTCCGCGATCTTTCATGTCGTCACCCACGCGTTCTTCAAGGCGCTGCTGTTCCTCGCGGCCGGCTCGGTCATTCACGCGCTTAACGGCGAGCAGGACATGCGCGTCATGGGCGGCCTGCGCACCAAGATTCCCATCACGTTTTGGACCATGACCGCGGGCGTCTTCGCGATCTCGGGCTTCCCGCCGTTCTCAGGCTTTATCTCGAAGGACGAAATCCTCTACCAGACCTTCGCTTCGACCATGCCCGGCGCCAAGCTGCTCTGGTTCATCGGCCTGCTCACCGCAGGGCTTACCGCGTTCTACATGTTCCGGCTCTGGTTTTTGACCTTCTTCGGCACAAGCCGCGCCGTAGCGCCGGGGCCGCACACGCCCGAGCCGACGCACCACGCCGAGGCCTCCAAGGGCATGGCGGAGGCGACCACCGCGCACGCCGCGCCGCACGCCGGCGTCACTCACAGCGTCGACCCCCATGCCGGCGCGCAC
>CAXUDF010000080.1:6781-14835 GCA_964249695.1 uncultured Acidobacteriaceae bacterium
GTCATCCTGGCCCTGCTCGCCGTCTTCGGCGGCGGCCTCGGCTGGCCTGAGTTCCTCGGCGGCTCCGACTTCTTCGGCCGCTTCCTGTCGCCGGTGACCCGCACCGCCATCTCGACCGAACCAGTCAACGGCGTTGCTCTGGAGGCGACGCTTGCGGTTATCTCGACGTTGACTGCTTGCATCGGCCTGGGCGTCGCATACTTGTTCTACGTCGCCCGGCCAGCCCTGCCACAGCAGCTCTCCACCCAGTTCCGCGGCTTCTACCTGCTGCTGCTCGACAAGTACCGCATCGACGAGCTTTACGACGCAGTGCTTGTCCGCCCGACCGTCGCTTTCTCGCGCTACGTGCTTTCCGCCTTTGTCGACGGCGGCCTCATCACCGGCGCGGGCTTCGGCATGGGCGAAGGCATGAAGGGTCTCGGCGCGATTGCACAGCGCATGCAGTCCGGCAACATCCGCTCCTACGCGGGCTGGCTCGCGCTGGGCGCGGCCGCGCTGCTGGTGCTTACTTTCTTTGGCTTCGGCGACCACATGGTGCTGCCGCGTTGATGCCTTTCTGCTCTACGACGCTCCGGATCGGCTCTAAGGACGAAACCATTTGCTGAACGAACACATTCTCTCGATCGTGACCTTCACCCCCGCCCTTGGCGCGATCCTGATCGCGCTGCTGCCGCGGACGGGCCGCTCTGTGCAGTGGTGCGCGCTGCTGTTCTCACTGCTGACCTTTGCCTTTACGCTGCACCTGCCGTTCCACTACGACTACAGCGCGCGCACCTTCCAGTTCGTCGAAAACTACTACTGGATCCAGAACCCGAACATCCACTACCACACCGGGGTCGACGGGCTTTCGCTGTGGCTGGTGGTGCTGACCGGCTTCCTGGCGCCGCTCGGCGTACTGGTGAGCTGGAACGCTATCGCCACGCGCACCAAGGAGTTCTACTTCTTCTTCCTGCTGCAGCAGACCGCGATGCTGGGCGTGTTTGTCTCGCTCGACCTGTTCCTCTACTACGGCTTCTGGGAGCTGTCGCTCGTTCCCATGGCGATCTTGATTGCCATGTTCGGGCGCACCAAAGGGCCGGCTGCCGCGATCAAGTTTTTCCTGTACACCTTCATTCCCTCGGCGCTGTTTCTGGTCGGCATCCTGTATCTCTACGCCAAGGCTGGCACTTTTGACTTTGTCGAGCTGCAGGCCAGGCTGTCCGGCGGCCAGCTCGCCATCACCAGCGCGGCCATGGCCTGGGTCGCCTTTGCCTTCCTGTTCGCTTTTGCCGTCAAGGTCCCCATCTTTCCGCTGCACGGCTGGTTGGGCGACGTGTTCTCCGAAGCGCCGACCGCAATGGCCATCGTAGTCGCGGGCAAGTTGGGCCTTTACTCGCTCATCCGCTTCAACCTGGGTCTTTTCCCTGCGCAGTCGCGTGCGTTTGCACCCTGGATGGTCGCGCTCTCCGTCATCGGCATTCTGTATGGGTCCTTGAATGCACTGGTGCAGAAGGATTTGAAGCGAGTGGTCGCCTTCGGCACGCTTGCCGCGCTCTCCTTCTGCACCCTCGGCATCTTCTGTTTCTCAATCGCGGGCCTGGATGGCGCGGTCTACCAGACGCCGAATGAAGGCCTTATCGGCGGCGCACTCCTGTCGCTGCTCGGCATCCTCTATGAGCGGTACGGCACTTACGAGACCGCAGCGTACGGCGGCCTGGCGGCGCGGCTGCCGTGGATGGTCACGTTCTTCGTCATCACCGGGCTTGCGCTGGTCGGCCTGCCCATCCTGAACGGCTTTGTGGGCGAATTCCTGGTACTCTCGTCTGCCTTTGCCACCCACGTTGCGTGGGGCGTCGCGGCCACCGCCGGTGTCATCTTGAGCGCGGCCTACTTCCTCACCATGATTCAGCGAGTCTTCTACGGCAAGCAGTCGGCGCTGGTGAGTGGGCGGCTCGGCATCCGCGATCTGAGCGGGCGCGAGCACCTGCTGATCTGGCCCTTCATCCTGCTCATGCTGATCATGGGCGTGGCGTCGCCCTACTGGTTCCGCGCGATTGACCCGGCCGTGACCCGCTACACTACCCGGCCCGCTATCCCCGCACAGACGCCCGCACAGACCCCAACGCTAGCCGGCAGCAAGACCGCACACGCGGAGGCCCAATGAACACGCAGCTTCTCCGCATCTGGCCCGAGGTCATCCTTACCATCACGGGCGTCGCGATCATGATGATCGACCCCGTGCTGCCGCGCCGCGCGAGCCGCAAATCCATGGGCTGGCTTGCCGTGGTCGGGACGATCCTCGCGCTCTTCGCCTCGATCCAGCAGCTGCACCTGCCTGCGGGCACAGCATTTTATAACACCGTCCAGACCGACGCATTTTCTGCGTTCTTCCACGTGTTGATCGCCGGCATCGTGCTGGTCTCGCTGCTCACCACGCTTGACTCCGTGAAGGCCGACCAGGAGAACCTGGGCGAGCTGTTCGCGCTGACCATCTTCGGCACAGTCGGCTCCATGCTCATGACCTCTGCCGTCGAGCTGCTGCTGGTCTTCATCGCGCTCGAAATTTCGTCTATTTCGAGCTACATCCTTGCCGGCTTCCGCCGCAAGACCGGCAAAAGCCCCGAAGCAGCGATCAAGTACTTCCTGCTTGGGTCTTTCGCGACCGCCTTCTTTTTGTACGGCATCGCCATGATTTTCGGCGCGACCGGCACCACCCGCATCAGCCTCATGGCCGCGCAGCTTCCGTCCAGCACCACGCCCATGCTAGCGACCCTTGGCGTCGGCATGATCCTGATCGGGCTCGGCTTCAAGGTCTCCGCCGCACCGTTCCATGTCTGGACGCCCGACACCTACGAAGGCGCACCTTCACCCATCGTCGGCATGATGTCGACCGCGCCCAAAGCCGCCGCATTCGCGGTGCTGCTGCGCATCCTGTTCGTCGCCTTTCCCACGCTCTACGCGCACTGGCAGCCTATGGTCTGGTGGATGGCCGTGCTTTCGATGACGATCGGCAACCTTGGCGCCTTGCGGCAGCGCAACGTCAAGCGCATGCTTGCCTACTCGTCGATCGCCAACGCGGGCTACCTGCTCGTCGCCTTTACGGCGCTCTCGGCCGACGGCGTCGCCGCGGCCAGCTTCTACACCGTCACCTATGCCGCAATGAACGTCGGCATCTTCGCGGTGATCTCGCACGCGGGCGGCTACGATGACCGCCTGACGACCGTGCAGGACTACCGAGGCCTCGGCTACCGCTCGCCGCTGCTGGGCGGCGCAATGGCGTTCTTCCTCATCTCGCTGATCGGCATTCCGTTCACCGGAGGCTTCTTTGGCAAGTTTTATGTCTTCTCGGCCGCCATCCACTCCGGTCTGGTTTCGCTTGCCATCATTGGGCTGATTAACTCGGGCGTTGCCGCGTTTTACTACCTGCGGCTTTTAGCGTCGATCTATTCGAGGCCTTCTGAAAACACGCCGAATGCTCCGATGGACGCGATGCCGCGCATCCAGGTGCCGCTACTGTTCGCGATCTTTCTCGCAGCGAGCGCGACCTTCCTACTGGGTGTGGTTCCCGGGCGTGTGCTGAACGCGGCGCGTGCCGGTTCCCTCACCTTCGGCCTGACGGACGCCGAGATGACGGCACATTCCCCGGCTTCGAGCCTGGCTCCTGCGGCAGTCATCAAAGTCCCGCCGGTTCAGTAAGGCTCGTTTAGAAAAGCCTGACGTCCTTGCGCGACCAGACAAGTGCGCCCACTGCCGTGCTGGCTACGGCGGCCAGGATCGACCAGGCAGCTGCGCCAGCCATGGACGCTGCCGGCGCTGCCTGCCCAACTGCAACGGCGAACAGCCGCGGGACGCCGTCAAATCCGCGTATCCCTGCACCGGTGAGCGCGGCCAGTGCGACGCCGGTGAGCGCGGCCGCCAGCAGCTGCGGGAACAGCACTGAGCACAGCAGCCCCACAGCGCAAAGCAGCAGCCCGGCGCTCAGCTCGGCCACAAGCGAGGCAAGCAGCAGCGGCGTGTGCAAGTGCAGCGCTCCCGCGAAAAAGCCGGCATTGCCGGCCCACACCAGCACGTACGCAATAAACGGCAGGTACGTGCTCGCACCAAGCGCGAGAAGATATTCGGTCCGGCTCACAGCGCGCCCAAGGATCTGCTGCGTTCTCCGCGCGCGCTGCTCGGTGCCGAGCGCCATGCTGGTTCCAAGCCCGGCCAGCACCAGCCCGTAGAACAGCTCCTGCTCAAGCGCAGCCGCTGCATCGTCGACTGCCGGGGCGCCGCGTGAGGCAATGAGCAGGATGCCGGAGATCACGCACGGCCACAGCAGCAGCAGCCCGAGCAGCACACGGTTCTGCCGCATCAGCGTACGGGTGACAAGCGCGATGCGTGCGAGACTGCCCATCATGGACGAGCCTCTCTGCCGGGCTCGCGCGCTTCGGCGCCGCGAGCCCGTGCGAACAGGTCCTCCAGGGTTCGATGCTCCCGCTCCACGCGCACCAACTCCCCGCCCGCGGTCCATGCGTGCTCAAGGAAGCCGCGCTGCTCAGTGATCGAAACGGCAAAGACAAGGTCGGCGCGGTGGGCTGACCGCGGAGGGCGCAGCAGTGCGCCGTGCGCCTGCACAAACGGATGGGCGCGGCTCAGCCCGCGCAGCGTGATGTGCGCCAGGGCGCCTTCTTCGAGCAGGCTTTCAATCGAGCCTGCCTGAAGCAGCCGGCCCCCATCGAGAAAGGCAGCGCGGTCGCACAGCTGCTCCACCTCCTGCAGCTGGTGCGACGAGAGAAAGACCGCGGCTCCCTCGTTTCTCGCCCCGTCCAGCGCCTGGCGTACCAGTGCTACGCCGGGTGGGTCGAGCGCCGCGGTCGGCTCGTCCAGGATGAGCAGGTCGGGCCGGCTGACAAGCGCCTGCGCCAGGGCAAGCCGCTGCTGCATGCCGCGGGAGAACTTGCGGGCATCGCCTTTCGCGGCCGGCAGATCGAGCCGGCGCAGCAGCTCGAGCGCGTGCGTGCGCAGCGCGCCGCTTGCGTCCCCATTGAGTTGCGCGGCCAGCAGCACCGCATCAAGCGCCGGACCGGGGAAGAACACAGGCGCGTCCGGCACGTAGCCGACGCGCGCCCGGGCCGCACGCGCACGGGCAAACGGCTGGCCAAGCAGCTCGCCGCGGCCTCCGCTGGGCTGCAGCAGGCCCATCGCCACATGGATCGCGGTCGACTTGCCGGCACCGTTCGGCCCCAGAAAGCCAAAGATTTCTCCCGCTTCTACGCCAAGGTGCAAGGGGTGCAGCGCGGTTGCCGCTCCGAAGCGCTTCGTGATGCCGTCGAAGAGGAGTCGGGTGGCCATTGGTATGTGCTTGGATGACGGCGGAAACAGAAGAGCCCTCACCGCGGTGAGGGCCCTTCTACCATGAAGGCGAGCTTACTTGACCTTGGCGAACACGATAACCAGCGTAAACAGGGCGAGCGACTCGATGAAGGCGAGGCCGAGCACGTAGAAGAACAGAATGCCGGCGCGCGCACCCGGGTTGCGGGCGAAGCCTTCCGCTGCCTTTGCGGCGGCGAGACCCTGGCCGATACCGCAGCCGGCCGAGGCAAGCCCCATGCCGATGCCTGCGCCAAGCGGCACGTAGCTGGCTGCCCCACCATTGCCGCCGGTGGTCTGCGCCCATGCCGGCGATGCCAGCAGAAGGACGGAAAGCGTCATAAACAAGTATTGAAGCTGCTTCATTGCGGTCGTTCTCCTTGTCGCTTCCTGGTTGAGTGCGGACCGGCAGTAGGTGGTTGACCGCGGCTCTGGGCGCGGCCCTCACGCTGCCCGTCCTCCCCAAGCGCCGGGGCGGAAGCGTTGCTCCCCGGCAGGACTTTGGCTTGCTCGCTAAAGCGCCTCTTCCTCATGCGACGACGCCTGCGATAGATAGATCATGGCGAGCAGCATGAAGACATATGCCTGAATCACCGCAACCGCGGCGTGGAGCCCGAGGAAGACGATCGGCAGGCCGATCGGGACCAGCGAGAAAAACACCAGCGTCAACAGGTCGCTCGCAAACATGTTTGCGTACAAACGCACGGTGAGCGACAGGATGCGCGCGAGATGCGAGATGATCTCAAGCGGCAGCATGAACGGGGCCATCCACCAAACCGGCCCCAGGAAGTGCTTGAAGTAGCCGACCGGGCCGTTGGCCGCGACGCCGACTGCGTTGTAGTAGACAAAAGTGAGCAGCGCCAGGCCCAGCGGCACGACCGGGCTGGAGGTCGGCGTGTCGATGCCCGGCAGCAGGCCAATCAGGTTGCACAGCAGCACAAACAGGAAGATGGTGCCGACAAAGGGCATGTGGCGCGCGTGGTCGTGATCGATGATCGATTCGCCCTGCCCGTCGACAAACTCGTACACGCTTTCCGCTACTAATTGCAGCGTTCCCGGCTTTTCCACGCGCAGGCTTGCGCGCACCAGCACAAAGAACAACAGCAGCAGTGTGAACACCACCAGCTCGAGCGCCAGCGCATTGGTGATGGGCGCCCGCGGCTGCGCCGGATGCACGCCAAGCGTATGCAGGAATGCATCAATGGGGGCAGCAAAAAGCCGGTTGAGGGTGCGCTGCAGTGCGTCGAGAAGAAAGAGCATCGGTCCTTTGCCTGTTGCCGTGATTTGGTGCAGCGTTCCCCGCGGCGAACTCGCTAGGAGCGAATCAGCCGAAACGCTTCAATGGTGAGCGCGACCACGGCGAGCAGCAGCCCGCCTAGCAGCGCGAACACTGAGCCATGGAGACCCTTCAGGCTAGCATAAAGCACCACCGCTGCCACAATCAGCCTTAAGAAGAAACCCAGGATCGTTCGTCCGCCGCCGACCGTCTGCTGGTTGACGAGCTTTGCCGAGATGAGCGCGAGCAGCTTTTGCCACTCCCACAGGCTCGCAAGCGATACCGCCGCGCCTACCAGCAGCAGCAGCGCCGTTTGCCAGCCGAAAAACACCAGCAGCACCGCGGCCAGCGCCAGGCTGAGCACGCCCACCAGCCGCATCGCGCGAAACATGGCGCCTTTTAGGTGCGCGTCAGAGAACTCAAGCGGCTCGGCCGGCAGATTATCGATGCTCACGGCCTGGGCGTCTCGTCTGCATCGTCTTTCGGGCTAAAGCCGGGCCCCCTGGGCGCTTTGGGGTCGACCGCGGTTGCACCGAGCAGCCCGGGCTCCGCAATCAGGCGAAACAGCTGCACAAAGCCCGCCACTGCCCCAAGCACGAGGCCGGCGATAAAGATCCAGTGCTGGTGCAGCAGCTTATCCAGCCCCGCGCCGAGCAGCCAGCCGACCAGGACTGCAACCGGCAGAATGAAGGCGATCTGCGTCAGCTTTTCCGCCTTGACCACGGCTTCTACCGCCCCGTTCACAGGCTTTCCGGATTGGCGTGGCTGCGGGCTCATGGCTCGTTCTCACTCTACCAAGTCGAGTGCCGCGCGCGCTTGCCGGCGCGGGTGGGTCCTATACTGGGCAGGACTCTTCCGCAACGATTGAAGGACCTTCCCAGTGAGTGAATCAGAGTTCGAGCGCAGCCTCCTTGCGCTCCGGCAGGACAAGCTGCAGCAGATTGTCGCGCTCGGCCAGCAGGCGTATCCCAACAGCTATCGCGTCACGCACGGCGTTCCCGAGATCTGGGCGCAGTACGCGGAGGCGTCTGCTGAGCAGCTCGATGGGGAGCGCGTGCCGGTGTCGATTGCCGGCCGCCTGATGACGATCCGTTTGCAGGGCAAGGCCGGCTTTGCGCACCTGCAGGCCGAGGGCCGGCGGCTGCAGATTTACGTCCGCAAAGACGCGGTCGGCGAGCAGGCGTTCGCGCTCTACCGGCTGCTCGATGCAGGCGACCACATCGGCGTGACCGGCTACCTGTTTCGCACGCGCACCGGCGAGCTAAGCGTCCACGTGGAAACGCTCACCTTTCTCGCCAAGGCCATGCTCACGCTGCCGGAGAAGTATCACGGGCTTTCAGACGTAGAGCTGCGCTACCGCCAGCGCTACGTGGACCTGTTTATGAACACGGAGCTTGAAACCGTGGACACGGAGGCGCCGCACAGCGAGCACGACAAACACGAGACC
>CAXUDF010000081.1:0-14678 GCA_964249695.1 uncultured Acidobacteriaceae bacterium
TCTCCACAACCACCAGGCCCTTCTTCGCGAACATAAAGCGGACCGAGTTCGGCTCGCCGAGGTTGCCGCCATTCTTCGTAAAGGTGTGCCGGATCTCCGATACTGCGCGGTTTCGATTGTCCGTCGTGCAATCCACGATCAACGCCACCCCGCCCGGCCCATACCCCTCAAACGAAATCTCCTCGTACGTCAGGCCAGGAATCTCACCCGTACCGCGCTGGATCGCCCGCTTGATATTGTCAGCCGGCATATTTTCGGCCTTGGCCGCCAGGATCGCCGAACGCAGACGAGGGTTGCCGTCCGGATCTCCCCCACCCTGGCGCGCGGCCATCGTCACTTCCTTGATCAACCGCGTGAATGCCTTGCCGCGCTTGGCGTCGAGCGCGCCTTTTTTGTGCTTGATCGTCGCCCATTTTGAATGGCCGGACATACGAGGAACCTCATTTCTGGACTACTGCAACAAGAACTATAAACCGCCTACGCGGCTTGCGGCCACTTCGTGGCGGGTGCTCGTGGTGCCTGTATCACCGGCAATGTGACCCTCCCGCTGGTCGGGCATCCGATCCCGACCAGCGGGAGGACCAGCACCGTTCACGTTGAAGCACCAAGTAAACGCGCCACGAAGTGGCCGCCAGCCGCATAGGCGGTCTTACACCGGCGAAGGATTCCGCTCAAACCCGTGCTGGTGCCAGTAGGGGTACGCCTTGGGCCGCTCACTCACCTGGTTCAGCCGTGCCAGCTGGTCTTCGGAGAGCGACCAGCCGATCGAGCCGAGATTCGCTTTCAGCTGCTCTTCATTGCGGGCGCCCAGCACGATGCTGCTGACCGTCGGCCGCGTGGTGAGCCAGTTGATGGCGATCTGGGGAACGGTTTTGCCGGTTTCCTCGGCAATCTGATCAAGCACCTCGACGACGCTGTACAAGTACTCGTCGTCGACCGTCGGGCCGCCTTTGTCGCCGCCCTGCCCCAGCCGGGAGTCCTTGGGCGCAGGCTGTCCGCGGCGGATCTTGCCGGTCAGGCGGCCCCAGCCCAGAGGGCTCCACACCAGCGCACCGACGTGCTGGTCCAGCCCCAGCGGCATCAGCTCCCACTCGTAGTCGCGCCCTACCAGCGAGTAGTACACCTGGTGCGCAACGTAGCGCTCCCAGCTGTGCTTTTCACTGGCGGCGAGCGACTTCATCAGGTGCCATCCGGAGAAGTTGGACGCCGCGATGTAGCGGATCTTGCCCTGCGTCACCAGCGTGTCCAGTGTCGACAAGGTCTCCTCGACCGGGGTCAGCGCGTCGAACGCATGCATGTGGTAGATGTCGATGTAATCGGTGCGCAGCCGCTTCAGGCTGGCGTGGCACTGCTCCATCAGGTGGTGGCGCGAGGAACCGACATCGTTCGGGCCGTCGCCCATGGGGAAGGTGGCCTTGGTGGAGACGAGGAGCTCGTGCCGGCGGCCTTCCATCGCCTTTCCGAGGATCTCTTCTGCCAGGCCGTGCGAGTAAACGTCGGCAGTGTCGAGCAGATTGGCGCCGTTTTCGAGGCACACCTCGATCAGGCGCCGCGCCTCATCGACCTGCGTTTCACCCCAGTTCTTGAAAAAGTCGTTGCCGCCGCCAAAGGTCGCGACGCCCAGAGACAAAACCGGAACTTTCAATCCGGAGTAGCCAAGTTTTCTGTATTCCATACCAGTGCAGATGCGAACCGCTGCTCCTGAGTTAACAGGACGGGTCAGCGCGCGGTCGGCGTTTTGCGGAATGCATACACAATGGCGAGCAGCGGCGGCGCCAGTAGCACGCCCCAGAACGGAATGATGATGCCAAGCGCGATCGGCGCAAGGATCGACAGCCAGACCGGCACCCGCGTCGTTCTCCTGAGCAGCAGCGGCTGAATCAGGAGCTGGTCGGCAATCACAATCATGGCGTACAGCCCCAGAACCAAGCCCAGCCTGGAGAAATCGTGGCCGGAGAACGCAACGGCAAGGACCGGACCGATGAGGCTGAGCACGCCGCCGAGATGCGGGATGAACGCGGCAAACGCGGCTAGCAAGGCCCACAGCGGCGCGAGCGGGATGTGGAGCAGAAACAGCCCGATCCACCAGAGGGCGCCTACACACAACGACTCCAGGACCGCGGCGCGCCACCAGTTTTCGAGAGCTCGCCCCACGGTGTGAGCCGTGCCGGCCACGCCGCTGACAGGCGCGCCGCTTTCGTGTGGTTTCTCAGGCAGTGATGGCTGGACGGGCATGGCTGTTATTAGACCAAAGTCACCCTGCGCAGTGCACTCGGGGCTTCGAGACGTTGGACGGCGGGAAGGTGTCGACGAGCGGGACGAAGCTGCTAGGCTAGGGCCATGAACTCCGGCATCCGGTTCGGTGTGGTTGTGTTTCCCGGGTCCAACTGCGACCATGACACGGCCCACGTGCTCCGCACGGTCGCAGGCCAGCCCGTCTCCATGCTGTGGCATGACTCTCCCTCCCTCGACGGGGTGGATGCAGTGCTGGTTCCGGGCGGCTTCGCTTACGGCGACTACCTGCGGACCGGCGCCATTGCCAGGTTTTCTCCCGTGATGGAGGCGGTGCGGCGCTTTGCTGACGACGGCGGGCCGGTACTGGGCATCTGCAACGGCTTTCAGATTTTGTGCGAGAGCGGCCTGCTGCCGGGTGCGCTGCTGCGCAACGCCGGGCTCAAATATGTGTGCAGGCAGGTGCATCTCCGCGTCGAGTCGACCGACTCCCCGTTTACGCATCTGCTGCGCGAGGGACAGGTACTTCGTATCCCGGTGGGACACATGGAAGGGAATTACTTCTGCGACGATCCGACCCTTGCTACCCTTGAGGCGGACAAGCGCATCCTCTTCCGGTATTGTGATCCGGCAGGAAATCCGACTCGGGAAAGTAATCCGAACGGCTCCCTTGCGAATATCGCAGGCATCCTGAACGAGCGGCGCAACGTTCTAGGAATGATGCCGCACCCGGACCGGTCAAGCGAGGCGCTGCTTGGCTCGGCGGACGGTCTCGGCATCTTTCAGTCGCTGGTTCAGTCTTTGGCGGGCTCGGTGGACGAGAGACAGACAGCGCGTATTTAGGGGGTTCCCATGATCGACATTCACCATCATCTGCTGCCTGGACTGGATGACGGGTCGCCCAACCTCGATATGTCGGTCAAAATGGTCGAGATGGCGGCACGGGACGGCATTACGCACATTGTGTGCACCCCGCACGCCAACGACCGCTACCCCTACGACCGCCAGAAGAATGAGGCGCTTCTGGAAGAACTTCGGCAGAGAGTGAACGGCAGGGTCACGCTCGGCCTTGGCTGTGACTTCCACATGTCCTACGACAATATTCAGGACGCGCTTGACCACCCGGACCGCTACTCCATCAATGGCAGACGCTACCTGCTGATCGAGTTCCCGGAAACCGCAATTGCCGAGTCGACCAACGACAGCCTCTACGAGCTTGCGGTCTCGAAACAGCAGCCCATCATCACGCATCCGGAGCGCAACGTGGTGCTCCAGCGCCATCCCGAGCGCCTGGCCGAGTGGATCCGCGACGGAGCGCTGGTGCAGGTGACGGCAGCGAGCTTTACCGGCCGCTTCGGCCGCACCGCGCAGGCCACCGCGGAAAAGTACATGAAGAAGAACTGGGTCAACTTCATCGCGACCGACGCGCATAATCTTGACTCCCGCAAACCCGTCATGAGCGAGGCTTTCGAGGTTCTGAAGAACAACTACGGCCAAAGCACGGCCGAGCGGCTGTGCATCACCAATCCCCGCGCCGTATTTGAGGGCCGCGTGCTGCCCGACCAGCCCGAAGCGAGTGATCTGTACACCCACTTCGAGAACGAGCAGCAGGTGCCGTACGGCCGCCGCAAGGTGGGCTTCTTCCGCCGCATGCTGCGGCTCGGGTAGCAGGCTAGAGCAGTTTTCCTGATGCTGTGAACCGCGGAAAGCCGCTGGACGCGGCTTTTCTTTACGGGAAAGCCACACTGACATACGCCGGCCGTGTCCACGTCTAGGAAAACTACTCTACAGGCCCAGGCCGCCATCCACCGCGATGATCTGGCCGGTCAAAAAGGGCGTCGCCGACGCGAGAAACAGCACCACCTCGGCGATGTCTGCAGCGCTTCCGTTGCGTCCCATCGGCGTTTTCGCGGCGAAGTGCCGGTAGCCTTCCCCTGCCTCGCCGCCGGTCACGATCATGCCCGGCGCCACACAGTTCACCGCGACCTGCGGTGCCCACGCCTTGGCCATCGTCTGCGTCAGCATGTGCACGGCGGCCTTCGACGCGCAGTAGTGCGCGTGGGTGGCCCAGGGATGCAAACCGCCTAGCGAGCCGATGTTGATGATGCGCCCGGTACCCGGCGACGCGCGTAGGAACGGCAAAGCCGCCTGCGCAGCCAGCAGCGGCGCGCGGGTGTTGGTGGAGAACATGGCGTCCCACTGCTCCGGAGAGAGTGCCTCCAACACAGCGGTTTCAAAGGCCCCGGCGTTGTTGACCAGGATGTCGAGCGCGGGCGCTTCTGCGCCGCTCCCAAAACCGCTCCCGGAAGTGCCCCCGGAACTGCCCCCGGAACTGCCCCAGGACGCGGCGGCCAGCACCGCGGCTTCGATGGACGCCGGGTCATAGAGGTCACAGCGGACAGCCAGGCCGCGCACGCCGAGTGCTTCTATATCCTTCACCGTCGCGCTCGCTTCCTCAGCGGAGTGCTTATAAGAAATGACAGTGTCGATGCCGCTCCGTGCAAGCGTGAGCGCGATCTCTCGACCGATGCGCCTGCCGGCGCCGGTGATCAAGGCGCGGCGGCGGGCAGGCAAGGCCGTCTGCAGCTGCGGGACATCTTCTGAGGTCGACACTCTCGCATAGTACCCTGCCTACGCTCGGGTGACGCTGCGGACGACATCTCCGAGAAAAAGGTTGCCGGGTACGCAACAGAAATCGCGGTTTTGTCATCTTCTTAGTAAGCGAGTGGGTCAAGTATGGTCACCAGTCAGTACCGGCACGGACTTATGCGCTACTTGATTATCGGAGTAGTTAGCGCGCTCGCATCCGGGTGCGGCGAGGCTCGTGCACGTCCATCTTCCGCAGCAACCGCTCCCGGCTTGCGCGATGGCGACATGGTGCGCGTAGCCCACAATGTCGCGAACCCGAATGGACCATTCTCGATTCCGTCTCCTCGTCTGGCGCAGCGCCCGCAGCTGCTGGATGTCAACGCCGTCCCGCCCTGCGACCCGTCTGCGCTATCCGTGTTCGAGTCGCGCGCGGAGGTAAACGGCATGCACCATGCTGTTCGCTTCTCGCTTGCCAACGGCGGCCAGGCCTGCCGGCTCGGCGGCTTTCCCTCAATCACCCTGCTGCGCGCCGACGGCACTGTGATCGGCGGCGTGCGCATCCGCAAGATCTCGGCCGATACCATGCGGGCCTCGCTCACCGCGCCCTCAACGGTACACGCTGACGCGAACCTGGATGCGCCTTCGCCGCAGGTATTGCTGGCGGCAAAAGAGGAGGCCGCGTTTGAGCTGGGATGGACAAGCGGACCACGCTGCGAGTCGGTAAGCCGGATCGCAATGGCCGCACCTGGGTCTACAGTGTCGATGCAGGTGTCGCACGCGATTAATGTGTGTGAAAACCAGGTGCTGCTTACCGCCGTCGCGCCGTCTGACCCTCGCTAGGACGCGCTTACTGCCGCCGGGAGCGAAATACCTGCGTCAGCGAGGTGCCGGCGCCTTCGCCGCGCCCTGTGTAGGCTGCGGGGTCACGGACTGGCCTTTATCCGTTTCAAGTGGGGCGCGCTGGTAGATCGAGTACTGACCCGACGGCGGCTTGACCTTTATGTCGAGCGAGCGGCTCGCCTGGTCGTTGGTAAAGCTCTCCCCGTAGGTCTGGAAGCCGCTCTTGAACACCTGCACCTGCACCTCATCCCCGAGGGGGATCAGGTCGATGACAGCTTTGCCGTCCTCGTTTGTTTTCAGCTCCATGTTGCCCTGGTCTTTGCCGTCGTGGAAGGTATGGAAGATGACGGCGGCGTTCTCGACCGGCTTACCGTTCGAGGCGCGCGAGACGGAGATGGCGATGTGCGCAACCGGCGGCGGATCCTTGTACTTGCGGCCGCGCTTGTCGTCCTGCCCATGCAGGGGGAGGCTCCAGATGCCGGCGAGCACCAGCACCGCACTTCCAATCTGCCGCGTTGAGGACCGCCTTATCATGCGCCCATTGTAGCGCTCCCCCCGTCCATCTGCACCCATCCAAACCGCACCCCCTACACCCTGGCTGCCGCAGAGCGGGACGGTGCATCCAATTCCCTGTTGGCGCGCGAACCCCGAAGAGAGACCGCCGGGGACTGCGACGCCGCGAAAACGGGAGAATACACGCGATGGCGAACGGATTGAAGGAAATGCCTTCCAGGAAGCTCAGAGAAACGAAGGGTACGCCGGGCCCGGCGACCGAGATGAACCGCAAAATGTATCAAAACCGCGTCGCCCTGAGCGACGAGCAAAAAACCAAGGTTGTCGAGGTCATGCAAGAGCGGCTTGCCGAGGCGTTGGACATGTACTCGCAGGCCAAGTTCGCGCACTGGAACGTGAAGGGCGTCAACTTCTACCAGCTTCACCTCCTGTTTGATACTGTTGCCGAGGCAATCTTCCCGCAGATCGACCAGATAGCCGAGCGGATGACCCAGCTGGGCGGCGTCGCCAACGGAACCGTGCGCCAGTCGGCAAACGGCTCGCAGATCCCGGAGTTCGAGGTCACCCTGACAGCGGGTATGGACTACGTAAACGCGCTCGCGAACTCGCTAGGCTGCTACTGTCAGGCGCTTCGTGAGGCTTCGGACAAGATCGACGAGATCGGCGACGAGCCGACCGCCGACTTCTTCAAGGCTCTTGATATCGAGGCCGAAGAGCAGCTGTATTTCCTCGAGTCGCATCTCGAGGCGGGCAACGTGCAGTAGCTCCGTCATGGCGGATACGAGAAAGGGCGGGCCGCGGCTCGCCCTTTCCTGCGCCTGCGCGACGGGCAGCACCCACTCCCCGGAAAGCCTCGCAAGTGCGAGAATAATCCGTATATGAGCAATCCCATTCGAGTGGGTGTGGTCGGCTTCGGACTCGCCGGGCAGATTTTCCATGCTGCGGTGATCCGCGAAACGGAGGGCCTTGAGGTCGCCGCGATCGTCGAGCGCTCGGGCAAAACAGCCGCGGTGAAGTACCCGCAGGCCAACGTCGTCTCATCGGTCGAGGAGATGCTGGCCGACCCTTCCATTGAGCTTTGCGTTGTGGCCACGCCGAACGACGCCCATCGCGCATTGGCTGAGCAGTGCCTGCATGCCGGCCGTCACGTAGTTGTCGACAAGCCGCTCGCGCTTACGAGCGAAGACGCGGCGGCGCTCGCCCACCTGGCACGGAGCAAGGGTTTGCTGCTTTCCGCGTTCCACAACCGGCGGTGGGACGGCGATTTCCAGACTGTCGAGCGGCTGCTGCACAGCGGGCGGGTCGGCAATCCGGTGTCCTTCGCGTCGCATTTTGACCGTTTCCGCCTTGAGCTGAAGCCAGGTGCCTGGAGAGAGACCGAGGGCAACGGCGCCGGCATCCTGCACGACCTTGGTCCGCACCTCATTGACCAGGCGCTCGCTTTATTCGGCGAGCCGACCACCCTCTGGGCCGACGTCCGCATCCTGCGCCCGGAGGCGAAGGTCGACGATACGTTTGACATCCAGCTGACCTATGAAGATTCGGACCAGGAACATCTTCGCTTGCTGCGCGTTTGGCTTTGTTCCACCATGGTGGCCGCCAGCCCGGGCGCACGGTTCACGCTGCATGGAACCAAGGGCAGCTACGAGAAGTGGGGCCTTGATCCGCAGGAGGCTGCCTTGAAGGAAGGCGCGCGCTTTGCGGACGAGGGTTTCGGCACGGAGTCATCGCGGAGCTGGGGGATGTTTACCGCGCCTGGCGCTGCGCCGGAACCAGTGCCTACCCTGCCCGGCGACTACCGCAAATACTACGAGAACGTCTGCAGTGCCATTCAGGGCACCAAGCCGCTCGCCGTCGATGTCAGTGCGGCATGGTCCGTGGCGCGCCTCACGGAGTTGGCGCGGGAAAGCAGTCGCTCCGGCAGCCGGGTCGCGGTCGATCTCAGCAAGGCGCGGTCCCTGTAGATGACCGGCAAGCGTGGACATCTCCGGACCGCTGGGCGCGCCTTGTCGACCACAGCCTTGCTTGTGCTGGCAGTTGGCGCGCCCGCGCAAAAGCAGCGGGATCCTTTGTCGAACGGGCAGGCCGACCAGGTGCGCGAGCTCGGGGACCGCCCAGTCGAACGCTTAAAGCTTTACTTGAAGTTTGTGAACGAGCGCGTGACTGCCATCAAGGAAATGACTCCGAACAGCGCAGAAAATGACCGCCCTTCCGAGCTGCGGGCGCGCTACGAGGAGTTCACGCGGCTCGTCGACGAGCTTTCTGACAATATGGAGACCTATGACGGCGACCATGCCGATATCCGCAAGGCACTGCGCCTGATTGTCGACAGCGGTGGCAAGTGGGCACCGGTTCTGAAGGCATCGCCGCCTAACCGTACCTATGACTTTGTGCGGACCACGGCGGTCGACGCGGCCGGCTCTAACAGCGAAGAGGCCCAGAAGATGCTCGCCGCGGAGGAAGCCTACTTCGCGATCCATAAGGATGAAGCGGGCAAGAACGGCAAGGCTCCGACTCCGGAGCAGTAGCCGCCCTGCTTGCTTGCGGCCAAGCTGCCCTAGCTCTTGTGCGAGCACCCCTCGGGAACGCTCTTGTAAACTGGCTTGAGAGGTCACGATGCCCGACATCCACCGCAGAAAAACCGTCACCGCCAGCGTCGGCAAGGTCCGCGTTGGGTCGGACGCGCCCGTAGTCGTGCAGTCCATGACCAACACGGACACTGCGGACATCCCGGGCAGCATCGCGCAGATTGCCGCACTTGCCGAGGCCGGCTCAGAGCTGGTGCGCGTCACGGTCAACAACGAGGATGCGGCGCAGGCTGTCCCGTACATCGTTGAGGGTTTGGACAAGCTGGGCCTGGATACGCCGATTGTGGGCGATTTCCACTACAACGGCCACCTGCTGCTGCGCAAGTTCCCGGCGTGCGCGCGGGCGCTGGCCAAATACCGCATCAATCCCGGCAATGTGTCGATCGGCCGCAAGAACGACGACAACTTCCGCACCATGATTGAGTGCGCGGTCGAAAACCAGAAGCCGGTGCGCATCGGCGTGAACTGGGGCTCGCTTGACCAGGCGCTCCTGACCGCGATGATGGATCGGAACTCGCTGCTTGCGGACCCGCTGCCCGCGCGCGACGTGATGATGGAGGCGATGCTGGTGTCGGCGCTTTCCTCCGCCGAGGCCGCGGAACGATACGGATTGCGCCACGACCAGATCATCCTGAGCGCGAAGGTCTCAGGCGTGCGCGACCTCATCGACGTGTACACCATGCTTGCCGCGCGGTGCGACTACCCGTTGCACCTGGGGCTGACCGAAGCAGGCATGGGCGTGAAAGGCGTCGTCGCCTCGACCGCCGGGCTCGCCCCGCTGCTGCTTGCCGGCATCGGCGACACGATCCGCGTTTCGCTGACGCCCAAGCCGGGCGGCGACCGCACCGAGGAAGTGCAGTGCGCACAGCAGATTCTGCAGTCGCTATCGATTCGCTCGTTCACACCGCAGGTTACGGCCTGCCCTGGTTGCGGGCGCACCACCAGCACGTTCTTCCAGTCGCTTGCCGAGCAGATTCAGGACTATCTGCGCGCCTCCATGCCGGCCTGGCGCGAGCAGTATCCGGGCGTCGAGGAGATGAAGCTCGCGGTGATGGGCTGCATTGTCAACGGGCCGGGCGAGTCGAAGCACGCCAACATCGGCATATCGCTGCCCGGTACATTTGAGGAGCCGAAAGCGCCCGTGTATGTGGACGGCAAGCTGGTGACCACGCTGCGCGGCGACACGATCGTGAAGGATTTCCAGAAGATTCTTGACGAGTATGTGCGCAGCCACTACGGTGCACGGACGGAGCAGGCCGAGCAGCTCGTTGAGGTGCACTAGAGCCGCGTTTGGTGAGGCGCAGTCCCGTTTTGGGCTGTTCCTCGGCGTTCCCAGCTCCAATGTGACCCAGGTACTCTGGGCGGCGCTCGGTCCAGCCGCTACTCTAGGGGAACTTTCTGCTCCTGGAGTTCCCTGCCATGACGCCGCGCCGGCTTATTCTTGCTTTCCTGCTGGGCCCCCTGCTCGTAATTACGGCGTGCTTCGCTGCAAGGCCCTGCTATACCCCTGGCGAAGCCGCCGATCATGCAGGCAAGGAGATCTGCCTGAGCGCGCACGTGTATGCGCTGTCAGAAAGCCCGGACGGCACGCGCTACCTTGACCTTTGCTCGCCGGAAACGCCCGAAGCTGCGTGCCATTTTGCAGTCGTCAGCATGCCCGAGGATCGCACTGAGGTAGGGGCTCTCGACGCCCTGCGCGATCAAGACGTGCACCTGCGCGGCGTTGTGCATACGCTGCACGGGCAATCGATCATGCTGCTCAGCCATGCGCGCCAGCTTCGTGACGGGCCGGAGAAGTTCCGCCCCAACCCGGAGCTTCTGACGGGCTTTAGCGCCGGCAACGCGGGCCTCGGCTTCCGAGACCCAGCGATGAACGGCCATAAGCAACGCAGCGCGACGCTGTTCAAAGGGAGTACATCCACAGTCCGGGCCACAAGCGCACCTACGCCCTGACCGAAAGTCCTCAGTAAAGCGGACCAGCCTCTCGGCGCAGCTCGGCCAGCGGGTAGGAGGTGCCACGCCACTGGACCGCTCCGCGAGCCAGTGTAATCGTCATCGAACGGAGCATGGCGTACATCAGGAACACCGTAGCGACCGGGAAAAGCAGCGCGTACACCGGCGATGATCCACCCTGCCGCCGCAGCACTCCGTACATGGCAAGCAGCGCGAGCAGCCAGACGCCGCTGGCGAGCTGCATCGGTCGAGAGCCGAGGAAGCAGAGCGCGGGATAGATGCCCAGCATGCCCAATCCACAGCAGCCGGCGAGCATGCGGGAGACGACAAAGCGCGTGGCCGCGAAGAAATTCTTGGTCACATTCTGAATGACTCCGCCGAGGCCATCGGCCCAGTGCAGCGTGACCAGATCCCGTCCGAACGCGACCCTTTGCCGGAAGCGGTGCCGCTTCATCTCAACGCCGAGTCTGACATCCTCCAGCACCTCCATCCGCAGCGCCGCAAAGCCGCCGATCGCCTCGTACGCCTCACGCCGTACCAGGTTGAACGCACCAACGCCGAGCCTGTCCTTGCTGTCGGGATCTGCAATCTTCCAGAGCCGGACCGCCCAGGCGGAAAACACCTGGACGACGGAGATCATCATGTGCTCACCAAGCCCCTTGACGATCGGCGTCGGCAGCAAGACCAGGTGGTCGGCCTGTTCTTTCCGGACAAACTGCATCGCGCGGTGCAGGGCGTCCTCTCGAAAGAAGATGTCGCCGTCAGTAAAGAGCAGGTACGGGGCCGTCGTTGCAGCGACCCCGGCAGCGAGTGCGTGCTGCTTGCCCATCCAGCCCCCCGGCAGCGCCGCGATGTGCACTACCCGCAGGGATATGGCCGACAACGCACTTGAGGCCGCCCCAGCAGCGACCTCGTCCATGATGGCGCCGGTGCGATCGCGCGAGCGGTCATTGACCGCGATGATCTCCAGTGCCACGCCCTTCTGCCTCAGCAGTGAGCGCAGCGTTTCGCCAATGGCCGCTTCCTCATTACACGCCGGAACGATCACAGCCAGCAGCGGCAGGACGTCGACCGACGCGGCAGCATCCCCCGCTGCTGGCTTCGCGAGTAAATTAGGCACGCGATCAATATTTAAGGCAAGATCTGCCGCACGGTACACCCAGGCTCCGGCGATAAGCCAGTCCACTGCGGTTGCGCCCAGCAAAAGCGCGCGGTGCACGTCCAGCGAACGAAGTATCGAAGCGGAAGCGAGTACCGAAGGGAGCATCCAGGCTCGCTAGCGAACGTCCGGCCGAGGCCAGCGCGCGTCCACAACGGTCGAAATACCCCCGCGCGGGCGAAAGTCGCCGTGCACATGCGCCCAGACCGGGTCGCAGGCCTTCACCACATCCTCCAGCACCTGGTTCACGATGTTTTCCTGAAAGATGCCCAGGTTGCGGTAGCAGAAGAGATATTCCTTGTAGCTCTTGAGCTCCAGGCAGCGGTGCCGCGGCATATAGCGCAGCTGAATGACGCCAAAGTCGGGCAGCCCGGTCTTCGGGCACACGGAGGTAAACTCCGGGTCGTCGATGAGGATTTCATAGCCGGCAAACTGGTTTTCCCAGGTTTCGATCTCCGGGAAGACCGTGTCCAGGCCGGCCTTTGCATGCGCATCGGTGTAGCGGGCGGTCGCGGTGGGCATGCCTCTAGTCTATCCGAGACATCTCCGGGACTCTTCGGCCTCTGAGCGAAGCACGGCAGAGCGTCCGGTATACTCGGGAGCACCCGCATGGCGAATGGACGACCGAATAGCAAAAGAAGCATTGTCGTCTGGACCGTAGCCGTCCTGGTCGTCGCTTTGGTGTTCTACCTGGCGCACATCGCCACCCGAACTGTACTTCAGGTCCGCGCCGTGTCGGTAACGCGCGGCTCCATTCGCAGCTCGGTCACGACCAACGGCAAAGTGCAGCCGACAAGCAACTATGAGGCGCATGCGCCGTTTCCCGGTGTTGTGCGCTCGCTCTACGTGCACGAGGGCGACCAGGTACCCGCAGGCAAGCTGCTGCTGGCCATGGATGATACCGATGCGGAAAGCCGCCTGCTGCAGGCTCGTGCGTCTTTAGACGGTGCCGAGGCAAACCAGAAGGCGCTGGCGGCCGGCGGCGCGCCGGAAGAGCGCTACAGCTTCAGCGGCCAGCTTGCCCAGGCGCAGAGTGAGGAGCAAGCCGCCGAACAGGCTCTCCGGACGCTGCAGCAGCTTGCTGCGCAGGGCGCGGCCAGCCCGAGTGAGGTGACGCAGGCGGAGACCCGCCTCGCCGGCGACCGAGCAAACCTCCAGGTGCTCCAGCAGCGGCAAAGCGCACGCAGCAACCCGGTCAATCTGCCGCAGGCCGCAGCCGAAGTTGCCCAAGCCCGCGCTGCGGTCAACGCGGCAGAGGCCGCGATCCAGCAAAGCCAGGTGCGCGCTCCCTTTGCGGGCACCGTCTACTCGGTGGCGGCGATGCAGACCGAGTACGCGCAGCAGGGCGACCGCCTGCTGCAAATGGCAGACCTGAATCATCTGGAGGTGCTGGCGTACTTCGACGAGCCGGATATCGGCAAGCTGCGGGTGGGGCAGCCGGTCACCATCACCTGGGTCGCCAAGCCCGACGAGAGCTGGCGCGGCACCATCACACGTTTGCCATCGACTGTGGTGACGTACACCACGCGCAATGTCGGCGAGGTGATCTGCTCGATCGATGGCAGCCATGACGGTCTGCTGCCAGACACCAATGTCAACCTGCTGGTGACCACAAATGACGTGGCCGACGTGCTGTACATCCCGAGGGAGGCGCTCCACTCGGAACAGGGCGGTACGTATGTTTACAAAGTGGTGCGCGGCAGCCTGAAACGATCCGCGGTAACTGTCGGTACGCTGAACCTGACGCAGATCCAGATTCTCTCCGGCGTCAGGGTCGGGGATGTCGTGGCGCTTGGCGCCGTGGGTGGGCAGCCGCTGGTCAACGGTACGGCCGTCAAGGTTCTGCCGTAGTCTTATGCGCCTAAGACGAGGCGCGGTGACAGAGTAGAATCGCGAACAGCGCCGGCACGGCGGTGCAAAAAGCTTTGGAGCCCTGACCGCAGCGCGAGAGGATTTTGCGATTTGAAACACGGTCCTGTGCCGCGCAGCGCGATTGCTGCGACTTTGCTTACACTTGCGCTCCTCGTTGCCGCGCCGCGACCCGCAGAGGCACAGCTTTCTCTCTTTTCGGTCGTGGACCTCGCGAAGCGAAATAGCAGCGCCGTGCGGATCGCGCAGGCCGATGTAGCCAAGGCGCAGGCTTCGCTTGCGGAGGCGCGCGACGCCTACGTGCCCTCGGTGACGGCGGGCTCGGCAGCCGGATACTCCTATGGCTTTCTGGGCGGCGTGCCCAGCGTTTTCAACGCGCAGATCCAGTCGCTGCTTGTTTCGTTTTCGCAGCCCGACTATATCCGCGCGGCCAGGGCGAGCCTCAACACGGCGACTCTGAATCTTGAAGACGCGCTGGACCAGGTGACGCTGGATGCTTCGCTGGACTACGCGCAGCTGGCGACGATCGCGGAGCAGCTGGTGGCGCTTGATGAGCAGCAGGGCTATGCCGAGAAGCTGCACCTGATTGAGCAGGACAGGCTTGCGGCCGGCGTGGAAAACCAGATCGCTGCGACCCGCGCGGAACTTGCCGCGGCGCAGGCAGACCTGCGGCGCATGGACCTCGAAGCGCAGGCCGCAGTTCTGCGCAAGCGCCTGGCGGACCTGACGGGTCTCGCGCCCGACCAGATGCGCGCCGAGGCGGCAACTATTCCGGCCGCACCCCCCGGCGAGCAGGCGCTGAAGCGAGGAAGCACCGCGGGCGTGGATGCCGGCCTGAGCAATGCCGTCAGCCGGCATTACATCGCGCACGGCGATGCCCGGGTGAATTACCGGCCGCAGATTGGCTTTGGATTCCACTACGAAGTTCTCGATGT
>CAXUDF010000082.1:0-6537 GCA_964249695.1 uncultured Acidobacteriaceae bacterium
TCGATCGTGAGCCCCAGCATGCGCTGCGGCGTGAACGGGCTGCGGCCGACCTACGGACGGGTCGCGCGCACGGGCGCGATGACGCTTTGCTGGTCGCTCGACAAGCTGGGGCCGATGGCGCGCGGCGTGGAAGACACGGTGCTCGTGCTCGAGGCGATCAGCGGGCCGGACGCGGGCGATGTCGCGAGCGTGCCGAGCACGCTTGCCTACAACGCGAGCCGGGGTGTGCAGGGCTTGCGGGTTGGCTACTTTCCTAAGTGGCTGAACGAAGCGCCGGCGACCGAGGTGGATCGGGCCGCGTTTGCCATGCTGCCGAAGCTCGGGATGCGGCCCACGCCGGTCTCGCTGCCGGACTGGTCGTATGACTCGCTCCAGCTCATTCTCTTTGCCGAGGGAGCTGCGGCGTTTGAAGAGTTGACGCTGTCGCACCGGATCGACCAGCTCAGGATGCAGGTGCCGGATGCGTGGCCGAACTCGTTCCGGCAGGCGCGGTTTCTGTCCGCGGTGGACTACGTGCAGGCAGACCGGATGCGCCGCCGCGTAGCTGAGGAGATGGCGCGGGTTTTTGGTGAGGTTGACCTGTTGCTGGTGCCCTCGCTGCGGGACGAAACGCTCGTGATTACCAACTTCACCGGCCACCCCTCGCTGACCGTGCGCATGGGCTTCGTGGAAGTGTCTGAGGCGCGCAGCGACTGGGCTCCCGATCCCGCGCATCCGCTGCCGAAGTTCTCGCCGCCGCGCCGCGTGCCGCACGGGGTGACCTTGATCGGTCAGCTGTTTGACGAGGGCACGATGGTGAACGCCGGGATGGCGCTGGAGACGGCGGCGGGGGTCGCCGGGGAGCGGCCGAGGGGCTTCTAGCGCCACATGAAGCAGCTATCCAGGAGCGCTCAGCGAGCCTCTTGCACAAAGCATGTATACACATTCTCGTGTGTACATGCGGTTCACCTGGGATCCTGAGAAAGACCGCAAGAATCAGCATGTGCACCGAGTGAGCTTCGAAACGGCGAAGCAAGTCTTCAGCGATCCCAACCATCGCGTCACCGAAGACTGTGTCGTGGACGGCGAGCAGCGATGGCATGCGATCAGGCCCGTCGGCGATTTCTCTTTATTGCTTGTTGTGCACTCGGTCCTTGACGAAGATGAGCCGCGGGTCCGACTCATCTCAGCCCGAAAGGTGACGCCCAATGAGCGAACGTACTACGAAGAAGATGGTGGTCCGTACTGAGGCCGACCTCCGCAAACCGCTTACGAAAAAGCAAAAGTCGGAACTGGCCGCTCTGGAAGCGATGCCTGACTCAGAGATCAACACACTTGATATCCCTGAACTCACGCGCGAGCAGATCAAAGCAATGCGCCCCTTTCACGAGATCTTTAAACCCCGTAAGGAAGCCATCTCTTTACGCATCGATATCGATATTCTCGAGTGGCTCAAAGCCGGCGGCGAGGGCTGGCAGACCCGCATCAACGGCATCCTTCGCGAGCAGATGCAGAAGCGCTGAAGCCCGAGCGAAGGCCGCTACCGTGCGGTCCAGCCGCCGTCGATCAACAGCGTGTGACCTGTGATGAGCGACGCAGCGGGCGAGGCCAGGAAGACGACCGCGCCGGCAACCTCGGGCGGCTCGCCGATGCGGTGCAGCCCGGCGATGTTTGCCACTGTTTCGGCGTAAAAGGCAGGATCGCTCAGTGCCGGCTCGGTACCCGGCGTGCGGATAAAAGTCGGCGCCACCGCGTTGACGCGAATGCCATACTGCCCCCACTCGACAGCGAGGCACTTGGTCAGGTGCGCGATGCCGGCCTTGGTCATGCAGTAGACCGATTCCGTAGGCAGGGCCGCGAAGCCCGCCTGCGAGCTCATGTTGATGATCACGCCGCTGCGCTGCGCAATCATGATGCGCCCCGCGGCCTGGCTCGCGAAAAACGTTCCCTTCAGGTTGATCGCGAGGGTACGGTCAAAGTCCTCCTCGCGCACGTCGACCGCCAGGTTGGTGGGAGCGACGCCGGCGTTGTTCACCAGGATATCGAGCCGCCCGAAGTGCGCAGCAGCCTGCTCCACGGCACGCCGCACCTGCCCGGTATCGCTCATCTCCATGGCGAGCGGCAGTACACGGCGGCCGCGCGCGGTGATGGCGTCGCCAAGTCCGGAGTCCTGCGCCAGGTCGCGCAGTCCGATCGCGACGTCGGCCCCGGCCTCGGCAAGCGCGAGGGCAATGGCGCGGCCCAGTCCGCGGGCGGCGCCCGTAACCAGGGCCACCTGCCCGGTCAGGGCAAAGGAAGGCAGGGCCTGCATGGTTTCACTCATGGGTCACCTCGTATTTGCCCTCGATAGTACAGCGGGAGCGATAGCGGGTGTCTCCAAATAGGACGGGCAGGTTGGCGCAACCTGCTGTGGATTGCATAGACTTGGGCGTCACACTGTGCGGTCACCCTTGAGAGGCAAACAATGAGAAACAGGATCCGACTTTTCAGCACCTGGGCGCTGGCCGCTGCCCTGACCGCCGCCCTGACTGCGGCCACAGGCGCGTGCAGCGCACACGCGCAGCGTACCGCGGCGATGCACAAGCAGTCCGATGAATCCCCGGCTCAGGCCCGCGCGCGCATTGCGGCGCTGCCGTGGATGAACAAGAGCCTGTCGCCGGACGAGCGTGCCGACATGGTGCTGAAGCAGATGACGCTCGATGAAAAGCTCAGCCTGCTGCACGGCAACGGCATGGCGTATGAAGGGCAGTGGCAGATGCCGCTGACCGCACAGTCGAATGGCGGCGCAGGCTACATCGCGCCGATCGCGCGCCTGGGTATCCCGGGCATTGACATGTCAGACGCTGCGTACGGCGTGCGGGCGTCCGGCCGCAACGGCCGCTTCTCAGTGGCACTGCCAAGCAACCTGGGTGCGGCCTCCAGCTGGGACCGCCACGCTGCGTCGGAGTACGGCGCACTGATTGGCCGCGAGCTGCGCGCGCAGGGCTTCAACATGACCCTGGGCGGCGGCGTGAACCTGACCCGCGAGCCGCGCAACGGGCGCACCTTCGAGTACCTGGGCGAAGACCCCGTGCTGGCCGGCACGCTGGTGGGCCAGCTGATGACAGCTGAAAAGAACGAGCACGTCATTTCCGACATCAAGCACTACGCCATCAACGACCAGGAGACCGGGCGCAATATCGTCAACGCCGTGATCTCGAAGCGGGCCATGCGCGAATCAGACCTGCTGGCGTTCCAGATCGGCATCCGCGACGCGCAGCCCGGCGCGGTCATGTGCTCGTACAACCGCGTGAACGGCGACTACGCCTGCGAAAACGACTACCTGCTGCACCAGTTCCTCAAGACCGAGCTCAAGTTTCCCGGCTTTGTTCTGTCGGACTGGGGCGGCACGCACTCAACCGTCAAGGCCTCGCATGCGGGGCTCGACAATGAAGAGCCGGTGGACGAGTTCTTCGGCCCCAAGCTGAAGCAGGCCGTGCTGGCGAAGCAGGTGTCCGAGGCTGAGATCGACGACCACGCACACCGGCTGCTGCGCTCGTATTTCGCGGACGGGGTTGTCGACTACCCGGTCGAGAAGGCGGTCGTGGACGTAGACCATGACCTGGATGTCGCGCAGCAGGTGGAAGAGGGCTCGATTGTGCTCTTGAAAAACGAGCGCAGCATCCTGCCGCTGGAGGCGAAAAAGGCGAAGTCGATCGCGATCATCGGTGCGCACGCGGACATCGCGATGTTGTCCGGCGGCGGCTCTGCGCAGGTAGACCCGCCGGGCGGCAATGCGATCTCGCCGCCGGGCGAGGGGGCGACGCACTGGCAGGAGCACATCTGGTTCCCGACCTCGCCAATGCACGAGCTGGAGAAGGCACTGCCCGCGGCGAAGATCACCTTCAATTCCGGCGAAGACACGGCCGCCGCGGCCTCGCTTGCCAAGCAGTCTGAGGTCGCGATCGTGTTTGTGCAGCAATGGACGAGCGAAGGCATGGACCTGCCGACGCTCGCGCTGCCTGACAACCAGGACGCGCTGGTCGAGGCGGTTGCCGCGGCCAACCCGCACACTATCGTGGTGCTCGAAACCGGCACGGCGGCGCTGATGCCGTGGGCGGGCAAGGTGGAGGGTATCGTGGAGGCCTGGTACTCGGGTTCGCGCGGTGCGACAGCGCTGGCCAATGTGCTGACCGGCGAGGTCGATCCTTCGGGCAAGCTCGCCATGACCTTCCCGATGAGCGATGCAGACCTGCCCCGGACGGCCATCGCGCCGCTGCCTCCAGAAGAAAAGGGCGCCGGCTCAGGCGCGGTGGGCGACAGCAGCAACACACGCGCGGGCTACATGGTGAACTACGACGAAGGGCTCAAGGTCGGCTACAAGTGGTACGACGCTGAGAAAAAGCCGGTGCTGTTTCCGTTTGGCTTCGGGCTCTCGTATACGAGCTTTAACTACTCCGGCCTGAGCGTGACGCCGGGCGAGAAGCCGTCTGTGCGCTTTACCGTGCGCAACACGGGCAAGCGCGCCGGCTCTGAGGTCGCGGAGGTCTACGCGATGCTGCCCGCAGCTGCGGACGAGCCGCCGAAGCGCCTGGTCGGCTTCGACAAGGTGATGCTGCAGCCGGGCGAAAGCCGCGAGCTGACGGTCGACGTGGACCCGCTGTATCTCTCGGTCTACGATGACGCTTCCGGCCAGATGAAGGTGCTTCCCGGCGCGTATACCTTCGCGGTCGGCGGCTCGTCGCAATCGCTCGAGCTGAAGCAGGAGACGACGCTGAGCGGGGGCCAGTAGCGCAGGGACCTGGCGGTCCTGACCAGGAACCTGCCCGGCAGAACGCGGAGGATCTGCTTTCTCCAGGGTGTTTTCTCCAGGGGTGAGGGAAAGCGGATCTTTACCGCCGCCGTTCTCTGACAGGCTGCCGCGCGCAGCTTGTCATTGACACTTCAGTCCACGCGGGCCTATAACCGCGGCGGTTACAGGCCGGCCTCAAGACCAGTCCTTGTCTGCCCGGCCCACAAGCCCGGAAGTTTCAGACTATGGGCGCAGACCTGCCAGATGAGCCGCCAACACCTGTCACCAGGAGAACGACCTTGCGCACCTCTTTGCCCCGTCGCACCCTCGGAGCCTGCTTTGCAGGTCTTGCCCTTCTGCTTGCCGCTTCGGACACGCAGGCACATGCCCAGGCCAGAACCCTCCCGGCGAACACCCGCTTCTTTGTCCCTCCAGCTGCTGATGGTGCCGAACCGCAGGTCATCGACCTGCTGCTGCAGGGCCAGGTGCAAAACGCCCTCCTGGTCGCTGCCATGGAACTGTCCCCGCAGGCCGTGTGGCTTTACGGCGGCACACCTTCCGACGTGAGCGCTAGGGTCCAGAGCGTCCTCCAGGGAGCCGCAGGCCAGCAGACTGTGCCCGTCATGGTGCTTTACAACATCCCAGGCCGCGACTGCGGCGGCTACTCCGCCGGCGGCGCCGAAAGCACTGCCGCCTACCAGACCTGGATTGATGCGATCGCCAGGCAGCTCGGCAACAGCAAAGCCGTCTTTATCGTGGAACCCGACGGCCTCGCTCTCCTGCCCAGCGACTGCGGCTACCCGCCGAGCGTCAACTCCACCCAGCTCACCGCAGACCGATACACCCAGATCAACTACGCCGTCCAAAGCCTGGAAGCCAATGCGCCGAACGCGCTGGTCTACCTTGATGCCGGCAACAGCGCCTTTCAGGCGGTTGGCACGATCTCGAGCCGGCTCGTCACGGCGGGATTGCCCAAGGCCCAGGGCTTCGTTTCCAACGTGTCCAACTATCGCCCAAATACCTATGAGGCCAAGTTCGACACCTGGGTCTCGGAGTGCGTCGCCTACGGCAGCAATCCCGCCGACGGCGGCTACCGGCTCGGCCACTACGACTACTGCGCCAGCCAGTATTACTCGCCCGACGGCCCTGTGAACCCGAACGACATCTCCACCTGGAAGTACACCGACCAGTGGTTTGCCGCGAACCTGGGCACCGCCGTGCCAACCACGCACTTTGTCATCGACACGAGCCGTAACGGACAAGGGCCGCTGAACGCGAGTGTGTACGCAGGCGCCCCGTACAACCAGCCTGCCTCCGTAATCACGACTCTTGCGAACGGAAGCTACTGCAACCCGCCGGGCCGCGGCCTTGGCTATCGCTCCACTGCGAACACCGGCTACCCTTTGCTCGATGCAGTCCTCTGGATCAAAACTCCCGGGCAGTCTGACGGCATGTGCGACTCCCAGGGCGGCGCACGCGCCTGGGACTACTCGGCTTACACGCTGCCCGGCTGGCCCACAACCGCGGCTGCTCAGGCTACCTTTGACCCGCTTTGGGGCGTGACGAACCCCAATGCGGGCGCATGGTTCCCGCAGCAGGCTTTGCAGCTTGCCCAGCAAGCTGAGCCAGCCTTGTCTTTCTAGCCAGCCTTCAGGCAGAAGGCCGCAATCCTCGGGGGCAGGTCTGAAGGTTTCAGGCTTGCCTTCCGGGTCCAGGCGGCTTCCATTCCTACGTGGAAGCAGGCAAGATCGCTGGCGCCAAAGGAACCGAAGCCGTCACTCGCGCGC
>CAXUDF010000082.1:6637-14534 GCA_964249695.1 uncultured Acidobacteriaceae bacterium
GTAGACGCGTCAGCAGCGCCTCCTTCGATTGACTGGAGGCACTTTCACTGCAGGGCGGAAACACAACCGCGTATACACTGCTCTGACATATGCAGAACACGCTTGCCCGCCTGCCTCTTTTCCTCGCTGCCGTTACCGTCTTCACCGCACCGCTCCTCGCGCAAACCAGGCCGCAGCCGCTGCCTGAGCCGGACCCGATGGTGCCCGCCATTGCCGATCCGGTCGACAAGCCCTACCCGGGGCCGGTCAAGCTTTCGGTCGATCTCACTGACAATGCGCGGCGGATCGTCAGCATTCACGAGGACTTTCCGGTCCCTCCCGCAGGCAAGGCAGGCGCAAAAGAAATGGTGCTGCTGTACCCGCAGTGGATCCCCGGCAACCACTCGCCGAGCGGGCCGATCTCGAAGCTTGGCGGTATCGTGACTACCGTGGACGGGCAGCGTGTGCAGTGGGTGCGCGACCGCATCAACGTGTATGCGTTCCATGTACCGCTCGGCGCGGGCGCAAAAAGCGTCGGAGTCGACTTTCAATACCTCTCCCCGGTGAAGCGTACTGAAGGGCGCATCCAGATTTCAAACGAGATTGCGGACCTGGCCTGGAACGACTGCCTGATGTACCCGGCTGGCTACTTTTCGCGGCAGATTCCATTCGACACAACGCTGAAGCTGCCTGACGGCTGGAAGTACGCGACCGCGCTTGAGACCGCGTCGGTGAGCGGCCCGACGGTGACCTTCAAGACGACGCCGCTGAACACGCTTGTGGACTCGCCGCTCTACGCGGGCCTCAACTACAAGCGCGTGGATCTGTCGCCGACGCCGACCGACAAGGTGTACCTCGACATTTTTGCGGATGCGCCGGAGAACCTTGTCATTGCGGACGACGTGCTGAAGGAGCACAAGCAGCTTGCCGCCGAAGCAGACAAGTTGTACGGCTCGCACCACTATGACCATTACGACTTTCTACTGCTGCTGAGCGACAAGGTCGGCGGCGTGGGCCTGGAGCACCACCAGTCGAGCGAGGACGGCCATGCGCCTGACTACTTTACGGACTGGGCCGGGGGCACCGGCGGGCGCGACCTGCTGGGCCATGAGTACACGCACTCCTGGGACGGCAAGTTCCGGCGGCCGGCTGACCTGTGGACGCCGAACTTCAACGTGCCCATGCGCGACGACCTGCTGTGGGTGTACGAGGGCATGACGCAGTACTGGGGCAACATCCTGACGGCGCGCGCAGGCATGCGGACGCCGGAAGAAACGCGCGACGTGTTCGCGCTGGTGGCCGCCGGCTTTGAGGCGAGCCCGGGGCGCGAGTGGCGGCCGCTGGTCGATACGACGAACCAGCCCACGGTTTCGCAGCGCAGCCCCGTAACCTGGGTCAGCTGGCAGCGGCCCGAGGACTACTACACCGAGGGCGAGTTGATCTGGCTCGATGCGGACACCAAGATTCGCGAGCTGACCAACGGGCAGAAATCGCTGGATGATTTTGCAAAGCTGTTTTTCGGTCCGTACAACGGCAGCTACATCACGCTCACCTACCACTTTGAGGACGTGGTGAAGGCGCTCAACACGGTCGCTCCGTTTGACTGGGACGGCTTTTTGAGAACGCGCGTGTTTGATCTGCACCCGGCTGTGCCCGAGGACGGCTTTACGCGCGGCGGCTACAAGCTGGTGTATTCCGACAAGCCGATTGCCTGGTATGACAAGGCCTTGGCAGCGAACCACGCCGCGAGCTTTGCGTACTCGCTCGGGTTTACGGTCGGTTCGGCGCGCGGCGAGTCCGGCCCGGGCGGCTCCATTGGCAGCGTGCAGTGGAACAGCCCCGCATGGAAGGCCGGCATCACGCCTGACATGCAGCTTGTCTCCGTAAACGGGACGGCCTACTCGCCGGAGGTGTTGAAGAAGGCGATTGTCGCGGCGGAGAAGAGCACGGAGCCGATCGTGCTTGTGCTGTCGCGTGGCGACCAGTTCAAGACCGTGCCGATCGACTACCGGGGAGGCTTGCGCTACCCGCACCTGGAGCGTGTGGAAGGAACGCCGGCGCGGTTTGACGACATCATGGCGCCGAGCAAGAGCCCTTTGCCGGCGTTGTAGTTTGAGCCAACCCAGGCGTCATCCTGAGCCGCAGGCGAAGGACCTGCTTTCTCGCGGTGCGAGCAAACAGCAGGTCCTTCACTTCGTTCAGGATGACGCTTCCGGGGGGCGGGATAGCGGGGGTTCGGAATGGCGGGTCGGGCATAAACTTCAAGCCGGGCGCTAGCTCCGTGGCGTAAACGAGAACTCCACCTTTCCCTCGCCGGTCAGCACGAGCGCGGCCTCGAACGGGCGGCCGGCTTTTGATGTAAAGCCGCTCAGCTTTTCTGTGCGGCCGTCACGGCATAGCGCGGCCACATCTTCCTCGCGCATGGTGCGTCCGGCGACCGTGCGCCAGATGGTGAAGCGGCAGCCTGTGTCCGCGTAGGCCGAGCAGCCGAACGCCTTGGCGTCTTCGCGCGGCAGCCGCACGAAGCCTGCCTTGCAGGCGGGGCAGGGCGGCGCTGCGGCCTCCGCCGCTTTTTTCTTACCGGAAGCTCTCGTCGTTCGGGCAGTCGTTTTCGGGGCTGCTTTCTTCGCTGCGGCACGCGCGGCCGGGACACGCTTTTTCGCGGCGCCTGATTTCGCACCTCTGCGAATCCCCGACTCATCGACAGGTTCCGTGGCCACGGCGCCGACACGGGTGCGCGCTCGTCCTGCTGGTCGATCGGCTGGAGCCGGAGTGTCTGTAGAAGCAGATCCTGCCGTTGGGCGGGCCGTTGCCCAGCGGTCCGAAGCGCGGAAGGCACCTGTTGCGGCCGGAAAGCGCGGCACGCCGCCCAGCGCGGCAAGCTCGCGCTGCAGGCGCTCGTCGGCCGCGCTCACCACGGCCAAATACTCTCGCTTGCCTTCGGCGATATCGTCCAGCTCCTGCTCGAGCGCGCGGGTGAACTCGTACTCCACGAAAGAAAACCGCGTCAGCAAGGCATCCACCACCACGTAGCCGAGCTCGGTCGGGCGCAGATATTTTGCGGAGTCTTCGAGATAGCCGCGCGTTTGCACGTTCTTCAGAATGGCCGAGTAGGTCGAAGGCCGGCCAATGCCGATGCTTTCGAGCTTCTTGATCAAAGTGGCCTGCGTATAGCGAAGCGGCGGCTCGGTCTTTTTGTGCAGCACGCGGCCGCTGTCGGCGCGCACGGCTGCGCCCACGGGCAGCACCGGTACTTTGCCGCCTGTTTCTCCGCGCTCGTCGTCTTCTTCCGCATCGTCCTTCGCGGTCAGCGTTTTCCAGCCCGGCGCGGCCAGCACCCGGCCCTCGGCCTTAAAGGTGAAGGTTTCCTCGCCGTTTTTGGCCGAGAGCCGGGTCGTGTTGACGCTCCACTCGGCGTCGGCCAGCTGCGAGGCCACGGCGCGCAGCCAGATGAGCCGGTACAGCTGCGCCTGCGCGGGGTCGTCGCCCGCCTCCGTGGCCGCAAAGTGGGTTGGCCGAATCGCCTCGTGCGCTTCCTGCGCGTTGCCCCGGGCGCGCCAGGAGCGCGCCCGCTCCGGCAGCGGCAGCCCGCGCCCGCCCGCGTAGCCGCGCACCTCTTTGAGCGCTTCCGCGCTGAAGTTTTGCGAGTCGGTGCGATGGTAGGTGATCAGCCCGGCTTCAAACAGCCGCTGCGCTACCTGCGCGGTCACGTCAGGCTTCCAGCGCAGCTGTACGCTGGCGGCCTGCAGCATCGTGCTGGTAGTAAAGGGCGGCGGGGGCGGCTGCTTTACCAGCTTGTTGCCTGAAGCAATCACCGTGCAGGCGCGGCAGGCAGCCGCGCGCACGGCCAGCGCCTCGTCCATCACGTACTTTGCGTTGTCAGGCAAGGACTTGAGGAACGGCGCGGTCTCCCACTGCGCGCGCCAGCTGCCGCCGTCAAAGCTCAGCTCCGCGCCAAAGTGCCGCACCTCGCGAAACGCCTCGATCTCCCGCTCCCGCTCGACCACCAGCCGCACCGCCGGGCTTTGCACACGCCCCGCGCTCAGGCCGCGCCGGGCCGCCTGCCGTGACAGCACAGGCGACACCTGGTAGCCGACCAGGCGGTCCAGCACGCGGCGCGCCTCCTGCGCGTGCACCAGGTGTGTGTCGATCAGCCGCGGCGCTGCGACGGCGCGCCGAATCACCTCCGGCGTGATGGCGTCGAAGGAGACCCGGTGCGGTTTCTTGAGCTTCAGCGCTTCAGCCACGTGCCAGGCAATCGCCTCGCCTTCCCGGTCAGGGTCGGTCGCCAGATACACGGCCTCAGCCTTGGCGGCGCGCGCGCGCAGCCCTTTAACCACGTCCGCACCGCGGCCGCTCAGCTCGTACTGCGGCCGGTAGCCGGGCATCTCGATCCCGAGGTCCTTCACGGGCAGGTCGCGAATGTGGCCCACACTGGCCGCGACATCCCAGCCCGCGCCGAGGATCTCCCGAATCTTGCGGATCTTGTTCGGGCTTTCCACGATCATCAGCTTCACAGCGAGCCCTCGCCTCAGGGTAGCGCGGCTCCCTGTTTGCGGCGCGACCGGAGCGCTCCATTGCTTACTCCGGTACCCATTCGGCACTGGGATGGGCGAGCTGTCTGAAGGCCGGTGTGAGCCGTTACAATCATGCAGAGGACGAAGCCCGGATCGCGGGCCGCCCCAGGCACATTGCCGGCCCTGTAGCATTTCTCCCCGCGCCCACGGCGCTGCCCTTGCACTCCACGGACAGGATCTGACTCGACTGATGCATCTTTGGAACGACTACGAAGGTACGACACTGGCCGGGCGCTGGCAGCTCGGGCGTTTGCTGCGCACAGAAGGCCGAAGCGCGCTGTTCAGCACGACCCAGAGCGACGGCAAGCCCGCCGTACTGCGGCTGACCGAAGCGCTCAATGATCAGGCCGTGCTCCACGCGCGATTCCGCGCCATCCAGACCGCGGGCGACCAGTATCTGGTCGGCATCCAGGGCTATGGGGACGCGGTGCTCGACGGAACGCCGTTGAGCTATGCCGTGCTTGAGCCGACGCAGGAGTCGCTTGCCGACATCCTTGCGCAGCGCCGCCTTGCCCCCGACGAGACTATGGAAGTGGCGAACAGCGTTGCCGGCGGCCTCCTGGCGCTGCATGCGCAGGGCCTGGTCCACGGGCTGGTGGAGCCGGAAAGTGTGCTCGCGGCGGGCGACCGCATCAAGCTGCGTTCTGACTGCGCGCGCCCAGCGCCTGCGCCCGAAGACGCGGCACTCGAAGGTGCGGTCACCCCGCAGACCGACGCCTTTGGGCTGGCCGACGTGCTGTGCCGCTCGTTGACGCAGAACCGTCTGCAGGACGCTTCTGACGCCCTGGCGCTGCCCGAGCCGTTCGCGACCATCGTGCGCAATACGGCGCGCGGGGCATGGGGCGTCCCGGAGATACGGGCGGAGCTGGACCGCTACGGGCGTGCACGGACCCCTGCCGCGCCGGTGATGCCGGCGGCCGCGGCCGCTGCCTCGCCGGTGGAGTCGCTGGAGGCGGCTTCCCCCCTGGAGCGGGGGGAAACACCCGCTGCTCCGGCGCCGCCATCGGTGCGCGTTCCTGAACCAGTCCAGGCGTCATCTTTCGGGGAGCCGGCGCAGCCCCTGAGCAGCCGCGCGTCCGCAGCCGGCCCGGCAGCGCTGGCAGATGAAGACGAGCGCCCACGTGCGGGTACCCTCGCGGGCAATCGCGGCATTCTGCTCGCCGTCGGAGCAGCGGTGCTGCTTCTGCTGCTCTTTCTGCTGTTCCATCACAGCCCTGCCAAGCCGGCTGCGCAGCAAGCTATAGCAATACCGGCTGTATCGCCAAGCACGCTTGCGCCGGCCGTTACACCTTCCATCACGGCTGCACCGGCGGCTCCACACGCCGCCCGGCACACGCCTGTCACCGCGCCCGCCGCTCCACTCCCACGGGCAACTTCTCCGCTTGCGGGCGAGAAAGTATGGCGCGTGATTGTGTACACCTACAACCATCGCAGCGAGGCCGCGGCAAAAGCGGCCGCGGTCAACCAGCGATACCCGGGGTTTGACGCGCAGGTGTGGAGCCGCACCGGCGAGCGGCCTTTCCTGGTGACGCTGGGCGCCGGCATGACCGAGCAGCAGGCGTTTGCGCTCCGGGCACGAGCGCGAACGGCAGGCCTGGCCCACGACCTGTACGCGCAGAACTACTCGCACTAGCGCCGCTGTAGCGCTTACTGCGCAGAGTCGGCAAAGAAGCGGCGCGCGAGCGCCTCCACATGGATGTCGGTCGCGTCCAGGTAGGGAAAGCTCGGACGATGGTCATCAAACATGACGGAAAAGTCGGTGCCGGCCAGGATGATCGCGTCCAGCTGTTCGCGGGCGAGCACCCGTTCGGCAAGCTCCGTGATGGTGCGCTCGTTCTCCGCCGAGGAAACACCGCGATGGGCCAGCTCCATGTAAATCGCGTTGACCGTTGCGGCTTCACTCGCCGGTAGCCGTACTACCTCCACGGAATCGTGGAGAGCTCCGTACATATCGCTATCCATGGCAAAGCCTGATCCGAAAAGAGCCACCCGACGCAGCTGTCGGCTTTCGACCTCGGCACGTATGGCTTCAAGGATGCTGACCAGAGGCAGCGAAGACCGCGCCACAAGCCCGGCGAACCCATAGTGTGTCGCAACCGAAGGGACGGCCGCAAAGGTCGCCCCTGCTGCTTCAAGCCTCGCCACCAGGCTGCCTAGATACTGGGCAAGTGCTTCCGGGCGCTTCCCCGTCATGTAGCTGTCTACGGTGGCGAGGTCTGCGTGGACCAGCACAAGGTCCAGCACCCGCCCTTCGCGCCGGAAGACCTCGGACAGGCGCTTGTAGTAGCGGCAGCTGGCGCCGACGGCCAGGCCTCCGACTAGCCCTATGCAGGGTTGCATCTCGTCTGCCCCTTAAGCTGTCTTGACCCCGGCGCTGCGATAGATCTGCATCATCAGCTCCATGTCGCGCAGCCCTTCTTCGCCGCTCATCTTTACCGGCTTGTTGTTGCGGATGCAGTCGGCAAAGTAGTCTGCCTGGATGGTGAACTGCTGCGGGTCCTTGATGAGTTCTGGTACGTCGACAGGCTGCTTGCCGGCGGTCATCCCGGTCATGTGGATGCCCTCGTAGCCGAACGCGGGCGACAGCTCCAGCATGCCCTTGGAGCCGTGCACGCGCACGAAGCCGTCCATGCTTGCGCCGTAGCTGGTGGCGCAGCTGGCCACAATGCCTGAAGGAAAGCGCATCGTCCAGCCCACGTTTTCTTCCACCTCGTTAAAGCGGCCGTCCCGGTCGATCACCGAGCTGTAGGCCGCGAGCACCTGCGGCTCTTCGCCCGTCAGGTAGCGGCTCGCGTTCAGCGAGTAGATGCCGACGTCCATGAGCGGGCCGCCGCCGGCGAGCTTCTTGTTCAATCGCCACTCACCCGGCTGAATGTTGAAGCCGTTTGCGCTTTCAAGCGCTTGCACCTGGCCGATCGCTCCGGAACGGATCAGCTCAATCGCTTTCAGGTTGACCGGCTCCAGCTGGCAGCGGTACGCAATCATGAGCTTTTTGCGCGCCTGCTCGCAGGCCGCGATCATTGCCTGTGAATCGGCGACCGTGGTCGCCATCGGCTTCTCGCACAGGACATGCTTGCCTGCCTTGGCCGCTCGAATGGTGAACTCGGCATGCTGGCTGTTCGGCAGGCCGATGTACACCGCGTCAATGGCCGGGTTGTCGCGCATGCGGTCGTACTGCTCGTAGCTATACACCGACGACATGGGCACGTTGTACTGCGCGGCGAGCTTCTGCGCCTTGTCGGGGGTGCCGCTCACCAGCCCCGTTACTTTGCCATGCTGCGACTGCAGCAGCCCCGGCATAAAGTGGTCGACCGAGATGCGGCCAAGCCCCACGATGCAGT
>CAXUDF010000083.1:0-11195 GCA_964249695.1 uncultured Acidobacteriaceae bacterium
GCAGCTGCCACGAATGCATCCAGCGCCGAACTCTGACTCGCCGCGTTCGCGGCTGAGTATGGTCCGCTCCAAACCTCGCCGAAGCGATCGCCTGCGCCTCGAGAGTGCTTCCAGATGCTCTCTGCATTTGTCACCGCAAAGCTCCCGTAGCGCGGATCCGGTGAGCTCTGCGCAAGAGCCATCAGGTTGCGCAGGAAGATGCCTTTAAACTGCACCCCATCCCCGCCGCAGTGCGGCTCGCAGCTCTCGTGAAGCACTCCATTGCGGTCTGTGAGGTTGACTAGCGTCGCTTGCGCAATCGTTCCAGCCTGATCGATCTGCGCGGTATCTGCCGTGAGCGTATGCAGCTCGGCGAGGCCCGCGAGAAGTACGCCCTGGTTGTAAGTCCAGGTGGTTTTCCCATTGTTCTTGCAAGTCGCCGTTACAAGCCCGTCGTTGACCAGGCTGCGGTCGTTGATCATGCCGGAGTGCGCAAACCAGTGCCACTCCTGCTCCGCCCAGCTTTTGTAACCGGCGCGCTCGGCAGCGTCGCTGCGCGTGGCTAACTCGGCCGCGACCGAGAGGAACAGTTCATTCGCGATTGCATTCTTGTAGGCGCGGTCTTTGCTCCACCAGATGCCGCCGCCGCAGCTTTGGTCCCAGCCGCCGGTCATATCCTTGAAGATCGATTGTGCGGTCTGGAGATACTCGGCCTGGTGCGTCAGGTCGTAGACATCAATCCACGCCAGCGCCCACCAGCCTTCATCGTCGTAATAGCGATTCAGGAAGCCCGGGTATTTCGCGGAAGCCTGCTTGAGAGTGTTGGCGAACGTGGGGTAGTAGCGCGTGGTGTTCGCAACGCGGGAGTAGTTCGCCAGGACGGTGACAGCGTTGGCTGCATTCCACCAGCTCGTAGTGCTGTAAAGTCCGGTGGCCGGCACATACCATGTTTGCAGCGTGGCGATGCCGTGCGAGGCCTGCCGCAGATACTTGGAGTGGGCCGGCCTGGAAGCACTCACGCCCGTGCTGCCCCCCGCCTGCGCCAGGGCCGGCGAGCTGAGGGCAAGTGCGAGCACAAGAAACGCGGTACAGCCGGCTGCCATGTAGAAACTCCCGCGCTGCTGCTCAGGGCGAGCGGCTATTTATTGGCTCGCCCTGGCTCGACACATTTGGCTGGACACACGGTTGGAAGCTGCTGCAGCGCTTAATTTCGCGTGGGCAGCAGCTCCATCGGCTCGGTCAGGCTGAACACCACCTCGGTGCCCTGTTCAAGCTCGGCCTGCGTCGGCTTCTGGATCAGCAGGTGCGTGGTCACCGCACCGGCGCCAACGAGCGCGCCCGCGCCCGCGCCGACCGGCCCCGCGATGACCGCGCCCACGATGGCGCCCGAGCCGGCGCCGGTGCCGTACTCGATCAGGTCCTTGGCGACGTGCGTTTTGGTCTGGATGCCGCCTTCGTCATCGGTCTTTGTTCCGGGCGCCGAGCTGGACACGGCCTGCGCGTACAGGTGGTAGGCGGTGCCGTCCGGCAGGGTCACCGAATCCGGGCGCAGACGGATCGTCGCGTGCGGACCCATGCGGTGGCCCTGCGAAACGCCGACGATGCGGCCCTTGAGCTCCGAGCCGACCGGGATCACCACACGGCCTTCCTTGTAAACACTGGAAGCGACCTGCGCGCGAAACGGCTCGCCGTCCTGCGAGCGCGTGGTGCTGAGGGTCTGCAGCAGGCGCACGTGGATGTTGGTGCCCTCAGCCAGCTGGCTCGATGGAGAGCTGACCATGCCAACGATGCCGTAGTCCGGGTCGGTGGGGCGCGCGATCAGGTGTGCGCTGCTGCCGGCCTGCAAGGCGTCCGACGCTGGCCGTGCCGCGGCGCGCGCGGCGCCGCCGCCGGTGCTGGTCACGATGCCGTAGTCCGGGTTATCGAGCGGTGCGACGGTCATTGCGTCCGCTTTGGATTCACTTTGAACGGCGGGCGCGGCTGCCGAGACCGGGACGCCCGGCGAGGGCTTCGCAGACGGTGCGGGCACCGCATCGTCGTTGGCTACGATGGCGTCATCGGCCGGCGGGTGCGCGACGCCGCTGTACTGGTCGGCTGCGCCATGGGTCGCAGCCGGGGTGGTGCTTTGGGCAACGAGACCGGCAGGCGCCAGAGCGATAGTGGCAAAGGCGAGCAGGTGCGCCGCGCGGCGCTGGGAAACGGTAGGGAAAGCATGCGCCATGATGGGTGAACTCCGGTCGGGTGGGCCGCGGACGCGGTCCTCGCAAGCCAAGCCTAAGCTGATGCCCGGCGCCGCGCCATCGAAATGAAGTCTGGTAGCGCGGGGTGAACCATAGCGGTTAAGGCCACGCAGTTAGCCCGACGCTCGGATGGCAAGAGCGCAGGATTGTGGGACGGCAGCGAAAGCGCATTCAGCTGTAAAGCGGCTTTGCTAGAATCGCGGTGACTGGAACAGCTGTGAGTGGCTGCCCGCTTCGCCATGCCGCGGGCAAAGGCGGGGAGGGCCATGGCGAATTGGGTTGAGGTCATCGGCAGCGCGGCAGCAGGGCAGGCACCGGTGCGGGTAGACCGGCGCCTGCGCCTTCATGAGCGCTTACAGCACCGTATTACTACTGACGGCAGAGTTGACCAAGCAACAGGGAATGAGACAAGGACACCAATGACCGAGATCGTAGCGATGCACGCGCGGGAGATTCTTGACTCCCGCGGCAACCCCACCGTGGAAGCAGAAGTGGTGCTCGAAGGCGGCATCCGCGGACGCGCCGCCGTGCCGTCCGGCGCGTCCACCGGCGAGCACGAAGCAGTGGAGCTGCGCGACGGCGACAAGAGCCACTACCTGGGTAAGGGCGTGCTGCAGGCAGTCGAGAACGTGGAAAGCATTCTGGCGCCGGAGCTGACCGGCATGGATGCGGCCAACCAGCGCCTGCTCGACGCGACCATGATTGCCATTGACGGCTCGCCGAACAAGAGCAAGCTGGGCGCCAACGCCATTCTCGCAGTCTCGATGGCCGCTGCGCGCGCCTCCGCAACCGCGCTGCACCTGCCGCTTTATCGGTACCTGGGCGGCGTCAACGCGTCCATCCTGCCGACGCCGATGATGAACATCCTGAACGGCGGCGCGCACGCCGACAACAACGTGGACTTTCAGGAGTTCATGGTGATGCCGGTGGGCGCGGAGCGCTTTGCGGACGCGCTGCGCTGGGGCACCGAGGTCTTCCACACGCTCAAGGGCGTGCTGAAGAAGAAGGGCTACAACACGGCTGTCGGCGACGAAGGCGGCTTTGCGCCGTCGCTCAAGTCGAACGAGGAAGCGATCGAGCTGATTCTTGAGTCGATCGAGCTGGCCGGCTACAAGGCGGGCGAGGAGATTGCGATCGCGCTCGACCCGGCGGCCAGTGAGTTCTACGACAAGGATGCGGGCCGCTACATCTTTAAGAAGAGCGACCGCCGCGAGCTGTCGAGCGAAGAGATGTCGCGCTACTGGGAAAGCTGGGCGCGCCAGTACCCCATCGTTTCGCTCGAAGACGGCCTGGCCGAGGACGATTGGGACGGCTGGAAGCACCTCACCGAGCTGCTCGGCTCAACGATCCAGCTGGTCGGCGATGACCTGTTTGTCACCAATACAGAGCGCTTGCAGCGCGGTATTGAAGAAGGCGTGGCGAACTCGATCCTGATCAAGGTGAACCAGATCGGGACCGTGTCTGAAACACTGGAGGCGATCGAATTAGGCCGCCGCTACGGCTACACCTCGATCATTTCGCACCGTTCGGGCGAAACCGAGGACACCTTTATCGCGGACCTTGCCGTAGCCACCGGAGCGGGGCAGATCAAGACCGGTTCGGCCTCGCGTACTGACCGCATCGCCAAATATAACCAGCTGCTGCGGATCGAAGAAGAACTCGGACAGACCGCGGAGTATCTGGGCCTGGAAGCAGTCAATTTCGGCGATTAATTAACCCGCTGCGGGCAGCCTTGGCCGCCCGCCTCAACAGCCGCATACGGCTCACCGTTTCAGCAAACTCAGGAGTTTCTTCCTTGCACAAGCCCTTACTCGGCGCCGCAGCGCCCGTTCTCCTCATCTTTTCCTTCGCGCATTCCTCCGGATTGGCACAAACCACAGCGCCTGCCTCCAAGTCTGCCGCCAGCACTCCGGCGAAGCAGTCCACCACGCCCCCGCTGCCCACGCCTGGCTCTGCCGGCAAGCCGGGCGACCCGCCGCCGCCCGCGCACCCCATCACTGTCGCGCAGGCCCGTGAGCTGATGGCGCTGAACGGGACTGACAAGATCAAAGCCCACCTGGTCGACAATGTGGACGCGTACATGCAGCGCTTTCCACCGTTTGTGCCGCAGGATGTGAAGGATGATGTGCGCTCGAGCGTCGAAAAGATGGACATCGACGGACAAACGGTCGCCACCTATCAGCGCTATCTGTCGACCGAGGACGCCGCGAAAGCCATCGAGTTCTATAAAACGCCTGCGGGCAAGGACCTGCTCGATGTGACGCCGGCAATGATGGGCACCATCCAGCAGAACGCCTCAAAGACCGTGCAGCAAACGCTGCAGGCGGCCATTGAGCGGCACAAGCCCGAGATTGAAGCCGCACAGAAGACCTATGAGCAGCAGCATGCGGCTCCAAGCCTGGGCGCGCCGGGCACGGGCAGCGGGTCCTCCGCCGGCAAGAGCGGTGCTTCTGCCGGAACCGGAACTTCGGGCGGCAGCACGGGCTCGACCGGCACCACACCGAAAAAGCCGCAGTAGTTTGTTCCAGTGTGAAAGCCGGGCGGAGCCGTTCTGTGCTCCGCCCGGGCTGTTTCCGCCCGATGTTTCCGCCCGTTGTTTACAGAGGAGCTCGCCCGATGTCTGCTGCAAACACCTACAAAAAGCCCCTGGTTCTCGCGATTCTGGACGGCTGGGGCATTCGCTCGGAGACGGCCAACAACGCGATCGCGCTGGCCAGAAAGCCGACCTACGATCGTCTCCTGGCGGAGTTTCCGCACACTGTGCTGCGCGCCTCCGAGCACTATGTCGGCCTGCCGGACGGGCAGATGGGCAACAGCGAGGTCGGTCACCTGAATATCGGCGCGGGCCGCGTCGTGGAAATGGACATCACCCGCATTGACTCGCTCGTGGCCTCGGGCAAGCTGGCCGAGGAGCCTGCCATTGCCTCGGCGTTCCACAATGCTCGGGAGAACGATCGCGCGCTCCACCTGCTGGGTCTTGTTTCCGATGGCGGCGTCCACGCGCACCAGGAGCACCTGTATGCGCTGCTCCGGGCAGCCAAGCGCGAAGGCGTCGAGCGCGTCTACGTGCATGCGTTTCTCGACGGGCGAGACACCCTACCCACCTCGGGCGCGGGCTACCTCGAGGCGCTGCTGGCCCGCATGGAGGAGTACGGCGTCGGCAAGCTTGCGAGCGTGTCTGGCCGCTACTACGCCATGGACCGCGATATGCGCTGGGAGCGGATTAAGCAAGCCTCGGAGGTGATTGCGTTGGGGCGCTCGGAAAGCGGTTCGTACACCGACGCGGTCGCGCGTATCCGCGATTGCTACGGCCACGGCATCACGGACGAGTTTATCCCTCCGTTCATCGTTACCGACGCTGACGGCAACGTCACCGGCACGATCGAGTCCGGTGATAGCTGCATCGTGTTCAACTATCGCGCGGACCGTGCCCGGCAGATCACACGCGTACTTGCCCGGCATGGGTCCGGCAGCAAGGCTCTCACAAAGGAAGACGGGCGCGACCTGGCGGGTATCAAGGAGCAGGACGCTGTGATCCTCCCAAAGACGATGCCCGAAGATCTTTTTTTCGTCACGATGACGCAATACGACAGCCATTTCGACCTGCCGCGCGTGATTGAACCGCAGTCCATGGACAATCTGCTGGCGAACCTGCTTGCGCAGGCGAACCTTCGCAACCTGCGCATCGCGGAAACCGAGAAGTACGCGCACGTCACCTACTTTTTCAATGGCGGCATCGAGAAGGCCTTCCCCGGCGAGGATCGCGTGCTGGTTCCGTCGCAAAAGGTAGCAACCTACGACCTGGCACCGGAGATGAGCGCCGGCGGCGTGGCGGATGCCGTTATTAAAGCGATAGACGACGCGACCTTTGACCTGGTGGTCGTGAACTTTGCCAATGCCGATATGGTGGCGCACTCGGGGCAGCTCGCGCCGACCATTCGCGGGGTGGAAACGGTGGATGCAGCACTGGGGCGCATCTACACGGCGCTGCGCGCGCGCGGCGGATCCATGCTGATTACCGCCGACCACGGCAATGCGGAGCAGATGGTGGACCCGGTTGGCGGCGGCCCGCATACCTCGCACACAACCAATCCGGTGCCATGCATCCTGGTGAGCGAGGACGCGGGGCAGTACACGCTGCGCGAAGGCGGATCGCTGCGCGATCTGTCGCCGACGCTGCTGGGGCTGCTGGGAGAGAAACAGCCGGGAGAGATGACCGGCAAGGATTTGTTGGTGCGGAAGGGAGGCTAAGCGCTGCCTAGTAGCACTCCCAGACTTCAGCGAGATCGAGCGCAAAGCCTGCGACGGGACCGGAGCCGTGAACGACGCCGCCGGTCACGCTAGCTAGAGGCTGGCCTGCCGCGTAAACGGAGACCTGCCGCTTGCGAGGATTGATCAGCCAGCCCACCGCAGCCCCATTCTCAATCCAAAGTTCCATCTTGCGCTTGGTTTTCGGCAGGCTGTCGCTCTCGGACAAGAGCTCGATAACAAAGTCCGGGCAGACGTGCGGAAAACCGCGAAGCTTTGGGTTTACCTTGGCGAAGGTTTCTGCAGTAAGGTACGAGGCATCCGGGCTCATCATGGAGCCGTCCGGCAGGTAGTATCCGGCACTCGAGTCACCAACCGCGCCGCGACGATGCGTCCGCCACCAGAACTTGAGTTGAGCAACTACTTCAGCATTACCGCTGCTGGAAGGAAAGCCCGCGGGTGGGTTCATCGAGATCACTCCTTCGCGCGTTCGCTCAATGCGAGCCACATCATTCTCTTGGCAGAAGGCTTCGAGTTGAGCGTCGGACATCGGCGGTTCGATCCGGAGCGTACGAGCAACTGCGGGGTCGAAGGATAGGGTCTTCATGGCGCGATTCTATCGCTCGTACACGCACCAGAACAGCGCAGGCTCACGGTACCCCTCATGCACTTTAGAACTTCGGGTCATCGCCGAGGTCCTTCTCCTTGTGCGGGTACCAGACGACCTCGGCCCAAACGGCCGCGTCGCTGTGGCGGCCGGGCATGTAGACCGGCGCCTTCCAGCGCTCGACCTGCACAGCAAGGTGAACGCCCAGGTCCGGCGTGATGCGCTTCAGGAGGTCGAGCGTGCCGGCGTTCTGCGTCGTACCGCCGGGGGTAAAGGCGTCCGACCGCGGGTCGGTCACCGGGAGCTGACCCAGCGTGAAGGTTGGGACCGAAGCCGGCAGGAAGTTTTTGTCAGCCTTGACGTTGCGGTAGGCGAGCTGGACGTGCTCCTGCGGCGACAGGTTGTAGGTCAACCAGGCCTGGCCGCCTTTGTCATCGCGGCCAATCGGGTCGGTGTACAGGAAGCCCTTGTTGGTCGGTCCCTGCTGCTGGATCCCTTCGTAGAAGTAGAAGACGCCATGCGAGCCGGGGGTCGTCCCGGAGCAGCGCGTGGTTACGCAGTCGGTCGACGCGGCTTCAACGCGGAAATCGAGCTTGGGAACAGCAGGGAAGTGCGAGAGGTAAAGTCCGGGACGAATCGCGGCGCGGCGCGGCGCGGAGATGGGGTTCACGTCGTCGTGGGAGAACGAATCGAGATACAGGGTGAGCCAGTCGCGCAGGTACGGCAGGCGATAGGTGAAGTCAAACGCGCTGAAGCGCGCGCCGGGGTCGGTCGGGCCTTCCTTCTTGACGAGGTTGACGTTGCTGAAGCTGGCAAACGAGCGGGCGAAGCTCTTCAATGTAATCGGTTCGTGGCCTCTGCCGCCCCAGATGACGCTGCGCTGGAAGCCGAGTTCGAGGTTCTTTGTCGGGTGGATGCTGATTTTTTCAGAGTGCACCCAGGGGTGGTTGGGCTGGGTGTGGCCGCCAAGCGAGCCGACAAAAAAGTCGTAGCGCAAGGGCCCGATGACCCTCCGCAGCAGCGGGACGTACATGGGCTCGGTACGGTCAATCTGCAGCGAGTAGATGTTGTCGGCGTTGGTGCTCCAGGCAAACGCGCCGCCTTTGCCGGGTCCAAGCCAGTGGTCGGTCTTGCCAAGGGTCAGCTCGTGCTTCCACAGGTGATAGCCGAGGTCGGCTTCGAGCACGCGGAAGTTGGTGATGCCGCTGATGGGGCCGATCGGGTCGGTCGCCTGGCGGTATTTGGGGTTGTACGGGATGTTGTCGATCGTGTCGGACAGGTACTCGCCCAGCTGCTCTGAGTAGCCGGCGCCCGAGGCGGCGTGCTGCAGCTCAGCGCGCACAAACAGCGTCGCCCGGCCGGCTTCGACCCGGCCGCTTGCGCCGGTGACATTCTGGAGCCCTTTCTGGTAGGGCCGGCCGTAGTCGTTGATGATGGTCTGCCCAAGGTGGAAGCTGTCGTTTAACGGCGTCTTCACGATGTCCAAAAAGCGGGTGTACACCGTGTCGAGCTCGGCATGCTCGCCCGTGAAGTACAGATCCGGGCCGACCTCCGCAAGCACGGAGTCGTAGATGGTGCGCGCCTCGTCGTTGGCGTCGGTCTCGCTTGCCGGGGGCGCCTGCCCCTGGTCCAGCATGTGGAAGACGCTCAGGCGCGTCCAGGGGCGCAGGCCAAGAAATGCCGTATCCAAGTAGCCCAGCGCGTGCAGGCGGTCCAGTGCCGGGTAAATCCAGCTGTCCATCGGGATGTAGGTCGAGCCCTGCCCGTCCGCAAGGGTCGTGGGGTAGGCGATCTGGAAATCGCGCGGCAGCCGGACGCCTTGCCCGAACGGGTCAACCGGCGTTGTTCCAGGGTGCTTGAATGATGGGCTCGGTGAGGCTTGCGGGTCAACCTGCCCGTACGTGTCTGGCGCGAGAACAACCGCTGCTTGTTCGGTTTGGGCTCGACCCACGGTCGCAACGCCGCACGCGGCAAGCAGGCAAAAGGCTACGGCGAATCTCACTCACACCTCGGAGATGGGGCAAAGGCTACGCTCAGAGCAGCAGACCGCCAGCCCGTTCGCGCCGGTGACTGGGGCTGCTGGTGTCTCTCAGGGAACGGCAGCGTACGCGGCCCCGAAGGCGAACCCGCCCGCTTCCCCCCTCCGGGAGCTTACCTGGAGGCTCGGAGCAGCCGCGGTTCATGGGCAAGCCTAGATGAAGCCGTCTTTGAACACAAGCTCTCCCTCGCTGGGCAAGGGCGCTTCCAGGGGCGGCCGCAAGGCCGGCTGCAGCAGCTGCGGACCCGCTACGTACTGAGTTTGCGCACCAGATCGCGCTCCAGACGGCGCTTCCAGCTCGCCTGGAACGCGCCGCGTGTGCGCAGCATTGCTTCAAGACGGGACAGTGGGTCCTGCCCTGCTGCGGGCTCTGCGCTTTGCCCACGGATGCGGAAGGGCACACACCGGAGCTCGCTGGGGCCGCCGCCGGCCCGTGCACGGGCAAGGCACTCAAAGGCGACCCGATAGACGGCAAGCGCGTCCTCGCGGTCTACCGGGATGGTGGGGAACAAGGGTGCCGGGAGCAGGTGCGCTGGTTTGTCGACCGCTTTAGCCGAGGCTGCGCCTGGACGCCGGCGGGGCTCCTCTGTCAGCAGCAGGAGCGGCAGCCCGCGCTGAGCCGCCCAGTCGCCGGCCTCGGCCCAGTCTCTCGGGAACAGCCGCGCCCTTGGCCTGGCGGGAGTATTCTGTGGCGCTGCGGCAGTAGTCAGTACGCAGGCGACCGCTCCCTCGCCTCCGAAAGCGAGTGTCGCGGCTACGCCCAGCGCCATGGCGACCGCTGCTGCTTCTTCCTGCGGCAGATCCAGCAGGCCCGCCTGCAGATCGCCCGCGGCAGCGCCGGGCCTTTGGCCCGGGCTGCGGCCGCGCAGCACGCGCAGGCTGTCACCGCGCCCGCCGGGCAGCAGCAGCAGGTCGTCAGGGCGAAGGTTCACGGCAACGCCGGCGGCCACCGCACTGCCGTCGTAAACGCCCGCTGCCCTGCCCGCAGCTGCATGGGCCAGCCTTGCTTCCAGCACGCCCGCGTACAAGGTTTGCAGCAGCTCATCGCGAACGCGCGCGTCAGCTTCCTTGCTCATCCGGCTCGCTCACTTCCAATGTCTGTCATCGTTCCTGTGTCAAACTGCTGACCACGACTCCTCCCATTGTGCAAGCGGCACTTTTCAACACAACTGTGCATAAAGCTGTGTAAGGGAGGCTCCGGCCTGCTCCGGGGGCAGCATTCACGCGGTGTTCACCTATCTGCACACTTTCCGGAGCAGGCTCCGAGAAAGACCTTCATCGCTCAGGAAGAGTAATCGGCATTGATGCGCACGTACTCTTCGGTAAGGTCCGTAGTCCAGAACCGGCACTGGCCGGAGCCGAGGCCCAGCTCCACCGCGATCGTAAAGCGGCGCTCGCTCATTGCTGCGTGGATGCGCTGCTCGCTGAACTCTGCCGCGCGGCCGCCCTGCTCGCATACGGGAAGGCCGTTGAGCGTGATGTGCAGCCGCGCCGGATCGATCGCGACGCCGCTCGCGCCGATGGACGAGGCAAGCCGCCCCCAGTTGGGATCGCTGCCGGCCCACGCGGTTTTGACGAGCGGCGAGTGGGCGATTGCCTTCGCGACGGTGAGCGCGTCCGCGTCTGACGGCGCGCCTGCGATTTCAAGCGTCACCACGTGCGTGACGCCTTCGCCGTCCTCCACAATCGCGATCGCAAGCTCCTGGCAGACGGCAGCCAGCGCGGCGCCGAACTCCGCGTGGTCCGCGGTGACCCGGACGCCGCTCGCGCCGGAAGCAAGCAGCGCCACGGTGTCGTTGGTGGAGGTATCGCCGTCGATCGAGATGCGGTTGAAGCTCGCGTCCGCGCTCGTGTGGAGCAGCGTGCGGAGCGCGCCCGCGTCCAGCGCAGCGTCGGTCAACAGGTAGGCGAGCATGGTTGCATGGGGCGGCGAAAGGCGCGGGTGAATCATGCCCGCGCCTTTGCACGCGCCGGCGATGCGGACCGTTTGCCCGTCGACTGCCACCGAGCGGAAGGCCACCTTGGGCCGGGTGTCGGTGGTCAAAATGGCGCGGGCGAAGGCCGAAAATGCATCTGCCCCGGG
>CAXUDF010000083.1:11295-14311 GCA_964249695.1 uncultured Acidobacteriaceae bacterium
GCGGGGTGTGTGTCATCACCCATCACTCTATCGAATGCGAGCGGGGAGCGGCAGCGCCTGCCGCAAACCTCTGCCGCGAGCCTCTGCGAAGATAGCGGCGGAGGACTCGCTCGATGGAGAACACGCAGGCAGCGCCGCCGTTTCTGCTCATGCGCGGGGTTTCGGTCGCGCGCGGCGAGCAGCGGGTGCTCCACGGCATCTCGCTGCGCATTGAGCAGGGTGAGCACGTAGCCATCCTGGGGCCGAACGGCTGCGGCAAATCAACGCTGATCCGCACGCTGACCCGCGACGAGTACCCGGTTGCGCCCGCGCCCTATGAGCCGTCCATGCACTTCGAGCTGCTGGGGCGCGAGCGGTGGGACCTGTCCCGGCTGCGCTCGGCTTTTGGCGTGGTGTCGGCAGAGCTGCCAGGGGAGCGTACGCCCGCGACCAGCGGGTTCGATACAGTGCTGGCCGGCTTTTTTGGCGCGTCGGCCTTGTGGCCCAACCATGCGGTCACGACCGACATGCAGGAGCGGGCTTGGGAAGCGCTGCGCCTGATGCGCGGCGAACACCTCGCCCGGAAGCTGGTCGGCGCGATGTCGGCGGGGGAGCAGCGGCGTGTGATGATTGCGCGGGCGCTTGTCCACCGGCCCGGGATGCTGCTGCTCGACGAACCCTCAAACGCGCTCGACCTGCGCGCCCAGTGGGAGCTGCGGGGGGCGCTGCGCGCTGTGGCGAGCGCCGGGGCTGGGCTGATTTTGGTCACGCATCAGCTTGCGGATATCGTGCCCGAGATCCGGCGCGTGGTGCTGATGAAAGCGGGGCGCATCGTGGCCGATGGTGACCGCGGCAAGCTGCTGACCGAGAGCGTCCTGGGCGAGCTGTTTGAGGTCGAGCTGCAACTGACCGAACGTGACGGATTTCTGCACGCCTGGTGAACTCCACGGGCGCCGGTTTACTTCGCCTGCGCCACGGACGGACGGATGCTTACCGCCCGGCCGGCCAGGAAGCGCCGACCGAGCCAGGCACGCACCGGCTCGTCGTACAGCTTGAGGCACAGATACGCCACGGTAACCGCGGTGAGCAGCAGCAGAGAGCCCCATGCGGCTCCCTGGGCCGCGGAGGGTTTATCGCGGGTCGCCCAGGCTGTGTAGATGTAGATAAGCGGGTAGTGGGTGATGTAGAGCGGGTACGAAACACCGCCCAGGAACTTGCAGAGGCGATCAGAAAATGCCCCCGTGACGCGCCCGCCTGCTCCCATTGCAATGATGAGGGGGAAAAGAAAGAGGATCGCGAACGACTCATACAGCCCATTGACCCAAAGATGATGCGGGCCGCCGAAGCGGGGCAGCGCGAGGATGGCGATGACCATGAGGCTGCATACCGGAAACGCATGACGGATGTGCAGGCGCCAGCCCAGGCGCATGAGCAGCACGCCGGCGAAGAACGGGTAAAGCAGGCGGGCAAACCCTATGTGGAGTTCCTTTGGATCAACAGCCCAGCCGCCGATCACGTCGCCGCGGGAGCCGAAGAGGAGGTACTGCACAAGAAAAGCCCCCGCCAAAAAAACCAGGACGCCGAGGGCTTTGTTGGACAGTTTGCGGATGCCGAGCCCGTACAGGATGTTCGCGATGTACTCGAAGAACAGGGACCAGGCGGGACCGTTGAGGGGGTGCATCTCCTCCCATCCGCGAATGTCCATGGCCGGCGTGACCGGGATAAGGGTGAAGCCGATGACCATGTACAGCAGGACCTTCCAGACCGGCGTCGCATGGATGAGCGGGAAGACGGGCGCCGCCTGGAGGTAGAACAGCGCAGCGCCGATGACGCTGCCCGCGATGACCATCGGCTGCAGACGGATCAGGCGCCGCTTGTAGAAATCCCACTGCGTCATCCTCCCCCAGCGGTCGTCATAGGCATAGGCAACCACGAAACCGGAGAGCAGGAAGAAGAAGTCCACCGCCAGGTAGCCGTGGTTGACGATCTGCTTGAAGCGGTTTTCGTCGGCGAACGCCTCGAACATGTGAAAGATGACGACCATCAGAGCGGCTACGCCGCGCAGGCCATCGAGGATCTCGTAGTGGTTCTTTGTGGGGACGGCGGGCGAGGTCTGGTTCATACAAGTGGTGACAAGGGTACCTCAGGCCGCTTTCGACAGGACGCAAAAGCGGCATCTTGACCCGGCGCGAGACCGGCGCTAATCTGTCGTTACACAAGAAAGGAGGGCGATCCTATTGAAAAGTTCAGACTGTAGTTTGTGCATCAACGCTACATGTGAGGTGACTGAGGCTTAGGGCTCCTTCCAGCTCTAGACCTGGCGTTCTGTAGATACACGCCGAGGCCCACCTAAAGAGTCGTCGCGCAGGATTGGGTATGCGCGGCAAGCTTGGCTCGAAGGATGCCTCTGGTCAATCTCAACAGTGCACCGGCACAAGGCCCGCGAAAGCGGGCCTTGTGCTTTCTGCTCCTAAAATCTCGTAAAGCAAGTGTTATCCACTAAAACAAGCGTCATCCTTCGCTGCGCTCAGGATGACGCCTCTTGGTGGTGTCGCAAGATACCGCCCGCGAAGTTCACATAAACTATCCCTATGGAACCGCTCCTCATCGCAGGCAAGGCTTTTCAGTCGCGCTTGATCGTCGGCACTGGCAAATACAAAGACGGCGCGGAGACGCGTGCGGCCATCGAGGCCTCCGGCGCGGAGATTGTGACGGTTGCCGTGCGGCGGGTCAATCTCGATCGCTCGCGCGAGTCGCTGCTCGACTTCATCGATCCCGAACGCTACTTCCTGCTCCCGAACACCGCCGGCTGCTACACCGCCGACGAGGCCATTCGCGCCGCAAGGCTGGGCCGGGAGGTCGGCCTGTCGGACTGGGTCAAGATCGAGGTGATCGGCGACCAGGCAACGCTGTACCCGGACGTGCAGGCCACGCTCGAGGCGACGCGCGTGCTCGCAAAAGAAGGCTTCACCGTGCTGCCCTACACGACCGACGACATCGTGTTCGCCCGCCGCCTTATTGACGCGGGCGCGGCGGC
>CAXUDF010000084.1:0-12384 GCA_964249695.1 uncultured Acidobacteriaceae bacterium
GAGCAAGCCCGGGCAACGCCGCGCCAACAGCAGAGGAGCAGGGGATGCTCGAGCGGACCAGCCGCCTGCTGCGGCTCACGCTCGCCGACTTTGCCGCCCACGCGCGTTCGCTTGAAAGCCCCGATGAGCTGTCCGTTTTCATCGCGAAACAGGTCATGCAGCAGGCCGCGCCTTCCCTGCTCTTTCTCACGCTGCACGACATGGATGTTGCGCACAGCGGCGCGTTTTCGTTGTATCTCGATGCCATTCAGCGGGCCGACCGGCTGGTCGCCGAGCTGTGGAACGCAGTGGAAACCAACCCCGAGTATGCAGGCCGCACAACGCTGCTGCTGCTGCCCGACTTCGGCCGCGACGCCGACGGCGAGGCTAGCGGCTTCCAACACCACCGCACCGGCAGCCCCATGGCCCGCACCACCTGGATGCTCGCGCTCGGAGCGGGCGCTCAGGGTGGCCACCTGGTCCAGCGTCCCATTGAGTCGATCGACGTGGTGCCGACGGTCGGCGCGCTTCTTGACTTTCCCACGCCGTTTGCCGCCGGCCGGCGCATCGCGGAGCTGCTGTGACGCCGGGCGAGCTCCATCCGGGCTCATTTGCGGCTTACCCTGAGCAGGCACGCGCGCTCGCGGTCGGGCACCTCGAGCTCTTCCGGGCGATGCCGCTTTCGCTGCTGCCCAGCTACCTGGAGCAGCTGCAGCAATGCCCTACCCTGTTTCCCATCGAGCAGGCCCGCCTTGCGGCCCAGCTCGACGCACTGGGGCGGCAGCCGGAGCTTATGGTCGCGTTTCGGGGTATCGCGGTGCCACCGCCGCTCGGCCAACTTGACTGGCTGAGCGATCCGGCGCGCTTTCTGAGTGCGTTTGCGGCCGCGCTCTGGCAGACGCGGCAGATCGATGCCTTCCACGCCGCCGCCGGGGCTCTTTACGCCTCCCTGCCGCAGGCGGCGCCCGCGCCATCTGCCGCCGCGCCTCTGCTGCTGGTCGTCTTTGGCCGAGGCGGCGACCCGGCGCGCTATCCGCTATTTTCCCGCTTGCGGGACTCCGGGCTGCACGTACGCACAGTAAGCGACGCCGGTGCCGGCAATGCTTTGTGCCAGGTGCTGGCAGCGCGTGCCGCAGCCGACCCCGAGCCGTACCGGCACTGGTACGTCGACGGCGGCAGCCCCTGGTCTCTCAGAGAGTCGGCGACCGTGCACGGCATTGCCTTCCCTGCTGTGGCGCCCTTGACGGCCGCCGTGCTGCGCGAGATGAACCGTGCCGTGCAGGAGGGTACCGGCCCTGAGGTGCTGGCAACGCGGCTCCGCGAAGCAGCACCCGAACTCCTGCGCATTCCGTCCGGAGCAAACGACGCCCGCGTCACGCGCCTGCTGGTCTCGCTCCTGGTCGAAGGCAGCGGAACGCAGCTCTACAGCACCAGCTTTGTGCAGGCGGCTGCGCTAGAGCTGGTGCGCCGCGCACAGCCCTCGACGCTGCTGCTGCGCTTTGCGCCGCGCCGCAAGCCTGCCTCCATGAACGACATGCTGGAACAGCGCGGCGAAAGCGTCGCGACCGATCCGCAGGGCTCGCTGGTGGACGCCGACATGGCGCTTTACTACACAGCACTGGCTATGCGTAAAATGCCCGGCGGGGACCGCATGAGCCTGCTCGCGTACGTGGAAGAACAGGGGCAGCTTTTTCTGTCTGGGCCGCGGGTTGTGCGGGGTGCTGAAACTGCGACGCCGATGACCATGGAGCAAGCGCTGGCCATGCTGTGAGCACTCTCTTCTACGCGCCTGTGCCCAAACACATCGCTTTTGACTGGAGACCACGATGGCGCGCCTGCTCTTAGCATTCACCCTGCTGCCCGGGCTCATGCTGCCGGCACCTAGTGCCCGCGCGCAGGCTGCTGCCGCGCAAACGTCCCTGCCGCGCATCGCGCATGCTGACGGGCGCTTTGCGCTCGAGGTCGACGGTGCGCCGTACCTGGTGCTTGGTGCGCAGATCAACAATTCAAGCGCATGGCCGGCGACGCTGCCCGAGGTGTGGCCGCTGATCGAGCAGATGCACGCAAATACCGTGTCCGCGCCGGTGTACTGGGAGACGGTCGAGCCGGCGGAGGGGCAGTTCCACTTTGCGGAGATGGACGCGCTGGTGCAGGGCGCGCGCGCCCATGGCAAGCGGCTGATCCTGCTGTGGTTTGGCACCTGGAAGAACGGGCAGATGCGCTACACGCCGCGCTGGGTCAAGACGGACGGCACCCGGTTTCCGCGCATGCGTGACGCACACGGCGAGCCGATCGAGGTGCTTTCCGCCAATGCCGAGTCGAACTTAAACGCCGATGCGAAGGCGTTCGCCGCCGTGATGCGGCACCTCAAGGAGATCGACGGCACCGAGCACACGGTCATCATGGTGCAGGTGGAGAACGAGTCCGGAGCAATCGGCAGCGTTCGCGATTTTTCGCCCATGGCGGAGCGGCAGTTCGCCGGGCAGGTGCCCGCGGCTCTCGCCAGAAGTCTCGGCAAGCGCCCCGGAACATGGCGTGAGGTCTTCGGCGGCGATGCTGACGAAGCCTTCCAGGCCAACGCGGTTTCAACCTACATCGAGAAGGTCGCTAAAGCAGGCAAGGCCGAGTACCCGCTGCCGCTGTACTGCAATGTCTGGGTCACCTACCCGGTGCATGAGCTGCCGGAGCGCCAAATCCCCCAGCCTGGCGTCGGCTACCCGAGCGGCGGAGCGGTGCAGGGCATGCTGGCGCTTTGGAAAGCAAACACGCCGGATATCGATGTAATTGGCCCGGATATGTACTCGAGCGATGCGGCCTTTTACCGCCAGATTCTCGACATCTATAGCCGGCCAGACAATCCGCTGTGGATCCCGGAGACGGGCAACACAGACCCTTATGGGCGCTACTTCTTCTCGGCTTTAGGAAAGGGCGCGATCGGCTTTATGCCGTTCGGCATTGACCGGACCGGCTGGATATACAGCGAGAGCGAGCAGCCCGTTGTGCATAGTGAGAACTTCACGCTGCTGGCTCCGATAGATCGCGTTGTCGCGAAGCTGGAGTTTGAAGCGAAGCTGCAAACCGCGGTGGAGGAGACTGGCCGCGCGGAGCAGACGCTGCGTTTCGGGCGCTGGCTGGCCACGGTGGACTTCGGCTTTCCGCAGCCGGACGGGCAGGCGCCGCCCGGCACCAGGGACCTGCATGGCCGCGCGCTGGTAGGTCAGCTTGGCCCGGACACGTTTCTGGTGAGCGGCTTTGACGCGAGCGTACACTTCACGCTTGCTGATGCCGCGGGCGGGCACGCGCAGATTCTTATGGCGGAGGAGGGCCGCTACGAAGCAAACCAGTGGCAGCCGCTGCGCAATCTCAACGGGGACCAGACCGATCGGGGACTCGTCTTTAAGCAGAAGCCCGCTGTCGTGCAGATTGAGATGGGCACCTTCGGCAATGACCGTGCCAGATAGCTGCTCATCAGCACATTTCGATGCGGCGCACGATGCGAGAATCACAGGTACACGTCGGCCAGGCAGTCCCGGTCCGCCGGAAGGAGATTGTCATCGCTACTGCCAACCTGTTCTCGCTTGAAGGCCGCACCGCTGTCGTGATCGGCGGCACCTCAGGCATTGGGCTTGCGCTTTCGCTCGGGCTGGCTGAAGCCGGCGCCAATGTTGTTGCTTCCGCCCGCCGGCAGGAGCAGGTCGAGGCGACCGCCGACCGGATCGAGGCGCTCGGCCGCCGCACTCTGCGCACCCCCTCTGACGTTGCCGACCGCGGCTCGATCGAGCGGCTCTGCGCCGAAACGCTCGCGGCGTTCAGCACGGTCGACATCTTGGTGAACTGCGCCGGCAAGATCAAACGCGCACCTACCTTGAGCTTTCCTGAAGACCAGTGGCAGGAGATCCTGGACACCAATCTCACAGGCACCTTGCGGGCCTGCCAGGTCTTTGGGGCGCCCATGCTGGAGAGCGGCTACGGCCGCATCATCAACATCGCTTCCCTCAATACCTTTGTCTCGCTCGCTGAGGTGTCGGCCTATGCAGCGAGCAAGGCTGCCGTCGCCGCGCTCACCCGTTCGCTCGCGGTGGAGTGGTCAAAACTTGGCGTGAATGTCAATGCCATTGCACCCGGCGTCTTCCGCACCGCTCTCAACGCCGAACTCCTTGACAGCACGCCGCGCGGCAAAGAGCTGCTGCTGCGCACGCCCATGGGCCGCTTCGGCAAGACCGAGGAGGTCGTGGGCGCGGCGGTGTTTTTGGCTTCGGAGGCGGCGTCTTTCGTGACCGGGCAAACGCTCGTCGTTGACGGCGGTTTTCTGGCGAGCGGGGTCAACCAGTAGGGCAGCCGCCTGTTACCCCTGCAAAGCTGCCACGCGTGTGCCGGCCGCTGGAGCTCCCGTGCTTTCGCGCATCACCAGGGTGGTCCTGACCGGGAGGCGGTCGTCGCGCTGCTCCTGTGTTTTATTTGCCGAGGTAAGCGCCATGACGCATTTTTCCGCCATCTCTCGTCGGGAGATGCGAATGGTCGTCAGCGGCGGCTGCAGAATGTCACACAGCAGCAGGTCATCAAGCCCGATCAGCGATATATCGCCTGGGACCGATATGCCGTTCCGATGCAGCGCGCGCAGTACACCGAAAGCAGTCAGGTCATTGGCCGTCATGATAGCCGTCGGTGGATGTGCCTCGGCAAGCAAGGACTGCGTTGCTGCTTCCCCGCCGGCTACGTGGTAGTTCCCGCGCCGCAGCAGCTCCTTGTGCACGGGCAGGCCGCACTTGCGCAGCGCCCGCTTGAAGCTGTTTAAGCGGACCGCAGAGGTTTGCAAATGCTGGGTGCCGCCAACAAACGCGATGCGTACGTGGCCCAGGTCGCGGAGATGAGTGACCGCACTCAGCATGCCTCCTTCAAAGTCGATGGTGACGTCGGTGACGCCCTGCTGCGGCAGACGCCGATCGACGGTGACGACCGGCACGTTCCGGGCCAGCAGGGGTGCAATCTCGCGCGCTTCGAAATCAGAAGCCATGAGCACAACACCGTCGACCTGGCGCATGAGCATGCGTCGGATGGACGGAAGCATGGCGGCGCCGTCTGAGCTATTGGCCAAAAGCACTTCGTGGTCGCTCTTAACCAGGAGCTCTTCGATGTCTCGAAGGAACTCTCCATAAAACGGGTTGGTGATATCGGGAACCAGGATGCCGAACGTCTTGCTGCGACCATACTTCAGCGTCGTCGCAATCGGATTCGGGATGAAGTTGAGCTCATCCAGGATGCCGCGTACATGGTCCGCTGTCTCCTTCTTGACCAGCGGCGACCCATTTAGGACGCGGGATACAGTCGCGCTTGAAACACCCGCGCGCTGCGCGACAGTACGCATGTTCATGGGCGCCTCGCAGCGTTGACGCTGTCAATTCTATGTTGCTTTCGCATGGTCGCTTGTAAATACTACGCGCGATGCGCGCGCGAGCAGCGATTGCGCGCGGCCTCAAGGCTGCTTACTTTTGGCAGCTTCGGGTTAGATCGATGACTTACGGAGCGGCACGGCTTTGCGCTGATCCCTCGCTGCAGTTGTGGGGCGCACAAAGTGTTGACAGCTCGGCACCGGCTTGCCTATAGTTTGCGCGAACTCGAAACCGGCCTGCTTTGCACACGTATACATTGGAGCGCGGAACCGAAGCTTTTAAGACAGACAGGGTAATCCGTACGGTGCCATCGCTCGTACCGCGACGATCGCAACCTGGAGGCGCGGCAGCGCCCGCCTCTTTGATGAACACTTGATCACGATCGCTGATCCTAGTTGCTCTGACAGCGAGAAAGTTGTGGACGCATGCTCCGAGACCATCGACGCTCCTTGTTCTCTCTCCGTTCTTCCGCCGGCCTATCTCTTGGTATGTGCGCGGCTATGCTCGCCTCGGGCAGCGTGGCGCGGGCGCAGGTAGACCAGGGCAGCATCAGCGGAACCATTCGTGACAGCAGTGGGGCCGGCATCCCCGGCGCGAAGATCACTGTCACCAACACGGCCACCGATTTCGCGATCACAGTCACCACCGACAGCAGCGGAAACTACACGGCGACGCCGCTCAAGCTCGGCAACTACACGGTGAAGGTGCACGCAGTCGGGTTCGCCGAGGCCACGCAGGACAACGTACAGGTCAACGTGGCATCGACGACCACAGCCGACGTGCAGGTAGGTGTTGAAGGTACGCAGCAGAACGTGGTGGTCACCTCGGCGCCGCCGGCTCTACAAACGGAAGAGGCCTCAACCGGCCAGGTTGTGAGCTCTGAGGTCATCAACGACACGCCGCTGAATGGGCGCAACTTTACCTTTATTGCGCAGCTCTCGGCCGGTGTCGAGCCCTCGGAGCAGGGTTCGCGCGGCGCCAACAAAGGCGATTTCTCCGCTAATGGTCAACGGTCCGAGCAGAACAACTTCATCCTTGACGGCGTTGATAACAACGCCAACCTGGTCGACTTTCTTAACGGCGCAAGCTTCGTCATCAAGCCACCGCCCGACGCATTGCAGGAATTCAAAGTGCAGACCGGCGACTATACCGCAGAGCTTGGTCACTCAGCCGGCGCCGTGCTGAACGTTGCGACCAAGAGCGGTACTAATCGCTTTCACGGCGACCTTTGGGAATACTTCCGCAACGATGTTCTGAACGATCGAGACTTCTTCCAGACATTCAAGCCGAAGTATCGGCAGAATCAGTTTGGTGCGACTCTGGGCGGTCCGCTCATCAAGGACAAGCTCTTCTTCTTCGGCGACGCAGAAGCGAATCGAATCATCTTCGGGCAGACCGGCATTTTCACCGTCCCGACGCTTGCTGAACGCACGGGCGACTTCTCCGACCTGCTCAACGCAGCGAACAACGGGCGCGGTCAGGCCTACAACCTGTACCAGCCGGGAGGCCCTACGCGCGTAGACCAGAAAAACGGCGCGAGTCCCATCCTGGCGAACAATTTCCTGGCGTACAACGGTCGGCAGAATGTCATTAACCCGGCTAACATCAATCCCGCGGCGCAGGCCTTCCTGAATGCTTTTCCCAGTCCGAATCGCGGCTCCGCAGCAAACACCGTAAACAACTACACGTTTCAGGGAAACGCCAGCGATAACACAACACAGTACGATGGGCGACTCGATTACAACGCCAGCCAGAAGGACCAGGCGTTTGCACGCTACAGCTACACCAACGAGCCGGTAACCCTGACGGCGCCCTTTGGCATTGTTGACGGCGGCGGTTTTGGCGGCTCCGGCAGCACGGTAGTGGAAGGGCGCAACTTCACCTTTAGTGAAACTCACGTCTTTAATCCCACGCTTGTGAACGAGTTTCGCGTCGGCTATAACTGGATCGCCGCGGCGTACATTCCACCAAACGCGGGTGTCGACGTTTCGACGCAGTTTGGCCTTGGCGGCATCCCGTTCGGCCCCGGGAATGGCGGACTGCCCAACATTCAGTTTGGGTCCAATGGTTTGAGCACTGCAGGCTCTTCGCAGTATGAGCCGACGCACGAGTATGAGAATGTCATCCAGATCCTCGATAATGTCTCGAAGCAAATCGGGAATCATGCGCTCCGCTTCGGTGCGAATATCGAGCGCATCCGCGTGCAAACCAACCAACCAGTCGACCCCAAGGGCACCTACGTTTTTGACGGCAAGTTCTCACAGGATCCGCTTAACACAAGCAACACAGGGTACGGTGCGGCTGACTTCCTGCTGAACAACATCAGCACCAGCTCCGTAGCCAACATCTTCGTTTCGCACGACCAGCGCTACTACACCGGGTACTACTTCCAGGACAATTGGAAAGCGCTGCCCAACCTCACCGTGAACCTCGGAGTGCGCTACGAATACGTGCAACCCATCAAGGAATTGAGTGGCCAGCAGGCAAACTTCGTTCCGGACTACGCGAACGGCACGGGCGTCTACCTGATACCGGCGAAGGCTCGCAATCGCCCGGCACTTACTCCAGCGTTTTTGAACGCGATTGCAGCGAGCAATATCACTGTCCAGTACACCAACAATGACTACCTGGTGCAGCCGGCGTTTCTCGACTTCTCCCCGCGTTTCGGTCTTTCCTACCAGGTCGACCCGAAAACAGTCATCCGGTCAGGCTTTGGCATCTTCTTTGGCGGCCTGGAAAGTGTAGGCTACTACCCGAGCCTGTCGCAGAACTTCCCTTTTCAATACGACAGCAATTTTGCCAGTGGATCTACCTGCGTACCCGGCAATTGCGCTACCAACGGTCTGAGCCTGCAAACCGGCTTCGGCAATGCCATCAACACCGGCCTTGCAAACTTTGTGACCCTGCCCGGGCCGCGCGGCTACCAGACCAATACGCAGACGCCGTATAGCGAACAGTTCAACCTGACTGTGCAGCGCTCGCTATCAAACTCGACCACAATCACCGCGGCCTATGTAGCTGCGCTGTCGCGCCACTTGCAGGTGAACCCAGATATCAACATCCCGGCCGCCACCGTGCCCGCGGGGAGCAACGAACAGCAAGCGCGGCCCTACCAGGCATTCGGCGGCGGCAGCCTTGTAGCTTACGCGGGTTCGGCTAGTTATAACTCGGCACAAGTCACGTTAGAGCACCAGCTTTCGAACGGCCTCTCCTTGATAGGCGCCTACACGTGGGCGCACGCGCTCGATGACGCAACGACGCTGCTCGGCGGTACAGGGCAGAGCGGCAACGGGTACAGAAACTGGCGCGTTCTGGGCTTCGGGTACGATTATGGCGACTCATTTATCGACGTGCGCCAGCGTTTCGTATTGAACGGCCAGTATGAACTGCCTATCGGTCATGGCAAGAAGTACTTGAATTCCAGCGGCCTCGTGGACGAGCTGGCGGGCGGCTGGGCTGCCTCGCTGGTCTTCCGTGTACAAACAGGGCAGCCGGAAACCGTGTACGCGAACAATAATCCAGGAGGCACAGGTACGGGCAATGCAATCCGACTCTTTGATCCGTTTCGCGCGGGCGGTACGCCGACCTCGACCAACGCGAACTGCGCCACCAAGACTCGTACGGTGACGACCTGGTTCAATCCGTGCGCTTTCGCCAACCCGGTCCAGGCCACCACAGCCAACGGCTTCTCCTCCTATGGACCTCCGGACCGCACCTCCGTATACGGTCCAGGCTACAATCGCGTCGACTTGTCTGCTTTTAAAAGCTTTTCAACCTATCGCGAGGAAAGTATTCAGTTCCGGGGAGACATCTTCAACCTGTTCAACACGCCTGCTTACGGCCAGCCAGGCAATACAACCGGCGGCGGCTTTGGGCAGATCACCAGCGAACGCTTCGGTGGCGGCGGGACCGCAGGTGAAAGCCCGGACTCGCGCGTCGTGCAGTTCGCACTCAAGTACCTGTTCTAGAACGGCATTGTTCGCCCGATAAGCTTGCCCTATAGTTGCAAACGCCGGAGACCCGATCTGGGTCTCCGGCGTTTCTCATGTTCATCAGCGTTCGACAAACTTTATGTCTCGACTCTGTAAGCGATAGCCGCGAAACTTCGCCAACAAGTCAAACGCGTTCTTCGGGAACCGTGGTCAGCGTGAACTCCACTGTCTTTGTACCCAGGCGCAGGTGCGTTGCAGTCAGGCGAACCGTGCCGGCTCGTTCCTGCGCGCGCACCCAGACGGCTGCAGTTCCACCCATGAGCGAGATGGGATTGTCGCCCAGTAAGTCCCCTGGTCCTTCCAGAGTGAACGTGACCGGGTCATTTGCAGACTGGTGGACATTCCCGAATTCATCAACAACCCGCAGCACGACGCGCGTGGCATCCGCACCATCAGCCAGGAGCAAAGTATCATCGGCATCCATCGTAAACTTCGCATCCAGTCCCTTGCCCGACATGGAACGCGAGATGACTTGTTTGCCGTTCAAAAAGCCGTCGATGCGTAGATCGCCCCAGCGGAAATCTAGTGACTTGTAATCGATTGTAGATAAGTCGAGCTGGAAGGGAGGGTACTTGAGGTGCGAAAACTCGGCCCGGTCCGGGTCAAGCTCCATAATGAGCTTCCAAGGGTTTGCTTCTATGCTCCGTTCCCGCAGGTAGAATTTCAGGTGATCACAATTGGTGCAAACCACTGCCCGCTGAAGCCCCACTGCCTCATCCCCGGCAGCCCAGTGGAAAGCCGGCTCAAGGACAATCTCCACGGACGGATCGACCTGGGACTTGTAAAACCCGGCAGCCGCCTTCGGTTCGCGGAAGATATCCAGAACACCGTGATAACAGATACGGTCGCCCGAGCCGAAGTTGGAGTGCGTGTTGTAGTCAAACGCGCACCAGCCGATGCCGCCCGCGTACTGCGGATCTGACGCAAGCTGGTCATGGATGCGCGCGTGGCGAAGCGTGTGCTCGCGCTGACGCTCGTCATCATCGGTCGTCTTGGTCGGGTACGTATGCCCTACAAACTCAGTGTTCAGGTAGAGCGGGTGATTGGGCGCACGAAGCGGAAAGCCGAAGTCGTTGATCGTAAATACATCTTCAAGCAGCTCTGACTCCTTGAAGTTACGAATGCCGCCTGTCTGCCGGCCAGGGTCAAGCCCATGGGCCAGGGCGTTCGTGCGCATGTAGAAAGAGTGGTCGTCTTTGCTTTCGTTGATCCGCACGCCCCACAGAATGATGGAAGGGTGATTCCAGTCTCGCCGAATCATACGACCGACGTTGTCAATTGCAACAAGCTTCCACGGCTCGGGTCCAATATGCTGCCAGCCGGGTATCTCCTCGAGCACCAGCAAACCTATCTCGTCGCAGCAATCAAGAAAGTGCCGCGATTGCGGATAGTGCGATGTCCGTACGAGGTTGCAGTGCAGCTTCTGCCGCAGGATCTGCGCATCTCGACGCTGCACGCGCGCAGGCATCGCCTGGCCCACAAATGGGAAGGTCTGGTGGCGATCCAGGCCGCGCAGCTTGATGATCTTGCCATTGAGTGAAAAGCCGTGATCGGTAAAGACAGCTTCACGAAACCCGATCCGGCGCGTGTCTTCATCTACAGCCACGGTGCCGCGGAGAAGCTTGACGTAGACCGTGTACAGCTTTGGCGTTTCCAGCTGCCAAAGCTCGATCCCGTTCAGCGGGCCCAGCGTCACAGTATGTTTTGCGCCATCGCGCGAGCTTTCCGTGCTCAAGTATGCCGGCGCGTTCGTCACCGGGTCTGCAGCGGCGTCGGGGTCTGAAACAGAGGACAGCACAACCGCCTGTGTGCCCTTCGAGATGACCCGTTCCCCGTCGCGCAGCTCCACTTCGAGCGAGTATCGCCCTTTCGCCTTTGCACTTCCTGCAAGGAAGCAATCCACATCGAGCGAGGGGTTTGCGCCGAGCACGTTGCGAGGATGAGCGAAGATGTTGTCGAGAAACACCTCGGGCACGATCCTGAGGGAAACCTCGCGGTAGATGCCGCCGAAGGTCATGTAATCGATTTCGTACCCGAACGGTGGTATGTCGTCGCGCTCGGTCGAGTCTAACTGCACAACAAGCACATTCTCCCCAGCTGCGCGCAGGTGCGGCGTAAGCTCGAAGGAAAACGGAGTAAAGCCGCCCTTATATTCGCCCAGCGGCGCCCCGTTAATCCATACCGTCGAAGCGGTCATGGCGCCTTCAAAATCGACAAAGACGCGTTTGCCTTGCGCATCGGCGGGCAGGCGGAAGCGCCGTCGATAGGTAGATACGAACTCATACAGTCGATCGTCGAAGTTATGCCATGGCAGGCGCACATTTGTATGCGGAACCACCACTCGCTCAAAGGCCGAATCGTTGAAGTCAGGAAGCTCCGAGCCCGTAACTTTCTCCGCCTTGTAACGCCAGCCGCGGTTTATGGGCAGCACAACCCTGCCTGGTGCAGCCTCATCGGCTGCGAGCGCCTGGGTGCCCGGAAGCGTAACAGCGGCCAGTAAGGCACCTGTAGTCTTAATGAAGTCTCGTCTGCGCATCAGCTTCCTTTGCAAAGTCGTAGCCGGGCGTTGCGCGGTTCGAATCGCGCAGTAACTCACCTGCGGCACTATCGCATGAAAAGATAACGTTTCGCTACGCAGCGGGCACTCTGGAGCAGGCGGGTACTCCTTGTCGGCAACTTCATGGCGAAGCTTGGAGCGTGACGCGCCGCTTACCGCGGACCGCGTTCGTGAGGAGGATTTCATCCGCGGTCCACAACTCATTCACAGGTATGTGCTGCTCTGCTATGGACGGGTCACTCGCCAGTAGCCAGCCTCGATAAACGCCAGGCAGCACGCCCGCCGACAGCGGCGGCGTACGCCAGCCCCGCCCGTGGCGTACAAAGACAGAGTGAATCGCGCCTTCTGTCACCATGCCGTGCTCATTGATAAAAATCGCATCCACACAGCCGCGCCGCCCGGCCTCGCGTGCGGCTTGCTCGTATACAGCTCTGCGCGTTGTTTTATGGCGCAGCCACGGGTCTTG
>CAXUDF010000084.1:12484-14219 GCA_964249695.1 uncultured Acidobacteriaceae bacterium
GCGTACTCTGACGCTGCGTCTGAGTCCGCTGTAATACCAGCTCCGACCCCCATGGACACCTGTTCGCCTTCGTGAACAGCGGTGCGGATGGCGACGCTGAACATGGCTTCGTTGTACGGCGAAAAGAAGCCGATCGCGCCCGTATAGACGCCGCGGTCCCGCATCTCAAGCTCGCGGATCAGCTGTATCGTGCGCACCTTGGGCGCGCCGACGATGGAGCCTGACGGGAACAGGCTTGCAAACAGCTGATAGGTGCTTACATCGTCTCGCAGCGTTGCTTTGATCTCGGAAACCATCTGCAACAGTGATGGATACTGCTCAACCGCAAACAGTAGAGCGACGCGCACAGAGCCGGTTACGGCCACGCGGCCCAGATCACTCCGAAGCAGGTCCACAATCATGATGTTTTCTGCCCGGCTCTTCTCGTCCGCCATCAGCTTCGCAGTGAGCACCGCATCCTCTGCCGGGCTTGCTCCACGCGGGGCGGTGCCTTTCATCGGGCGCACGGTGATGTGCCTCCCATGCAGGTGAAAAAAGAGCTCTGGGGAGGCCGAAAGCAGGACGCGTCGGTCCACGTGCAGCATGGCCCCGAAGGCTACTGGCTGCGTTTCCATCATGTGCGAGAAAAGACAAGCGGAGCTGTGCGGGTATTTGCCTCCGACTGTTGTAGTGAGATTGACCTGGTAGGTATCGCCGCTTGCAATCCACCGCTGGACCCGGTCCAGCTGGCCGCGGAACTGCTCAGAAGTCACCGAACAGCGCAGCTCCTCCAGGCCCTGCGTCGGACCCGCGCCGCTGCCGGGCGGCAGCACAGTCTGCGGCTCGCGGTACACGCCGAAGCACGCCAGCGGCAGCCCGCCCGGCGCGGGTCGAAAGCCTGGCAACGCAGTCGGCTCCCAATGGTAGCCGCACTCATAGCCAAGGTAACCGGCAACCCACAAGCCCCGGCTCAGCGCTCTATCGACGGCTTCAAAGAATGCGGGTAACTGCTCGAGCTGATGCACCTCGAGCCATTCCACCGGGCTTTGAAACAGCAGCGAGCGAGCCGAGCCCTGCACGGGAACGCGGCTCGTCTCAAAGAGCATTGCGCCCTGCTCGCGTGAGACTAGCTCGCGAGCGGTGACAGCCGATTGAGACGCGTCCAAAGCCTGCCGCCCTCTCCTTTGCGAAGAGCTCGCCCCGGAGCGGGGAAGCTCATATCTCCGAGCATACCGTCCATTGCGGCCGGGCGTTACCCATCGCCAGGCGCACAGGCTCCCATCAAGTTTGGTCGCTCTTGCGCTGCTTCCCTTGTGAGCAATGCGCGCTTGCGCGCAATCCCCCAGCGATAGCCGGAAAGCCCTCCATCGCTGCGCACAACACGGTGGCACGGGATTGCGACCGCAAGCGCATTGGCCGCGCACGCCTGCGCGACAGCACGCGCCGACCCGGCCAGCCCTACGCTTGCGGCCAGGGACGCGTAGCTTGCGGTTGTGCCGGGCCTCAGCCGGCATAACGCCTGCCATACCCTTTGCTGAAACGCGGTGCCGCGTATGTCGAGCGGCAACGCAAGTTCTGCGGTCGGCGCTTCCACAAACGCGATGACCTGCGCCACGGCTTGCTCATACTGCGCGTTACCACCGTGGAGGTTTGCCCGCGGAAAACGACGTTCGAGGTCGTGGACAAGCGCCTCCGGCACGTCGCCAAGCAGGATGGCGCAAATGCCCCGGTCGGTTTGCGCGACCAGGATGGAGCC
>CAXUDF010000085.1:0-14194 GCA_964249695.1 uncultured Acidobacteriaceae bacterium
CTGCGAGCAAGATAAAGTGGCACCCGTGATCGGCAGTTTTCTTGAGGGCAGGTAGCGGCTCGAAGCGGGCGGCCTACTCCCGCGGCACACACTCCGCGAAAGTCAGCTGGACCGCAGGGCTCCCGGTGTGTTCGCGCCAGGCCTCAAACAGGCGTCCGTAGCTCAACGTCAGCAAGTCAGCCTGGCGAAGCCGCAAGTCCCGCGTACGCGCATCGATCCACGCATCCGGCCCTTCGAGCTCGGCGAACAGACCGATCGGCGTTTCATCAATCACGCAATGGCCGGTGCCGTCCGCGAACTCGGTACGCCATTTCTCGTACACAAACGATTCCTGGTAGCCGAGCCCGCGGAACACCGTCGCGAGCGCTTCGCCATCTTCCACGACGGTTTCCGTTTCCTGGCGATGCTTATGGCGCTCCCGGGGATCATGGTCCTGCAGCAGGCTCTTGTGAGTCAGCACCCAGCGCTCGCCGTAGCGGCGGATGCGCAGGATGGATCGGGACGCGCGCAGACGGTGGTCGGGCGTATCAAACAGCACGTTGCGCTCGAAGGTACGAGGCGTTTGCTCGCGGAAGCCGAGCGCCTCAAGCTGCGCGCGCAGCGCTCCAACGTCTGCGACGCGAAACTTGACCTCGATCTCGACCGATTGCATACGGCCAGTATACGAAGCGCGGCGGCTGCCGGCCCTGTACCCGTCGGAAGATGGCCCGTCGGCAATAATGGAGCCATGGCTAGCCGTACGCTGCGCCTCACGGTCGCGCCGAGCTCCCTCAACTCTGACCACAACAGGTCCGCAATCGAGCAGGCCGCGGCGATCCTGCGCGCAGGCGGGACTGTCGCGTTCCCTACGGAGACCGTGTACGGCTTGGGAGCCAACGCGCTTGACTCGGCGGCGGTTGCAAAGATCTTCGCAGCCAAGCAGCGGCCTTCGTGGGATCCGCTGATTGTCCATGTCGCAGACCGTCAAGGGCTCGCTGCCATCGTGACCGCCATCCCGGAACCGGCTGCGCTGTGGCTGCACCGCTTCACCCCTGGCCCGCTCACACTGCTGCTGCCGCGCGCTTCGTCCATCCCGGATGCGGTTACCGCGGGCCGCCCGCTTGTGGCCGTGCGCATCCCGGCCCACCCGGTGGCACAGGCGCTGCTCCGCGCCTCCGGGGTGCCGATCGCCGCCCCGAGCGCCAACCTGTTCGGACACGTAAGCCCGACGACCGCGGCGCACGTGCTGGCTGACCTGGACGGCCGGATCGATGCGGTGCTGGACGGCGGTCCGACGGAGCATGGCCTGGAGTCGACGGTGGTTGACCCGTGCGCCAGCCCTTGCCTGGTCTATCGGCCGGGCGCGGTAACGCTGGAGCAGCTTGCGGCGGTATGGCCGGCAGTTGCGCTGTACCAGCCCGCCGGGGCGGCGTCGGGGGGCAGGGAAGCGCTGCCCGCACCCGGCGTGGGCCTGCGCCATTACGCGCCGCGTGCCCGGCTCATCCTGGTTGAGTACGGTACTGGACAGGCAGAGCGCTTCATCGCGGCCGTGCATTCTGCGCCGGGTCAGAGAACCGGCGTACTGCTGCCTTCTGAGTTCCTTCCGGAGCCTCTCAACGCCGATCCGCTGACGAAGTTGATCGTCATGCCGTGGGCCACGTGGAGCCGCCCCGACCAGCTTGCGCATGGGCTGTTTGCCGCGCTGCGGGCGCTTGACGACGCGCAGGTGGAGCGCATCGTCTGTCCGCTTCCGGCGGCAGAAGGCATGGGTACGGCGCTGTGCGATCGCCTTCGCAAGGCAGCCCGCCCCAAATAACGCTCACAGCTCCGGACTTGCATGCGCCATGGCGCCCACCATCGCGTCGAGCGAGAGGGAGCGCAGCAGGTTGCGCCGCATACCGGCTTCTACGTCGTTCAGATTGCGTGCAGATCCCTCGATCCAACCAAAACTGACTCCTTCGGCGAGTGAGCCAAGCTCCCGCGCGATGTCCGCATTGCCCACCATGTCGGCTTGCCCTTCTCGCAGCAGCAGCAGGTCGCGCAGCAGCCCGGCAAGCGTACGGAGCAGTGCAAGCGTTTTCTCCTGCCCGTCGGCGCCGGCTCGATAGGTTTCAGTCACTCGGAAGAGCGCGCTGTAGTCGGGCTCGCGCAGTGCGGTGCGCAGTACCAGAAGGGCGGTCTCGCGGCTTTCAAGATAGCCGGGCAGGTCGAACTGGAAAGCCGCGCCGGGCGCCCCGCCCGAAAGCCGGGCGACCAGGGCGCGCTGCGGAGGCTTCCACTCAGGGCGCTTTTCGGCGAGCAACGCTTCCAGAGCCTCGCGCCGCAACGGCGCGAGAGCAAAGGCTGCCATGCGCGAGCGAAGCGTAGGCAGCAGCTCCTGCGGGTTGGCCGAGCACAGCACCAGCGTGGCATGCGGGGGCGGCTCTTCGAGCACCTTCAGCAGGGAGTTCGCAGCTTCCTTCATAAGAGCGCTGCTGGTAAAGATATAAAACGCACGCCGCGCTTCGACCGGCACGCGGTACACCTCGCGAATGACGGTGCGCACCTGCCCCAGCTTGATGAGCAGCTGCGGCGGGTCAGGCGGCACGACTAGAACGTCCGGATGGGTCTGCACCAGGATCCGCGTCTCGCGCTTGTCCGCGTCGCGCAGCTCCTCGCGGGCGGCGATTGCCTCATGGACGCGGTCGCGTAAGGGCGCGGCCGCTCCGATGCGTACACACGCCGAGCAGGTCCCGCAATAGTCAGGAAGGCCATCGGCGGTCTGCGGCGGCCTAAGGCAGTTCGCGGCACGTGCCAGCATAAGCGCGAGCGTGTATTTGCCCACGCCGCGCGGGCCGCTCAGCAGCAGCGCATGCGGCAGGCGCCCGGAGGCCAGCGACTCCCGCAGAAGACGCACCGGTGTGTCGTTGCCCAGCAAATCGGCGAAGCTCATACCGCAAGCGTAAACCGCCTGCGCGGCCTCTGCGAAACTGCGATTCCCTCTGCCCCAAGCGACCCTGCCGTATCTTATGGAACGGCGGGACCCTGTTGTGCTCCACCGACGCTGTCTCTGTAGCGCTTACTCTCACGTGATGTTTTCGATCTAAATCGCCTGGCGCGAGGTCTTGAGTGATAGCCGGGTCATGCTGGATGGGGCCGGTCTGAACCTCTCGATCCATGAGTCGAGAGGTTCAGGTGCCAACTAAGCCACTGTTTTCTCGTAGAACGAATGGATGTGCTTCGCGATGTAGTCCAGGCAGTCCTCCGTAGCAAAGTGCCCGGCATTGAGCCGGTGCATCTCGGCTTTCGGCAGCTCCTCCAGGTATGCTTCACCACCCTCGGGCGTGAAGAAGATGTCGCCCTGCCCCCAGAAAATGATCGTCTTCGGCTGCTGCTGCCTAAGAAACTCCTGCCACTTAGGATAAAGCGTGACATTGTTCCGGTAATCGTAAAGCAGATCAAGCTGGAGTTGACGACCATGGTGCCTTTGCAGTGTTTGAAGATAATCCAGGTTCCAGGTATCAGGACTGATCAGAGCCGGATTCGTTGAGCCGGTCAGATACGCTCCCTTGACCGTTTCCAGCTCCAGCAGACTTTCAACGCCTTTCTCGTTCTCTGCACTGCGGTCGAGCCAAAGCGCGTTGCGCAGAGTGTCCCATGCAGCGCTGAAGCCAACCTTGTAAGCATTCGCGTTCTGGACAACGAGCCATTCCAGAGCCGTCGGATTCCTGGTCATGATGCGAAAGCCGACGGGACCGCCATAGTCCTGCACGTAGAGGCCGTAGCGCTCAAAACCCTTCGCCTTTAGGAAACTCTCTGTAACCTCTGCCAGCTTGTCGAAAGTGTAGGGGAAGGTGGCCGGGTCAGGAGTATCACTGTTGCCGAAGCCGGGATAGTCGGGCGCAACAACATGGAAGCGGGAGGCAAGCGCCGTGATGAGGTCACGGTACTGATGCGAGGAGGACGGCCAGCCGTGCAGCAGGACAAGCTTCGGACTCGAAGGATCGCCCGCTTCGCGGAACGCGATCTTGAGACCGTCGACGGTGATGGAGCCAAAGGTGACGGTGCCGGCGAGGATTGCTGGGGTGTGATTTTGGGTCATGGGGCCTTTCTGGGTTGCGCAAGACTCTATATCCAGGCTTGTCCTGCGTCTTCACGGGTGTAGATTCTGTGTCACCACCAAAGATTCATTTACCGGTGTCACTCTGTTCTCGTCCGGGAGCAATGCCCTGTCCCGTGAGGACCGCTGCGGGCGGGGGACGAAAGAATCCTGGTCGATCACGTTTGCGTCTTATGCTGGGGGAGAACAAATTGGGATCTACTGCCGAGCAGTCCGATGAGTGGGTCGACGGGTTCCTGTTTGTCGGCAACCACCTATCCTTGCATCTCCTGAATACACGGCTGGTAAGTGCGGAAGGTCCTGTCGAGCTGCTGTCTGATACGGCAGCGCTGGAGCGGTGGTTGAAAGCCGCCGACGTTCCTGAGCGTGTGGGACAAAAAAAGGCCGTTCACGTCTGGCCTCAATCAACGTCAACCAAACAATTCTTGGAAGAACTCCTCGTCTTTCGAGAGAAGCTGCGGGCCGCAGTTCTTCGCTTCGAATCCGGAAAAGACCTGCAGCCCACATTTCTTCGAGAACTAAACCGGAAGCTACTAGAGTATCCACGTCGCTATATCGTGGTTAGTGACGGGGATTCGACTATGCGAAGGACCTATCTGGAAGCCTGCGCTCCAAACGATGTCTGGCGAGCGCTTGCTGACTCGGCAGCTCATTTGTTCACGGACATACCCGCGAAGCGCGTGCGCAAATGCGAAGGCTGCATTGTTCACTTCTACGACGTCAGTAAGAAAGGATCCCGGCGCTGGTGCAGCATGCATATGTGCGGCAACCGAGAGAAGGTCGCGACTTACCGGCAGAAGCAGCGAGCACACGAAGCCTAGGTCGAGGGACAATCGCCTAAAGTGGAGCCCGGCCGGAGCCCCTGCGAAACCTATTTCCTGATGCCAAGATAGCGACGATCCAAGGCAGCAAGCAGACCCTAAAGGCCGGCGTGGAGATCGTGCGCTGCCAGGAGAAAGACGTCTACGCCGGCAATGAAGGTGTCCAGGGCCGGATTGCCTACTCTGGCAACTTCAGCTCCGGAGCGACAAACTCTCGGGGGAATCCAGTCGTCGATGTCCTCACGAACGAGGCTTACTCCACCGACAATGCGCAGCTGGGTGGGCCGCACAGGGCAGCGCCAGTACCGTGACCCGGCTTTGTGCAGGACGATGACCGGTTCCAGCAGAGCCTGACCGTGAACCCGGGGCTGCGCTACGAGTACGACCAGCCGATCTACGAGGTGAACAACAAGGAAGCCAACGTCGATCTGACGACTGGCCAGGTATACCGGGCCGGGACTGCCGCCGCCGCGGGCCGCCTTACGGCTTCCAGGTACAGATCGATGCAGCAAAGGGCAGCCTTTCGAGCCTGCCCTTTTGTTTCGCTACAGTGAGCCCGACGCCTGGCCTCAAGGCCTGCTTTTACTCTGTCGTGCTTATCGCGCTCACCTTTTTTTACCTGGTGATTGACTTACGCTGCGTGCCGGGACCTTCGTTACTCTGCTCCCGCTGCTGACGCCCGAGGCCGCGGTTGATCGTTCCGAGTCCGCTCAGGTGTGAGGGGAATCTTCACTTGCAAAGAGGGATCGGCGGCAAACAAGTGGAGCGTACGGGTAAGAGCCACATGCTTGCGAGCGATAAGTACAATTACTGCATGTAGAAAGTACTTGAAGAATGTCACTAAGTCAGACCACGCTGAGCTAAACGCGACACGGCATCAACACGAGCCTGCAGGTAACAAAGGTGCGGCTGCGAGCGTCAAGGGCTTTTGTCATGATGTGCATGATCGAGCGTCATACTTACGTTGCAGGTTCGCGGACGTTACCTCTGTCGAGGATAAGTGCCCCATACCGTTCAAGCTGCTGCGGCAGGCGGCCGTGGCTCGGGTCTCGGTGCGGTCCACAATGGGTGCTTACTTCATCGAAAGCTAAAAAGCAGGTTTAATCAGCTTGACAAGCGACCGCTAAAGGGTCGCTTTGCTATGACGGTGTTTCCCGCGGTGACGATATAGGAAATGAATTCTTAATTACATCCGCGGATAAGTAGGAGAAGCGGCTGAATCCATGCGATGATGCTCCTGATTCTTTCACCGGTCTGCCTTCGTCAGGTAGATCAACAGGATGCGGCCCCGCATGGAAGCCGCTTTCGCTTTATTCCCCGCAGCGCGATATTGCCAGCGCTGCTTACGTCCTTCGTGCGCAAAGGAAGCACTCGCCTGTGAATCCAGCAAAACGCAGCACCCCACTCTTGCAGTCCCTCATCTGCTTGCTCTCCGCGTCTTCAGCCGCTTACGCGCAAGACGTCACCATGTGGAAGGCGGACCCGCAGCATACCGGTCTGAACTCTCATGAAACAGTGCTGACCCCCAGCATCGTGAACGACTCGACCAAGTTCGCGCCGCTGTTCTTTCAGAAACTGGATGGGCAGGTGTACGGCGCGCCATTGTTTATGAGCGCCGCGACATTGAACGGTTTGCCGGGCACTTTCGCTGACGGCAAGAACCACGATGTGGTGTACGTGGTGACCCAGCACGATAGCGTGTACGCCTTTGACGCAGACGCGGATCCTCTTGGCGCGAACTCGGCAGGCACGGACTCGGCACCACTGTGGCACACCAGTCTTTTGCAGCCAAACGCGCAGCTCGGCACCCCAACCACCGTACCTTCTTCCGATGCGGCAGGCGGCGATATCAGCCCTGAGTTTGGCATCACCACCACGCCAGTCATCGACCCGGCGTCGGGTACGCTGTTCGTCGTTTCCCTGATCAAGTTTCCAGGTCAGCCGCTGAACAATCTGTATCGCCAGGAGCTGCACGCGCTCGATGTCAAGACAGGGAAAGACAAGGTCGCGCCGTTTGTTCTGGACGCCAACCTGACTTTTAAAGGATATGTCTACCCGTACTCAAGCTCGACCGACCATGATCCCGTGACAGCTCCCACCGGGGAGATTCCCTTTGCTCCGCTGCATCAGCATCTGCGCGGCGCGATGACCTTCGACAGCAAGAACAACCTCGTCTACCTGGTGTACGCCTCGCATAGCGATGAAGGACACTACTACGGCCTGGTGCTTGGCTTCAATGGCTCGACGCTGCAGCTGACGCACAGCTTTGTCGCCACGCCAAACGGAGCAACGACACTGAATCCATCGACGAATAGCGGCTTGAGCCAAGGCGGCGGCGAAGGCGGCATTTGGCAGGGCGGCGCCGGGGCAGCGCTCGATGAGAACCAGAACATTATCTTTGTCACGGGCAACGGGCCCTTTGACCAGGACCCAAACTCCGGGTCCGTGGACTGGGGCGAGACCGCGCTCAAGCTGCCGGCGGCGATGGCGGGCGAACAGCAGTACCAGATGCCGCTCACTGATACCAATTCATTCTTTACCCCCTATAACTGGAACACGCTGAACTCCGGCGGGGGCAGCATACCCGGCGACTCCGACCTTGGTGCCGGCGGCGCGCTGCTGCTGCCTCCGCAGCAGGGCGACCACCCGGACTTGATGATGTTTGGCGGCAAAGCCGGTGTCTGGTACCTGGTTGACCGCGACGTACTGGGAGGCAAAGTCAACAACGATGCGCAGGCGGTTCAGGAGTTCTCCGAGCCAAACGCGCCTCAGCTCACGATTACGCCCAGCTACTTCAATGGATCGGTGTACTACGCGCCGTCCGGCAGCCCGATGGTGAAGCGGCCGCTGGTGTATGACTCAGTCAATAATGTGACCACGGTTTCGACTAGCCCTACACTTGGCACCGGCGGCAATATCAACGCCAAGGGCGCCTCTGCGTTCATTACGTCGAGCGGTACCAGCAACGGCATTGTCTGGGGGCTCGACGGCAACGTGCATGCCTACGACGCCAACACCATGCAGCGGCTCGGCACAGCATTCAACAACGACATCTCCGCGCCCGACGGCAGCGGCCGCTGCCAGACCACCAAGTTCAGCACCATGATCGTTGCCAACGCGCATGCGTATTACACCTGCTACTCGGGAACGGCTGAAGGCTTCCTGGTTGTAGCCGGCCTCAAGAGTGCCGCAGCCGTGACACCCGCCCCGCCCACGGGGCTCTCCACGCAGACAGTATCGTCCACGACGATCAATCTCAGCTGGACCAACAACGCAGCGGGAGATCCCTCGCTCGCCGGCTTCCACATCTATCGCGCGACCAGCAGCAGCGGGCCGTTCACGTTGCTTCCGCTAACGGCCGCGGTCAACTCTTTTTCCGACGCCACCGCGGCTCCCAATACTCAGTATTTTTACTATGTGACCGCCTTTAACAGTGTGGGAGACTCGTCGCCCACCGGCACGGTGCCGGCCACAACTTACCCGACGTATGCGCAGGGCGGACTGGTTGGCTACTGGCCGATGGAAGACGCCGACGGCAACACGGTGACAGACGCAACCGGCAACGGTCACACGGGGTCGCTCGCTGCAGGCGGTGAAGCGAAGTATGTCCCGTCTGGTTACATCAATGGCGGTTGGAACTTCCACGGCACCACGATCTCCGACAACATCACCGTGAAGGACAGTGCAAGCCTCGACTTCACTGCGGCGCAAAGCTTTACGCTCGCAACCTGGGTGAAGGTTGACGTGCTGGCCGGCAAGGAGCAGCCGATTGTCCTTAAGTCCGCCAACAACGGCAACGTGTACGGCCTGCTGGTGAACGGCAGCAACCAGTTCGCCATGCGCGGGCCCTCGGGCGATGTCGCCGGCCCGGCTGTGTCGGCGGCGACATGGACGCATGTGGCCATGGTGCAGAACGGCCCCGCCGGTACACGCACGCTGTATGTGAACGGTCAGCCAGTTGCTCAGGGCGCAGCACAGGCAGCAAATGGAACCGGAACGCTCGAGTGGGGCGAAGAAGATTTACCCGCAGGCAGCAACCAGGTCCAGTTCGGCTTTGCGGGCACGATGGATGAGACTCGCCTCTACAACACAGCGCTTTCCGCGTCGCAGATCGCCGATCTGCTGCCGGTAACACTGCTGGACGCAAACTCGCAGCTCTCTGCCAACACTCCGGATCAACGCGGCACTACGCTGTTCCCAGTTACTGTCCCCGTCTCTGAGGCTCGGGTGAGCCAAACGGCGGGCAGCTACACGATTGTTACTCACTTCGCAAAAGCAGTGACGGGCATCACAGCATCGCTGACGCAGGGGAGCGGCGCGGCGGCGACTGGTTCCGTCGGAGCAATTACCTATGACGGAACCCGTACCCTTGTGTCGATCCCGCTGGCAGGTGTGGCCGATGGGCAGAAGCTCACCCTGCATCTGTCCGGCATTGTGGCGAACGACAACACGTCCGTCATCGCCGGCTCGGCTGATATTGCGTTGACCGTGCTTGAGGGCGATGTGACGGGCGACGGAGTGGTCAGCAGCAGCGACGTCTCGCTTGAAAGCAGCAGCATCACGAACGCTGCTGTGACGCCGGCCAATGCGCGCTTCGACATTAATGGGGACGGCAGCCTGACCAGTGCTGACACGGCTCTGGTGTCAGGCCGCACGTCCGGCGGCGGGCCGACGCTTCCCACTGCGCCGACGCTGTCGCAAACGACCGGTTCGTCCAGCGTGGCTCTCAGCTGGACAGCAAGCGCCAACGCCACCTCCTACTCGGTGTACCGCGGCTTCTCCTCCGGCAACGAAACACAACTTGTTCAGAACCTGACGACGACAAGCTATACCGATAGTCCCCTCACCGCGGGCTCAACGTACTTCTACAAGGTGCAGGCAGTCAACGGCGCCGGGGCCACCTTCTCGAACGAGGTAAATACCACCATCCCGGGTCAGTCGTCGACGGGAACGCCTGTTGCACAGATTGACTCCGGCAGTGTTTCGGCAGCCGGAACGTTTGCTGCCGACGAGTACTTCAACGGCGGTTCGGTGACGGGCAACGTTGGTGCCAACATTGACATGTCCAAGGTGCAGCACGCGGCGCCGGCGGCGGTCTACGAGACTAACCGGTACGGCAGCTTCACCTACACGATTCCTAAGCTCACCTCGGGCACTGCCTATACGGTGCGTTTGCACTTCGCGGAAACGTACTGGCCGACGAAAGGCTCGCGTACTTTTGACGTGATTGCCAACCAGGGACTTAGCAGCGCGCAAACCTTGCTGTCAAACTTTGATATCTTTGCCACCGCCGGCGGCAAGGATGTGGCCTACTCACAGGACTTCACCGTACTGGCGGCGAACAACCAGATCGTGCTGACCTTCAAGACAGATATAGATAACGCACTGGTCAGCGGGATTGAAGTGCTCACCACTACCGCTACGGCACCGCCGCCGCCGATATCGAATGATCTGGTCGCAATCGCTTCTGGCAGCACGTCCGCGGTCAATGCGTTTGCTGCCGACGAGTATTTCAACGGTGGTTCGGTGACGGGCAATGTCGGCGTACCCATCAACATGACCACGGTGAAGAATGCAGCGCCGATGGCTGTATACCAGTCCAATCGCTACGGCAACTTCACCTACACACTTCCTAACCTCACCACGGGCACGGTGTACACGGTGAGGCTGCACTTCGCCGAGACCTACTGGACGGCGAAGAATTCGCGTACCTTCGATGTCATCGCCAACCAGGGACTTGCAAATCAACAAACCCTGCTGTCGAACTTCGATATCTTCGCGACGGCCGGCGGCAAGGACGTGGCTTACTCGCAGGACTTCCGAGTCACGGCAACCAACAACCAGATCGTGCTGACCTTCAAGACGGACATCGATAATTCATTGGTCAGCGGCATTGAGGTGATCCACCCGTAACGTAAGCAGCTGCAAAAGCATGGTCAGTGGAAGACAAGCGACAAATTGGAGCAGCGCCGCCGCTATGACGCTGCTCCAATGCAACCTGGGCGCGCATTCGTTCGCCCTTTCATGAAAGATGCGCGTCCAGGTAAGCTCCGCTTGGCTACATCGGTCACCGGCGAGCTTCTCCCGTGCGCGCCGCTACCAAGCCCCTCTCAGGAATATTCGTGACGCACCTTTATCCCGCAGTTCGTTGCTCCTCGTGGCGCTTACATTTCCTGCAAGCCACGGTGCTTCTTGGCACCCTCGCCTGCACCACCTGGCCTGAGTTGCAGGCGCAGCAAGTTCTACGTGTTCCAACATCCAGGACTATCCAGCCTGTAGGCATCTCCGGACTGAACCCTGCTGCTTACACGCATTACCTGCTTGCCATCCAGTATGCGAGTGACGGTATCAAGCATGAGGCTCTTCGTGAGCTTGCTGAAAGCCTGCGTGCGCAGCGCGGCGGCAACCCGTCTGCGGGGCTTGCCTTTCAGCTCATTGCCGAGCAGCGGCAAGACGTACATACCACCTTGTGCTGCGGCACGGCCAACATTTTGGCTGCGAGCTACAGCCCTGACGGCTCGCGCATACTTACAGCCTTCGACGATAAGACAGCGCGCATCTGGGATGCCCACTCGGGGCGGCCGCTCGGCAAGCTCCTGCGTCACGACGCCGGTATCCTCGCCGCGGCCTGGAGCGGGGACGGCCGCTACATCGTGACCAGCTCACGAGACGAGACCGTGCACCTCTGGAACGCGTTCGACGGGCAGCCATCGAGTCCGCCCTTCCGTGTTGGGGTCGAGGGAGCACTCACGGTGGTCGCGCTTAGCCCTGATGGCAAACGCCTGCTTGGCAGCGCAGGAAACACGGCCGCGCTCTGGGATGCGGTGACAGGCAGGCAGCTCTCTCAAAAACTTGAGTACCACGAAGACGTCAATGCCGCCGCTTTCAGCCCGGACGGCAAGTATGCCCTGCTGGGAACGAGCGACTCAGTAGCGGACCTTCTCGATCCCCGCACCGGCGAACGTTTGCGGCGCCTGAAGCAGGGAAACGCTATCTTCAGCGCGAGCTTTGATCGCGAGAGCCGGCTGGTGCTCACCGGCTCCGAGGACCATACTGCCCGCATCTGGAATGCCGACACCGGCATGGCTTTGGGTCCGGCGCTCGAGCAGACAGCTTCGATCAGCGATGCGGTCTTCAGCCCGGACGCCTCCCGCGTACTCACCACCTCGTCCGATCACACGGCATGCGTGTGGGACGCCCATACCGGCCGAGCCATCACGCCGCTGCTCCAGCACAGCGCTCCGCTGATTGACGGCGGCTTTAGCCCGGATGGTTCGCTGGTCTTCACGCACGGAGGGGACCTATCCATTCGCGTGTGGAGCACGACTAATGGCCAGCCCATGCTCCTGCCCATCCACTACACCGCCCAGGTAAGCGGAGCGCAGTTCAGCCCTGTCGATCCTAGCCTGCTCGTAGTGACAGACAGCACCGCGCAGATCCTAGACATGCCCCCCGCTGCAGACGCGCCCACCTGGCTTGCCGACCTGGCGGAGTTTGCCGCGAGCCGTTCGCGGTTCTCCCAGGCGCCTGCTCCAGACCGGTCCAGGATCGAGAAGCTGCGCCTCGAACTGCTTGCTTCCACAGCTACAGACCCCTGGATGCGATTCGGCAAGTGGTACTTCACACAGTCGAGCGAGCGCGCCGTGTCGCCCTGGAGCACCGTCTCGCTGGAACAGTACGTGAACCAGTTGCTGATGCTGAACACCACGGAGTCTCTCGCCTATGCCAGGCAGATCGCCTTCGATCATCCGCAATGGATGATCAAGATCGACGCCGCGCAGAAAGCTCTCGCGCAGGTGAACCAACCCAGAACATCCGCCGTCACGCGCTAACTCGGGACGGTTTTGTTACGTTCGCGAGCGAACCCCAAAGCGCCGGGAACTCGACCGAGGACAAGCCATGCTCCTTGACCCTTCCTCGCGCTCATCAAGTATCCTGCCCCTATCGCGGTGTGACCGGGAACCCTGTTCCCGACGCAGTCGATGAAGCCACGCTTGATGTGGAGTAGGCCCATGCTGTCGCGCCGGCTGCTAAGATCCTGGTCGTTGACGTCAACGTGGATGAACTGCCTGAGGATCTGGCGTATGTGATCAATGGTCGACTTGCCGATGTTGTATCGATCAGTTATGGCTCGGCCGAGCTCAGTGCGACTCCGGACGACATCCAGGCTGGAACGAAGAGCTTGAACTCCCAAGCTGCATCCACATTAACGTGGATGTATCGAGTGGCATCTACGGTGACCGGATCGCGGATGAAGGTCAGGCAGATGTTAATGTAACTGCCCATTCGCCCTATGCTATGTCAGTTGATGGATTCAGCATCGCTTATGCGCCAGGAACTACCACTCTGCCCAAACCAGCTGGGGTACGGACCTGACGCTTATCGGTAACGAGGGAGTGCCGCTAGCTGCGCCACAGCCGTTCCCACACAGCAGCGGCAAGTTCGGCCCGGGCGGGGGAACGAGCACCATCTTCCCGATGTCTCGGATAGCCTTAACCCTCACTGACTTGTAAAGACGTAACTGTAAATCCATGCTGCGCTGACTGCAGCCGTCGAGAATCCGTGATTTGCCGCCAAAGCCATGATCACGGCAGAAGGCCACGCCGTTACGCAGCATGCCGCCATCGTTCTTTAGAGCTTGGCCAGTGTACCGACTGGTATATAATCGCTTTATGGATTCTCGCACTGCCATGCTCCGCACTGCCCTTCAACTGTTCTCCTCGCGGGGCTACGATGCCGTGGGGGTACAGGAGATTGCGGCGGCAGCAGGAGTAACGAAACCGACTCTCTACCACTTCTTTGGCAGCAAGCATGGGCTGTTGGAAGCACTGTTTCAGGAGTCTGCCGTCAAGCTGGATGCGGAGATAGCCGCCGCCTGCCGCTATGAGGGAGATCTACCGAGGACGCTGGACAACATCGCTGCGGCCTACATCGACTTCAGCACTACGGAGCCCTTCGCCTATCAGCTAGAGTTGGCTCTTTACTTCTCACCCCGTGAGAATCCAGCTCGTCGCGCAGCGGTGGTTTATTTCGCTCGCCGTCAAGCCTTGATCGAGAACGTTTTCCTTGAAGCGGCACGGGAACATGGAAGCCTGCGGGGGAGGCAAAGACGCTATGCTTTTTCACTGGTAGGCGTTTTAAACAGCTACATCGTACTGCAACTTGACGGCGAAACCGTCATTACGGACCGGATGCGCCGTGACATCATTCACCAGTTCAGTCACGGTATCTACTCGTGATCGACACCGATGGTTAGATCTCGCGCTTAGGCCCATGTGTACCTAACAGTAGGTAA
>CAXUDF010000086.1:0-2143 GCA_964249695.1 uncultured Acidobacteriaceae bacterium
GATTGACGATGAGGATGCCAAGCAGATCTCCAGCATCCCCCAGATGCTGGAGGGCGTGTCCCTGCTGCTGGCCGCCAAAGAGGCCGGTGTGCCTGCGCCCCATTTCCGCCGGGCTGCGGCGCCGGTAGAGCTGTCCGCTAAGCCAGAGCTGTCCCCTGAAACCAAGGCGGGCGAGTAGCGTGGGGGCACCGCACCGCGTTGTGGTTACCGGCATTGGTGTCATCAGCTCGATCGGCAATGCAGTCGACGCTTTTTGGTCTTCCCTGATGGCCGGCCGGCCGGGCATTGAACCCCTGCGCAACAGCGTGCACCGCATCGATGCGGCACCGCTCCGCTTTGAAAATGTCGCGGAGGTTCGCGACTACCAGCCTGAAACACTCTTTGAGCCGAAGGAGCTTTCCTTCATGGATCGCTTTGCGCAGTTCGCCGTGGTCTCCGCCACCGAGGCAATTGCGCAGTCCGGCATCGAGTGGACGCCGCACCTGCGGGAGCGGGCGGCCGTGATCACCGGCTCCTGCATGGGCGGCCGTGGCGCGGAGGAAAACGGCTACTGGGAGCTGTTCCACAATCACCGCACCCGGGTGCACCCGCTGACGATTCCGCTCGGCATGAGCAACGCCGGTGCCAGCCACATCTCCATGCGCTGGGGCCTGCAAGGGCCGGCGTACACCATCTCGACAGCGTGCGCGTCCTCGGCTCACGCAATCGGCCAGGCTTTTCAGCTGGTGCGCTCGGGCTCGGCACCGGCGGCGATCGCCGGCGGCAGCGAGGCACCGCTGTTCCTGGGCGGGCTGAAGGCGTGGGAAGCGATGAGGGTCATCAGCAAGGACACCTGCCGGCCATTTTCAGCAGACCGGTCTGGCCTGATTGTCGGGGAAGGCGGGGCCACGCTGGTGCTGGAGCCGCTCGAAGCGGCGCTTGCCCGCGGGGCGCGCCCGCTGGCAGAAATCGTCGGCTTCGGCTCGACCGCAGACGCCGGGCACATTACCCAGCCCACCGCGAGCGGCCCGGCACGCGCCATGCAGCAGGCGCTTGAGGATGCGGGTCTGGCTCCGGAGGAGATCGGCTACATCAACGCGCACGGTACGGCGACCGAGGCGAATGACCGAACGGAAACCCAGGCGATCCGGGCCGTGTTTGGCTCGCACGCCGAGCGCCTGGCCATCAGCTCTACCAAGTCCATGCACGGGCACACGCTGGGCGCGGCAGGCGCGCTCGAAGCCGTGGCGACCGTCCTGGCGCTGCAGAAAGGCGTGCTGCCGCCGACCGCGAACTACAATCGCCCAGACCCCGCATGCGATCTCGACGTGATCCCAAACGACTCCCGGGAAGAGTCGGTCGGAGCTGCGTTGTCAAACTCGTTCGCCTTTGGCGGGCTAAACGCCGTGCTCGCCTTCAAGGCCTGGAGTTAAAGCGCTTTCGCTGAGAAGGTGTGTACGGTTTTTACTCATATTGAGTTCGTGCCCAAGGGTGTCACCCTAATATCTCGATAGTCGGGCATCATCGTGTGATGAGGACGCCGCTTGGACGACTGGCACTCCTGGCCCTTGCTATGGCCTGTGCTGGTTGCACGCCGTTGTTCTCCAGAGATGAAGTGGCAAGAGTTCCGTCGCCGGACGGTCATCTCGACGCGATTTTGTTTGAGACAAACGGCGGAGCGACGACTGCGTTCGGCTACGAGGTAGAGCTAGCTCGTAAGGGACAACTCCACGGCCAGAGCACCGCAAGCTTCTATGGCGCAACCAGGAATCGGCAGGCGTGGGGCGTTGATCTTCACTGGTTGGACAGAAGCACTCTAAGTATCGAGTGTCTCCAGGCTAGAGAAGCTTCAACAAGTCGCAGGTTGGTGAATGTTAACGGCCAAACAGTCAACATCATCTTCCATACCGGCGTACTGGATGACGCTGCCCCGGCAGGGGGAATGCTCTGGAATCTTCATAAGCATTGAGTCGAGCCAAGGCCTACCGCATACTGGGCTTCGGCTCCGCTTGTGTCATGCAGAGGGACATGTCTATCGAGCACATGACGGTGCCCAAATGACGTGTTCCCCACCAGCCAGCGGCCAATTGCATCTGAGCCCTCAAAGTTCCGGTTCGCAATCCTGCTTCGAGGTGAACATGACAGCACGTGCAGCCGCTATGGG
>CAXUDF010000086.1:2243-14098 GCA_964249695.1 uncultured Acidobacteriaceae bacterium
CCGGTTCGCAATCCTGCTTCGAGGTGAACATGACAGCACGTGCAGCCGCTATGGGGCTTCTGGCAGGATTGGCCGGCGTGGCGGCCATGACGCTCGCCGAGAAGCTGGAACAGCAGTTCACGGGAAGGCCGGACTCGTATGTGCCGGCCCATACGCTGGAACGCCTGCTCGGGCAGCGGGAACGCGACAGCCTCGCCATGAACTGGACCATGCACTGGGGCCAGGGCATCTTACTGGGCGCCGTACGCGGGCTGATGGCCGAGTCCGGAGTCCGCGGGCCGATGGGCTCGCTGCTGCACATGAACCTGCGGCTACTGAACGACCAAACGCTTGAAAACGCTACAGGAGCCGGTGCCCTGCCATGGACCTGGCCGGTCGACGAACAGTTGATCGACATCCTGGAGAAGGGCGTATACGCGTTTGTGACCGGAGCAGTGGCCGACCGCCTAATTACCGGACCTGAGGGTGTGCCGGCAGCAAGAAAACCGTGGGCAGAACGCTAGAGCTGCGGACCGAGCGCCCACGCCCTCAGTCCGAAGGGCCAAGGGCAGCCGCGCTGAACGCAGCGGCCGCGTGGGCCGGGCGCGCGTGGCTCCTGTGTGTGCCGGCCGCCGCCGCCCATGCCTGCACGGTGTGCGATTCGAAGACGGGTCATGCGGTGCGAGCGGGCATCTTCAATAGTCACTTTTTGCCGCGCCTGCTGCTGACCTTGTCGCCATTCCCCGTACTTGCCGCAGCTGTGGTTGTCTGCCACTTGTATGTGCCCCGCCTGTTGCCGGCTGAGGGTACCGGCAGTGCGAGAGCGCCCGGGAATCCGGCGGAGAGCCTGTGACTGCCTCGAGCGCACAGCCGCTTGTGACGGCAGGAGTCGTGCTCGGCATCGGCATGGGCGGCTTTGTTGATGGAATTCTCTTCCACCAGATCCTGCAGCTGCACAACATGCTGTCTAACTGGGTGCCGCGCAACTCGCTCGTGAACGAGCAGATCAACATGTTCTGGGACGGCCTGTTTCACGCGTTTACCTGGCTGAGTGTGGCACTGGGGCTTGCGCTACTGTGGCGCGCGGTCACGCGTCCCGGTGCTGCCCTGTCCGGCCGGGCGCTGTGGGGAGCCATGCTGCTGGGATGGGGCCTGTTCAATCTGGTGGAGGGCCTGATCGACCACGAAATCCTGCAGGTGCACCACGTCTACCAGAACGGCAATCACCTGCTGTGGGACATGGTGTTTCTTGCTGCCGGAGCGCTGCTCGTTGTCACTGGAACGGCCCTGATCCGCAGCGGATTTCACGCCACTATGCGGTCTGTGCAAGCTCGCTAAGCCGCTCAATTCCGCAAAGGTGTTTCAAGCGCTCAGGTCCTGCACAGAACGCTCCATCCCGTGCTGAAGATCGATCTGCGGTACCCAGCCGAGCTGCTCGCTTGCTTTGGCCGTGCTGTATTGCTGGTCGCGGCTGAGCAGGTACACGGCATGCCGGGTGAGCAGCGGTCGGCCGGGCACGCCGGCTGTGTGCGGAAACTCGGCGGCCGCGGCAAGCGCCATGGCCGCGCGAAAAGGCAGCTTCAACCAGGGACTAGGCAGTCTGAGCGCAGCGGCCAAAACGCTTGTGTAGTCGCGCCACGTCGTTCCGTCCGTGCTGCTCAGGTTGTAGACTTCACCCGCGGCGCGCGCGGTCGAGGCAGCCAGCAGCATCGCGCTGCAAACGTCGTCGACATACACAAAGCCGCCTGGCACCCGGCCACCATCCACCAGCAGCATCAGCCGCTGCCGAAGCAGCGCGGCAATATCGGTGACAAAGGCGCGTCCGCCCGGCCCGTAGATGCTGGCCGGCCGCAGAACTGTGACCGGCAGCCCACCGGCAGCTGCCTGCCAGACGAGCGCTTCACCGCGAAGCTTGCTGCTGTTGTAGGGAAGACCCACGTCACGCGGCGGCATGGTTTCGTCCCCAGCGACCGCTGGGTAGCCGTACACATCGGTCGTGCTCACGTGCAGAAATCGCTCCAGGCGGGGCATGTGCACGATGGCCAGGCCGAGCATCGCGACGGTGGCCGCGATATTGCCCTCCTCGTAGACCGCCCAAGGTGCCCAGTCGGTGGATGTGCCCGCGCAATGGAAGACGTGGGTTACGGTGCTCAGGTGCGCGGTTAGGACCGAAGACGGATCTGTCGCGAGGTCCGGGTCGAGCTCCGCGCGAAGTACGCGCAGCCCGGGGCGTTCCACCAAGTGAGCGGGCGGCGCGGAGGAGGGACGCACGAGCAGCGTTACCTCAACCCCCGCCTCCAGCAGCAACTGCGCCAGGCGGCCGCCGAGAAAGCCGCTTGCGCCGGTGATACATGCGTGGTTCAGTGCGCCCAAGCGCGAACCAGCCTACGCGTCCCGCAGTGTCGCGAACACGTCGAGCGCGGTTTGCAGCTGCGCCTGCGTATGCGCGGCGGTAACGCAAAGCCGTAGACGCGAGGAGCCCTGCGCCACCGCTGGAAACATCACCGGCGAGGTAAGTACGCCGCGGTTGCGCAGCTCGCGGGCAAACAGCGCGGTGCGGGCGTCGTCGTACAGCATCAGCGGGATGACCGCGGTCTCCGACAGCCCGGTATCGAAGCCTAGCTGCTGCAAGCCGCCGCGCAGAAAGTCAGCATTCGCACGGATACGATCCACCCGCTGCGGCTCCTCGCGCACGATGCGGATAGCCGCGCGCACGGCAGCGCAGGCGGGCGCAGGCATGGCGCCGGAGAAGATAAAGGGCGCCGAGGCGTGCTGAAGGAAGATCATCAGCTCGCGCGAGCCGGCAACAAAGCCGCCGCCGGACGGGATGGCTTTCGCGAGCGAGCCGGTCCAGATATCAACGTCCGCGGTGTCGACGCCCCAGTGTTCATCGGTGCCGCGGCCGCCCGCGCCCAGCACGCCGGTCGCGTGAGACTCGTCCATCAGCAGATAGCAGCCGAACTCTTTTTTGATCGCGATCAGCTCGGGCAGGCAGCAAATGTCGCCGTCCATTGAGAAGACGCCGTCAGAAATGATGAGCGTGCGGTTGGCCTGCGGGCCGGTTTTGATCTCGTGCCGCAGTGAATCAGGGTCGTTGTGCTGGAAGCGCTGTACCTGCACGCCGGCGAGGCGGCAGGCGTCCATCAGGCTGCGGTGCGAAAGGCTGTCGGCGATGACGCGGTCAGCCGGGCCGAACAGCGACGAGATCACAGCCAGGTTGGCAACGTAGCCGGACGTAAAAGTAAGTGCGCCTTCGGTCCCCTTGAAGGCGGCCAGTTCTTCCTCAGTTTCCCGGTGCAGCTCCAGCGTGCCGGTCAGCAGGCGAACGCCGCCGGTGCCGGTGCCGTAGCGCTTGACTGCCTCAATGGCGGCGGCGTCGATGCGCGGGTCGCCGATCAGCCCAAGGTAGTCGTAGCTCGACAGCATGAGCATCTCGTGCCCGTCAGTGAGCACGCAGGGGCCGGTTTTGTTGGTAAGCGGCGCCTGAAACGGGTAGGCGTCCAGCGAGCAGGCCAGCGCCGCGGTCTCAAACAGGCGGCGCGCCCGGGCGTCCAGCAGGTCCTGCTTTTTGAAGCTCCAGGTGCGGCCTTCAGAGAAGTACCCGTTAAAGATTTCGCCGGAAGAGGAGCGGAAATGCCTTTTGGACAAAGATGGTTCAGCGACAGCCGCTTCGGCTTCAAGAAAAGGTTTCATCAGGAGAACTCGGGATGGAGTGGATTCGGCAAAGAATAGCGGAAGCGGCACTTTGGGGGAAGAATAAAAGTCTCCCTGACGTACAAGTCATTGATTGGCGTCCCCGACGGGATTCGAACCCGTGTTACCGCCGTGAAAGGGCGGTGTCCTAGGCCACTGGACGACGGGGACGCACTACAGGTGTCCGTTAGGTACCTGTTTCACGGTAGCAAGGGCCTCTTTCTATGTCAAAGCCACCCCTTGACGCCTTCATCTCAGGTTCAGGGTTACCCCGGTAACTTTCTTTCCGGGTTCACTGCAAAAGATGAAGGCCGATCCGCAAGATGTGCGTGACAGAACGGGGAGGTGTCATTGCTCTCTTGACGGATGAGTATGAGCCTCTTTCTAGTGGAAAAGCGGGTGCAGGATAGATCGCACGCGGACAGATCGTTGTGTCTGAGTCTCCCTCGAAGCGGAAGGTTACCGGAGGAACGATCCTCAATTTCTACCGCGAAAAAACGGTTACCGAACCATAGAGGTTTGCATCGAACTATGAGTCCTGATCTCCGCATTTTCGCAGTGTAGTGAATAGAAACGCCGAGGAGTAATCGACATGGTAAACAATTGCGCTAACCCGCAATGCAACAAGCCCCTGCACTACCTCAGAGACGGTCGTGTATTTGTCTTCGACGTGGCCGGTGCCCGCATCGGGCCAGATGGCAAGCGCGAACGACAGCTGGAGCACTACTGGTTATGCGGCGACTGCGCTCCATTGATGGTGGTGGAGTACACGCCCGAGTCGGGGGTGATGACGCGCGGCAAAACGGCGTCGCGATCTATGAGGGGCGCCGCACTCGCCTCCTGAGCCGCGCAGCAGGGCGGCGGGCAAGCAGGCTTCGCTCGCCCGCACGGCACACCCGGTACCCCCGATTTGTACTTCCAGGCGTTAACCAGCTTCGCCGTCCGTAAATCGAAGTGCTACGTCGTCCACGAGGAAAGCCATGCCGATCGAAAGCACGACCATGACGAAGGCGAATTTGGTGGAAGACGTACTCACGGGCGGCGACCTGACGCGCAGGGATAGCGAGGTCATTGTAGAGACGATCTTTGACTCGGTCATCGGGGCCCTGAAAAAAGGCGACAAGATCGAGATTCGCGGCTTCGGTTCCTTTCGCATCCGGCAGCGCAAGCCCCGCGTTGGCCGCAATCCTAAGACGGGTGCCAAGGTCGAGGTGCCCGCCAAGCGTGTGCCGTACTTCAAACCGAGCAAGGAGCTGCGCGACCTGGTCAATCCTGCTCCATCAAGCAAGTCCGCGGTGTAGCTGCACTAAGCCTTCGTAATTACGTCCTTGCGATGATCGAGAGCATGCGCCCGGTAGAGCCCTGCTCGGCTCGGTAGGAGAAGAACAGGTCATTGCGGCAGCGCGTGCACCATGGGAGAAGGTCTACAGCCTCCGCTCGTAGACCCGCGTTTAGAAGCTGCCGCCGGTTCGCCTCAGGCAAGTCCAGGTGGGCAGTCGGGCCGGTTTGCTCGCTGCCGGAGGGCTCCGTTAGGCAAGCTCGGGCAGCAGGCGGTCGCAGGAGCTCGTCAGCATAGCGGAAGCCGGCGCGAAACTGCTGCTCAACCTCCGCACCAATGCCGTAGCAGCACGGCCCGATCGCCGGGCCGATTGCTGCGAGCAGGTTCTCGGACTTCACCCCGAAGTCCCCGACCATGCGAGCGACGCCCCCCTCCACAATGCGGCCTAGGGTGCCGCGCCAGCCCGCATGGAACGCCGCCACCACACCGGTTTGCGGGTCAGCCACCAGCACAGGCACGCAGTCAGCCGTTTGCACGCCTAAAACCACCCCCGCCTGATCAGTCAGCAGCCCATCGCCGGACAACGTCGCTTCTTCGCCTGCATCTTCACGGGCAGCGGGATGGATGGTCGTGGAATGCACCTGCCGGAGAGTGACCAGCGGCAGCTCCCGACCGAATACGTCGTACAGGAGCCTCGTTCGATTCTGCAGAACATGTTCCCGGGTGTCGGAAGCGGTAAAGCCAAGGTTCAGTTCGCCGCCTTGCGCTTCGGATGCCGCGCGGGCGTTTTGCTTCAGATAAGCCTGACTCACGCCGCCCAGCCGCGTCGAAAAGCCGTGCCGGATGCCGGCAGCTGCGAGCAGGGGCGAGAGCACGATGCGGGTGTGCTCCGGCGCTGGCTGCGCAAGCGGTTCAGACGCATCCATCGCAGCCCGCGGTGCTAAGGCTGCAACATCGCCCGGATAGCTGCTCATGCCGGCAGTGTAACGGGTTCAGCACTCGCTTGCAGCGCGAAAACCTTGCGGTACTATCGCAGTTACAGACGTATACAAAACGTGATGCGCGCCGCCAGAGCCGCACATGTACCCCACCCGTTTCCCGCCCAAAGGGCCGCCGGCCCAGCTTTCAGGCGAGCTTTACCAGGCAGACCACTTCCCCCGGAGGCCCGTTTGAACCAGCGCACGCGCGCACTTACCTTGTCTACTCTTGTGTTTGCCGGCGGCTCTGTCCTGGCCCGCGCACAATCGACCGCAACCCTGTCCGGAACCGTGACTGATCCGTCCGGAGCAGTGCTGCCGCAAGCGAAGATCACGGTACACGGCCTGACGACCGGCGTGGATCGCACTGCCGTGTCCGACTCAGCCGGGGACTACTCTGTCCCGTCCTTGCAGCCGGGCAACTACAGCGTTACCGTGCAGGCGCAGGGTTTTGCGGACTTCAAAGTGGCTAGCGTGACGCTTGAGGTCGACCAGAGCGTAACCACCAATGCGCGGCTTGGCGTCGCTTCGGCCGGCGAGGTAGTCGAGGTCGAAAGTGCCGCGCCGATCATCGACGCCGAGACCATCACGGTCGGCCAGGTGATCGACCAGAAGACCGTGCAGGAGATCCCGCTCAACGGCCGGCATTTTCTTGACTTGACTAACCTGACGCCGGGCACTGTCGTGCCGCCAGTCACCGGTTCTCTGACAGGCGCGAGCCGCGGGCTGGGCGCGAACTCCTTTGACACCGCCGGGCAGCGTGAAGACACCGTCAACTTCATGATCAACGGCGTCAACCTGAACGATCTGTCACAGAACCAGATCACCTTTCAGCCGTCGATCAACACCACCTCTGAGTTCAAACTCTCCAACTCGACCTACTCGGCCGAGTACGGGCGCTCCTCGGGCGCGATCGTGAACGTCGCGACGCGGTCCGGGACGAACCAGTTCCACGGTGAGGCGTTTGACTACCTGCGCAACAATTATTTCGACGCGCGCAATTACTTCAACCGCAAGCCGCAGCGGCAGAACCAGTTCATCCGCAATAACTTTGGCGGCGCATTTTCAGGGCCTATCTTTAAGGACCGTACATTCTTCTTCCTAAGCTACGAAGGGCTGCGGCAGACACAGGCTTTGGTGCTCACAAGCGGAGTGCTCAACACGACCCAGCGCGGTCAGCTGCAGGCGAGCACGATCCCCGGCTATGCGGGGCTGCTTAACTTTATCCCCGCGCCTGCCGCGGGAACGCCCGCGAACGGCCAGGCCACGGTAAGCGGCGCGGCGCCGGGCCCTGTCAAAACCGACCAGTTTTCCGGCGACTTATTCCACACCATCAGCGCGAAAGACAACATCCACGGCTACTACGCCTGGCAGCAGGATGCGCGCACCGAGCCGAATCTCCAGGGCAACACCATCGCCGGCTTCGGCGATCACCGCACCGCACACCGCCAGATCGGTACCATCAACGAAGTCCACATCTTCTCGCCGAACGTGGTGAACGAAGCACGCCTCGGCTTTAACCGCATCGCCATCGCCTTCGTGCCCAACACGCCTGAAAACCCGGCCAGCTTTGGCATCCAGAACAATGTTCCTTTCAACGCGGCGCTGCCGCAGATCTCCATCACGGATATCAATCTCAACTTCGGCGGTCCCTCCGGCTTCCCGCAAGGCCGCTTCGACACTGCCGGGATCTTCTCGGACACGCTGTCGATCAACCGCGGCAAGCACACGATTCGCGCCGGCGGCGAGTACCGCCGTTCCATCAGCGACAGCTACTCGCAAACCGCGGGCACGCTCAACTTTGACACCGCTGCGAACTTTGTTCTCGGCAACGTCAACAGCTTCAGCGTGACGCCGCAGCAGGTGGTCAGCCGCGTTTTCGTGAACGCGGTCGGCGCGTTCGTGACGGATAACTACAAAGTCACGCCGCGCTTCAACGCCGAGATCGGTTTTCGCTACGAGTGGAACGGCACCCCGACCGAGGGCGGCAACCGGCTTGTGAACTTCCTGGCCGCGAGCGACTCGCTGACCCCGGTGCGCCAGCCCTACACACAGAACTACAACTACGAGCCGCGCGTCGGCTTCATCTGGGACGTGCGGGGCAATGAAACGACCGTGCTCCGCGGCGGGTACGGCATCATGGCCGATCAGCCTGTGACCGGCGTTGCCGGCAACCTTGCCGGCAACCCGAACAATGCCAATCCGGTCTCCTTCAGCGCGCCGACCGTGGCCACCGTGAAGCAGTACGCGCCGGTCAACGGCGTCTTCGATGCTGCAACGCTCAGCGGGCTCAATCCCAGCGCTGTAAACCCCAAGCTCACCAACGCCTATGTGGAGAGCTACAACCTGAACCTGCAGCAGCAGCTTGGGTCAGGGGTCGTTGCCGACATCGGCTACATCGGGTCTGAGGGCAAACACCTGCGCCTGACGCGCAATGTCAACCAGCTCTTCTACCCCAACGGCATTACAGCCAAGGGTGCCCGGCCATTTGCTAATCTGGCCATCAACAGCCCTGTGCGTCCGGGCTCGGCGGTCGGCGCGGTGAACGAGGTCGACTCTGACTCACTCTCGATTTACAACGCGCTCTGGTTTACCGTGCGGAAAGCCCTGCAGCATGGAATACAGATCAACGCGACCTACACCTGGTCGAAGTCGCAGGACGAGAACTCGCTCGGTTCGCAGGGCGGCGCCTCGCTCCAGGACAATACCAACCCGCACGGCGACTACGGGCTGTCAGATTTTGATACGCGCAATCACTTCGTGTTCTCCGGGACCTGGAATCTGCCGTTCCACGGCAATCGCCTTGTGGAAGGCTGGCTGCTCGCCAACATCACGCAGCTGCAGACCGGCAATCCGCTGAACGTGGTGACCACCTCGGCGTTTGACGGCAACTCCTCGACCGGCACGATTCGACCCTCGCTGCTGCAGACTCCGCAGATCGGCCGCAGACACACGCTGGCAACCGGCAACGTGCCGTACATCACCGGGGCCGCTGGTCAGCCCGGCGTGTGCACGACAGCGACGGTTGCCGGATGCGTCTTCTACGCGCCCACGGTCGGCTACGGCTCACTGCGCCGCAATGCATTTACCGGGCCGGGCTTCAACGATGCGGATATCTCGCTTGAAAAGACGACGAAGATTGCCGAACAGACTGCGCTGGTACTGCGCGTGGATGCGTTCGATATTTCGAACCACACCAACTTCAACAACCCAAACCTGACTGCGACTACTTCGGCGACCAGCACGTTCGGGCAGATTACCCAAACCCGTACGGCGGTGGGGGATGCCGGTTCGTCGAGGCAGCTGCAGTTTGCGGCGCGGTTTGAGTTCTGAGGTAACAGCTGTTCCAAACAACGATGCCCCTCGCGATCTTCGATCCCGAGCATCGCGAGGGCCACACCTGTCTGCACCGTAACCAGAAGAAACCCGCCACGAAGTGGCCGCTAGTTCCTTTCTCCTGAAGTCACTCCGCGCGAAACTCTTCTCCACGTGGCCTTTCCTTACAGAAAGGCCACACTCGCGATCGCTGGATGAGGAAGCATGTCAGGAGAAAGGAAAGCCGCGCAGGCGGTCTCAGCCTTTCTCGTTGGCCTTGCGCAAGGCGATCTCATCCAGCTGCCGCCGCCAGTCCAGCGTGTCCAGAAAGCCGCGCTTTTCTCTCCAGCCTTCCTCCACAATGATGTGCAGCTCGAGAAACACACGCGTACCCAGCAGCTGCTCAATCTCCTTGCGCGCCGACGCGCCGATGGCCTTCAGCTTGGCCCCGCCCTTGCCGATGAGGATCGCTTTTTGCCCGTCGCGCTCGCAGTAGATGGCGGCGGCGATGCGGGTGAGCGGCAGCTTCTCATGGCCGGGGTCCAGCTTGGTGCGGCGGGGTGGGGCCGGCGGCGGCTCTTCCCACTGCTCGATGACGACCGCGCTCGCGTACGGAACTTCCTCGCCGGTTTCCATCAGGATGCGCTCGCGGATGAGCTCCGCCGCCAGAAAGCGCTCGGGCTGGTCGGTGAACTGGTCTTTCGGGAAGTAGCGCTCGCCGTTCGGCAGGTGTTCCACGAGCTTTTCGACCAGGAGTTCGAGCCCGTCGCGCTTGCGAGCCGAGATGAGCAACACTTCCTTGAAAGGGTGCAGCGCGCTCAGCTCGGCGATGAGCGGGAGAAGCCGGTCGCGCGGCACCAGGTCGACCTTGTTGATGAGGAGGAAGACCGGGCAGTCCAGCTTGCGGATCAGCTCGAAGACAAAGGCGTCTTCGCTCGCGTCTTTTCGGCGGCGCGCCTGCCGGGCTGCCGGTGCTTCCGCGGCGGGGTCTTCTGCCCCGTTCGCTTCTTCTAATGCCACCGTTTTTGTTACAGATTCCTCGCCGACGTCGACGGCCGGCTCGGACTCCGGCTTCGCCGGCAAGTCCTGCACCGGCAAGTCCAACCGCCGCGACGCGTCGACCATCACCATCACGATGTCGCGGCTTTCGAGCGCGTCATACACCACCTGCATCATCTGCTTGTCGAGCAGCGTGCTGGGCTTATGGACGCCCGGCGTGTCAACAAAGATGATCTGCGCGGCAGGGTGCTTGCCCTTGCGCGCGGGCACCTCCACAATGCCGTGGATGCGGTTGCGCGTGGTTTGCGGCTTGCTGGTGACGATGGCGACTTTCTCGCCCGTCAACGCGTTCACTAAGGTGGACTTGCCCGCGTTCGGCCGTCCTAGGATGGAAACAAATCCGGTGCGCATGGTTTCTCTTTTCCTAACTCAAGCCGCCGCGCCGGCGCGGGAAACGCGCATGCGCTCAATGCGCCGGTCTGTGGAGGCGAGGATCTCGAAGCGGACCCCGCTCTCCTCCACCACTTCCCCAGGCATGGGGATGCGTCCGGCGGTCTCGCTCACCAGCCCGGCAACCGTGGTCGCTTCGTAGTCTTCCGGGGCTTCCCACTCGCCGAGCAGCGTTTCCAGCTCGGCCACTTCAAGGTCGCCCGGTACGCTCCACACGCCGGCACTTTCCTGGCGTACGGCTTCGGCGTCATCGCCCTCGTGCTCGTCGGCGATGGTGCCCACAATCTCTTCCACCAGGTCTTCAATCGTCACCAGGCCCGCCACGCCGCCGTACTCATCAATCACGATGCGCATGTACTGTTTCTCGCGCTGCATCTCGCGCAGGGCCTCGTTGGCCCGCTTCATCTCCGGGATGAACGGCGCGGGCCGGGCGATGGCGCCCACGGTTTGCGTTTGCGCGGCAACGTCGCTGATGTGGAGGATGTCATGCGCGAACGCGATGCCCATAATGTTGTCTAGGGTGCCGGCAAACACGGGCACACGCGAGTAGGGGTTGGCGCGCAGCAGCTCCAGCAGCTGCTTGACCGTGGTTTCCTGCGAGACTGCGAAGATGCGGGGGCGCGGCGTCATGACTGCGCGGACGACCTTGTCGCCGAACTCCACGGCAGAGCGGATCAGCTCGTGGTCCTCCTCCTCAAGAATGCCTTCCTCCTGCCCGGCCTCGATCAGAGCAGTCACGCCCGCCTCCGACGCTTCCTCCTCCGTCTCCGCCGGCGTCTCCCCCACCAGCGTCACGATAGAGAGCACAAAACTGATGACGATGGTGAAGGGGAACAGGAGATAGAAAAGCACGCGCAGCGGCCACACCATATAGGTGAGCCAGCCCGCGCGCGTCCGCGTAAAGAAGATGTTGGGCAACAGCCGGTTGAACAGCACGATGACCAATACGACTGCGAACAGCACCTGTGCGCCCATGGCAAAGGTGATGGACCCGCCGGGTACCCGCCCGTTGAGCACCGCAGCGCCGATGGCCAGGGTCACGGCGGCGAGAGCGAGCTGCGACAACAGGGCAGCGGACAGGGCAAGCTGTTCGCGGTTCAGGCCGAGCCGAGGCTCAATCCGCTCGACCCATACATCAATGTTTTCCTGAAAGTCGCGGGACA
>CAXUDF010000087.1:0-14057 GCA_964249695.1 uncultured Acidobacteriaceae bacterium
CACCTGCACCCCGATCGGCAGCCCGTCGCGCGAGCACCCGGCCGGCACTGACAATCCGCAGATACCCGCAAGCGAAGCCGTGACCGTGTAAATGTCAGCCAGGTACATCGCAAGCGGGTCATCCGATTTTTCGCCCAGCTTGAAGGCCGGCGTCGGTGCAACCGGCGTCACAATTACGTCGACCTCGTTCGCGAACGCCCGCTGGAAGTCTTCCGCGAGCAGCCGCCGCACCTGCTGCGCTTTCTTGTAATACGCGTCGTAGTACCCGGCAGAGAGCGCGTAGGTTCCCAGCAGGATGCGCCGCTTCACCTCGGCGCCAAACCCGCCGTCGCGCGATTCGCGATACATGCCGGCAAGCGATGCCGCTCCGGGCGCTCGATACCCGTAGCGCACCCCGTCAAAGCGCGCCAGGTTTGAGCTCGCCTCCGCGGTCGCGATCAGGTAGTACGCGGGCACCGCGTAGCGCGTATGCGGCAGCGAAATCCCCCGGATTTCCGCCCCGGCCTCCCGCAGGCCGTCGATGGCCGTTTCAACCTTCTCGCGCACCTCCGGGTCAAGCCCCTCAGCAAAGTATTCGACCGGCACCCCGACTCGAAGCCCGTTGATGCTCTGCTCCTGCTCCAGCAGCCCCGCATAATCCGGGACCGGCAGCCTCGACGAAGTCGCGTCTTTCGGATCGTGCCCGGCCATCACCCCGAGCACCGTAGCCGCATCCCGCACAGAATTGGTAAACGGGCCGACACGGTCGAGCGAGGACGCAAACGCAATCAATCCGTAGCGCGACACGCGCCCATAGGTCGGCAGCAGCCCGACCACGCCGCAAAAGCTTGCTGGCTGCCGAATCGATCCGCCCGTGTCCGTGCCCAGCGAGGCGATCGCCATGCCCGCCGCCACCGCCGCTGCCGAACCGCCGGATGAGCCGCCCGGTACGCGATCAAGCGCGTGCGGGTTGCGCACGGGGCCGAACGCGGAGTTTTCGTTCGACGAGCCCATAGCAAACTCGTCGCAGTTCAGCTTGCCCAGCGTGACCGCGCCCGAGGCTTCCAGCCGCTCCACAGCAGTCGCCGTGTACTGGGCGACGTAGTGCTCCAGCACGCGCGAGCCCGCTGTCGCCGGCAGGCCCGCGATTGTCAGCACATCCTTGATGCCGACCGGCACACCCGCAAGCGGCGGCAGCGGGTTGCCGGCCGCAGCCATCGCATCCACGCGCGCGGCCTGCTCCAGCGCGCGATTGGTCGCCAACGAGAGAAACGCATGGATCTCGCCGTCCCGCTCCCCGATATTCGCAAGGCACCGTTCGGTGATCTGCTGCGCTGAGGCCTCCCCGCTTGCGATGGCGGCTCGCACGTGCGGAACTGTCAGCGTGCTATCTGGCGCGTTCGGGCCCTGGAGTCTGCCGTGCGCACTGCTTTCTGTCATACCTGTTTTGTCCTTTATCGACGCTCCAAGCAAAAGCTTTAGCGCTCGATCACCTTGGGCACCTTGAAGAAGGTGCCATCTGTTGCGGGCGCGCCGCGCATCACCAGCTCACGCGCAAGCGAGGGTAGCGGTTCGTCGGCCCGCAAGGCGGGCTCCTCGGCAGCACCGGCACTTGGCGGGTACAGCTCCGAGACATGCAGCAGAGGAGCAACGCCGGTCGTGTCCAGCCCCTGCAGCTCCGCGACGTACCCAAGCACAGCCCGCAGATCCTCGCCCAGCCGCGACAGCTCCTCCGGCGTTAACGCCAGCGAAGCCAGCGCGGCGACGTGCGCAACATCTGCTTCGCTGACCGGTGCCGGTTCTGATCCAATTTCAGGCTCGCTCAAAGGCCGTAGCACCCTTCCTCGCCCGCGCAAACCACGCCCGGCGATAGGGGCAGTATAGCCGCTGCCTACGCGCCGTAGCCTCCCGCTCCGGGCCGCTGCTACCGTGGATGAGTGAGCCCCCAGGCAAACAGAACCCTCCTCGTCACAGGCGGCTGCGGCTTCATCGGCTCCAACTTTGTGCGCATGGCGCTGCGCGCCGGGTCCGCTTGGGGTCGCGTCGTCAATCTCGACAAACTCACCTATGCCGGCAGGCTGGAAAACATTACCGATCTGCGCGACGACCCTCGCCACACCCTCGTGGAAGGAGACATTCTCAATCGGCCGCTGGTCGAGCAGCTATTCCGCGACTACCGTCCGCAGGCGGTCGTTCATCTCGCCGCAGAAACACACGTGGACCGCTCCATTGTCGGCCCAGAGCGCTTTGTCAAAACCAATGTCGAAGGAACGCTGGTGCTGCTCGAAGCTGCTCGCGGCTTCTGGTCGAGTCTTGAAGGCTCGAAGGCAGCCGATTTCCGCTTCCTCCACGTTTCCACCGACGAGGTGTACGGCTCACTCGCGCCGGAAGCGCCGCCCTTCACAGAGACCTCGCGCTACGCCCCGCGCAGCCCCTACGCCGCGTCCAAAGCCGGTGCCGACCACCTCGTGCATGCGTTTGCCCACACCTACGGACTCCCCGTGCTGCTCAGCAACTGCTCCAACAATTACGGTTCCTTTCAGCTGCCGGAGAAGCTCATTCCCCTGCTGATTCGCTTTGCCCTCGCCGAGCGAGAGCTGCCGATCTATGGAGACGGCCTGCAAATCCGTGACTGGCTGCATGTTGAGGACCACTGCCGCGCTCTGCTGCTGCTGCTCAAAGGAGGCAGGCCCGGCGAAAGCTACAACGTCGGCGGCGGTAATGAGCGCCCGAACCTTGACATCGCTACGGAGCTTTGCGCGCTGCTTGATCGCAAACAGCCGCGCGCCCAGGGCAGCTACGCGGACCTGATTCGCTTCGTGCCGGATCGCCCGGGACATGATCGGCGCTACGCGATCGACTCCGGCAAGCTGCACCGCGAACTCGGCTGGCAGCCGGCCATACCGACGGTGGAAGACGGCCTTGCGCTGACCGTGGACTGGTATCTCGCGAACGGCGATTGGGTTGAGCGGGTAACCAGGGGAGAGTACAGCGGTTGGATTGCGCAGAACTATGACCGGCGCAGCCCGTAGTGAAATGCACCTCACTGCACCACCAGCGTCACCGTCGCCGTGCGTGTCGCCCCTGGAAATGCCGCGTTGACCGTGATGGTGTAGGAGCCGGATGGTGTCTGCCCGGGCGGCGTCGGCCCACCCGGAGTATTCACACCGCTGGCATGGACGCCGCAGCCGATCGGCAAACCGAGAAGCCCGGCGGCTAGGAGAACCATAAGCAGGCGCTGCCGATACCTGCGAGGTAACAGGATCAAGGGGCAAAGCAGCGCCAGCGCCGTTTCGCCGGCCCACTTCTGCCACCGGTGTAGTGCGGCAGCCGCGGTTGCCGTTTGTGTCGCGACCGTCACCATAAGGGAGCCGGAGACGCCGCTCGCCAGCGTCATGCTTGCAGGATTGACCGTGCAAACGGAGTTTGCCGGGGCACCCGAACAGGTGATCGCGAGAGTGCCGGCCGAAGCGCCAGTGGGCGTCACCATGAACTGGTAGCTGGCGGTCTGCCCGACGGTCACCACGCCGGTGGTTGTGCCAACCGCCGACAGCTGGAAATCCTCGCCCGAGCCGGACAGCGCCACCGACAGTGGTACAGCGAGTGAAGAGCTGCTTACATTAAGCACGCCTTGCCGCATGCCGACCGCGCTCGGCGTAAAGACAACATTGACCTGGCAGGTGGCAGCAGGCGCGATCGTGCTGCCGCAGGTGGAGGAAACAATCGTGAAGTCAGAGCCGGTGATCGTAATGGACGGGTTCATGATCGCCGTTGTGCCGCCGTTGCTGATTGTTGCCGACTGCGGCGGAGTCGCAAGCGAGAGCGCGTAGCCGCCGAAGGTGAGGCTTGCCGGGGACGAGAACGCGGTAGGCGGTGGTGCTCCTTCGCCGCTCAGCTGCAGGGACTGCGTTCGCTGGGCATCGGAAACCGCCAGGCCGCCGTTGGCCGAGCCCACCGCGCTCGGCGCAAAGCTGACCGCGATGGTGCAGGAGAGGTGGCCGCCCAGGCTGTTTCCGCAGTTGTTTGTGGCCAGAAAAGGTCCGCTGGTCGTCGCCGTGATGTTCGCGAGCGTAGCGTCGCCGCTGTTCGTGAGCGTGACGACCTGCGAGCCCGACGTTTGGCCGACGACTGTGGTTCCAAAGGCGAGCGAGCTGGCACTCAGGGTGTCGGTCGCCTGCGACAGACCGGTGCCGAGCAGCTGCACGACATCAGTCTCGGTGCCGTCTGAAACCGTAAAGGTGCCAGTGCGCTTGCCGCCCGCAGTCGGCGTAAAGATGACGTAGATGGCACAGGAAGAGTCAGGCCCCAGCGTTCCCGTGCAGCTTGAGTTGCCGGCGGCGAAGTCGCCGGTGATGATGAACGGCTGCAGCGTGACGCCGACCGTGCCCAGGTTCGCGATATTAATCAACTGCGGCGACGTCTCGCTTGCGCCTACCGGGAGCGCCGGCTGAAAGACGAGCGAAGTCGGGTTCGCAACCAGCGCCAGCCCCGTTCCGCTTAGCAGGGCGGTGGCGGCCGGTGTGCCCGTGATGCTTGCCACCGTCAGTGAACCGTTCTGGCTCCCGGCCGAGGTCGGGGCAAACTGCACGGCGATCGCGCAGCTGCCGCCCGCCGAAAGGGTAGTGCCGCAGCTGTTCGCCGTGATTGCGTACGCGCCGGCAAGCACTGGCAAGCTTAGGCCGGTAGCGACCTCGCCCGTGTTGCTCAGCTTCAGCGTTTGGGAGCTCGAAGTGGTGCGCAGGTCCTGGCCGCCGAAAGTAAGCGAGGACGGCGCAAACGTTAGCTGCGCGGGTGCCAGACCGCTCCCGCTCAACGAAACGCGGGCCACAGCCCCGCTGCCATCGCTGCTCGCTACCGTCAGCGTCGCGGCCCGACTGCCTGCTGCTGTAGGCGTAAACGCAACTGAAACGCTGCAGGAAGTCATGGGTGCAAGGCTTGCGCCGCAGTTGCTGCCGGTGATCGAGTAGTCCGCGGACGAAAGCTGCGGTGCTGTAATAGACACGCTCACCCCGCCGGGATTGGCAATGGTCGCTGTCTGCGAAGCGCTCTGGCCGCCGACTACCGTGAACCCGAACGTCAGCGTAGAAGGAGCAGCCGTGAGCGAGCCCGGCAGCACTCCTGCGCCTGAGAGTGTATCCGTCGCGCCTGTCCCACTTCCGCTGCTCGGCACCGTGAGCAGGCCGGAGACGGATCCCGCGCCGGTCGGCGAGAACGTAACCTGCACCGTGCAGCTCGCGTTCGGGGCAAGCACCCCGGCGCACTGGCTCGCGACGCTGAAGCCGCTTGTGGCGGACGGAGTGCCGAGCGGTACGGGAGCGCCGCCCGTGTTCTGCACCGTAACCGCCACGGTTGCGGATGTGTTGACGACCACGCTGCCAAAGGCGGCCGGGCTCGGCGTCAGCGTCAGCATGCCCGGAGTCACGCCCCGCCCGTCGAGCGAGGCGGTCGCGGTCGACCCGTTGCCCGTATTCGGCAGGCTCAGCGTACCCGGCGTGTCCCCTTGCGCGGTCGGCGCAAACGTCACCTGCACCGAGCACGTTGCGTTCGGCCCAAGGGACGAACCGCAGCTGTTCGCACCGATTTTGTATTCGCTCCCGCTTACCGAGGCTGGGCCGAGGCTGACGGCCACGCCGCCGCTGTTGCTGGCCGTGAAGCTCTGCTGGGCTGACACCGTGCCGACCACCACAGGGCCAAACTGGTAGCTCGCGGGCGAAAGGGACAGGTTGCCCGGCAAGGCTCCGACGCCGGCAAGCCCCGCCTGCACCGTTCCTGGCGTGCCATCGCTGGTAATGGTCAGCTGCGCCGACCGGCTGCCGCTCGCCGCCGGCGTAAACGTGACGATCACCGTGCATGTCCCGCCATTCGGTGCGATCGCCCCACCCACGGTGCAGGTGCCGCCGGTCACGGCGAAGTCGCCCCCTGCGCTGATCGCGCTCGGATGTACGGCCGCTCCGCCGCTGTTTGTCGCCGTCAGGGTGGCGCTCGCGCTGCTGCCTATCGCAACCGTGCCAAATGCCTGCGACGAGGGGCTCAAGGCAAGCGATCCCGGCGTAATGCCGGTGCCTTCCAGCGTGGCCACTGCTGTGGGGCCGCCGCCGCTGCCGGGGATCGTGAGCTGGCCCGGACGGGCTCCGGCTACGGTCGGCGTGAACTGGACTGTAAGTGAACAGGATTGTCCGCCGCCGAGCGTAGCGCCGCAGGTCGAGCCCGTCAGCGCGTAATCGTTATTGACCGTCGGCGTCCCGAGCGCGACCGAGGTTTGCCCCGAGTTGCTGACCATCACGGTCTGCGGTGTGCTCGGCGTTCCGACGACTACCGAGCCGAACTGTACGGTGCTCGGAGCAAGCGCGATGGCCCCCGGCTGCAGCCCTTTGCCCCCGAGCGCGACGCTGAGCGGGCCGCCCACCATGTTGCCCGGCTGGGTGAACGTACCTGTCAGCGCGCCTGTACTGCCGGGGTGAAACAGGATCGAGATGGTGCAGCTATTGCCCGGCGCAAGCGACGAAGGGCACGGATCGCTGGCAATCTGGAAGTTCTGTGAAATCGTCGGAGCGCTCAGCGTCACTGCGACGCCCCCCGTGCTGCTGACCGTCACGTTCTGGGCTGCCGAGACCGAACCCTGGGGCGTGTCCGGAAAGCTCAGGCTCGTCGGGCTCACCGTCGCCGAAGGCGGCGACGCTCCCTGGCCGGTCATGCTGATCGTCGCGGGCGCGTTGCTGAAGTTGCCAGCGATTGTCGCCCCTCCCGAATAGTTCACGACGCCGGTCGGAGAAAACGTGAAAGACAGCGTACATTGCGCGTTCACAGCCAACGTCGCTGGCGGCGCAGGGCAGCTGTTGGAAGCGATCGCGAACGGATTTGACACGGTAATCGAGCTAAGCAGTGCCGGGCTGTTGCCGTTGTTGGTTACGGAAACACTCTGGGCGGCGGAGGTCGCGTTGTCCGCTGTCACCGGAAAGGAAAGCGAGGAAGGGCTCAGCGTCAGAAGGCCGGGCGCATTGCCGGTTCCGGAAAGTGCCGCTGTCAGGATGCCCGCGTTGAAGGGTTGGCTCAGCGTACCGCTGCGCGCCCCGGTTGTGGCAGGCGTAAACGTCATCCCAAGCGCGCACTGCGCACCGGCTGCCAGCGAGGCCGGGCATGTATTTGTCGCGACCGCGAAGTCCCCGCTCGCGGAAGCCCGGCCAATTTGGGCGGCATTCTGACCCGTGTTGGTGACGTATATGGTCTGCGCGGTCGAGGTGGTGCCCTGTTGCTGCGCGGCAAAGTTGAGCGACGCGGGCGACAGCGCCGTGGCGGTTCCCGTGCCGTTGAGCGGTGCCGTCACCTGCCCGTTCGAGACGCTCGACGATGGGAGGGTAAAGAGACCCGAGCGGCTGCCGGTTGCCGTAGGCGTTGACTCGATGCTGACCGAACAGCTGGCCCCGCCTGCGAGCACCGACCCGCAGCCGTTTGCAGAAATCCTGAAGTCGCCGGAAACGGTCGCCGTTCCAAGCTGCGCGCCGGCTCCGCCCGTGTTCATCACCTGCAGGCTGAGCGGTTCTGACACGCTCTGGACTGGCACCGCCGTAAAGGTGAGCGAGGAAGGCGAGATCGTCAGGGCGGCCGGGGCTACTCCCGAGCCCATCAGGTTCAACGTGTAAGGGCTCCCCGGCGCGCTGCCCGTCAGCTGGAGCTGGGCTGCGTGCGCGCCCGCCGCGGCCGGCGCAAACACAACCGAAAGGCTGCAGGAAGTCTGCGCACCGAGCGTGCTGCCGCAGGTCGAGCTCGACAGATGAAAATCGCTCGCGTTCGCGCCCGCAAATGTGGGCGCACCAAGCGTCACCGGCGCGCCGCCCGTGTTGCTGACCTGGACAGTTATCGGCGATGAGCTGGTCGCGGTCACCGTTGCCGGAAAGTTCAGGCTGGCCGGGCTTACCGAGATGGCGCCCGGCGTCAGGCCGTTTCCGTCCAGCGTTGAGCTCAGCGTGCCGCCGCTTACATTCGCGCGCACGGTCAGCGAGCCCGGCCGGTCGCCGGTTGCGCTGGGGGTAAACGTCACCTGGATAGTGCAGCTTGCGCCGGCGGCAAGCGTCGTACCGCAGTTGTTCGTTTCCGAGTAGTCGCTGGTCGGCGCGGTTGTGACCGCCGCGATGATGAGCGCGTTGGCCCCGGTGTTCGCCAGGGTAAAGCTCGCAGACGACGCACTTGGCGAGCCGACGCCCGCTGGTGCAAACGTATAGTTCCCGGGCGACAGCGTCGCCTGCGCGAGGGTCGACGCTGTCGAAAGGCCCAGCGTCCAGATGCCCCGGCCATACGTGGAGGCCTCAAGCACCGTGCTGCCGCCGCTCGACAAGACCGCAAGCCCGGTGACCGGCGCGTTCGGCAGCCCTGAACCCAGCTCGCTCCAGCAGTTCTGTGAGGAGTCCGCGCAGCTCGCGATATTGGTCGTGTAATACACGCCAAAGTCGCCGCCGACATACACATCCGCGCTATTATTCGGGTCCACCACCACACTGTTGATCGGCGCCAGCGGCAGCGAGTTTGTGATGTTGGCCCAGTGCGCTCCGCCGTCAATCGAGCCGTACAGGATGCCCGTTGGTCCGAAGCCGCCGATGCCTGCGTAGACCGTCTTACCGGTCGTGTCGTGCGGGTCAACCGCGATCGAGGAGACAGCGTACGAATACGGGTTGAAGTTCGCAGCGCCCGCAGCCGCCCCACCGTTCGTGACGGGATTGCGCCACAGGTCGGTCCAGCTAACCACGCCGCCCGTCTGCGGCACGGTCGCGCCAAACAGGTGCCCGGCGTAGGTCGAGCCGCCATCCAGCGGACCGGCCATGCCGGCGTACATCTGCTCGCCGCCCGCCGGCGAGTTGTAGCTGCCGCCCGCCGCGACCGAGCGCAGCTGGGCGTTGTTGTTGCAGTACGGGCCCTGGTCCCCGTCGAGCATCGTGCTGATCAGGTTGCCGGCGCTCCAGCCGCCAGTCGCCGGCCCCAGCCACATGCGGCAGGTGCCCAGCAGAATGTTTGCCGGATTCCCCGGATCGAGGATCCACGGTGCCGGGTCCACAAACGCATCTGTATCGTCTTCGACCTGGGTGCGGTCGATAGCGGGTTGCCCGCCAAAGCTGCTTGCGTTGCAACTAGACCCGTCCGCGCAGTCGAAAATACCGACGCCCTGCCCCACGTCGGCGTACCAGTTCGCCGGCGTGCTCGGGTCAATCGCAACATAGCTGCCTTCGCCGGTCAGCAGCTGCTGCCAGGGCCCGGTACCCGCCTGCGCCTGCGTGCTTTCACTGGCCACAATGCCGAACTCGCCCATGCCCGCGAGCACGAGCGAATCGTTGGACCCATTCACCGCGAAATGGCTGATCTCTGCCAGCGAGCCCAGGCCGCCGTTCAGGTTTTGAAAGTGGCTCGCGTCAGCGCTGCTGCACACGGAGCCTGTTTGCCCCACGTCGTCAGTCGAACGCCACACGCCGCCGTCGTTGCCGAAGTAGACAAGCCCGGCTGCAGTGGGAGCGGGCGCAATGGAATGCGTGGATGGCGCGACCTGTGCAGCCGCGCAGGTCTGGTTGTTGGTCGTGTTGCGCCAGGTGCAGCTGTTCGCGAGCGAGCAGCGAAACACGTCCTCGGTCCCGGCGAGCAGGATTGTATCCCCCGGCGAAGCCACGGCAGACAGCGCGAGGTTGTAATCCGCCTGCGCAATGGTGCCGGGGTTTTCCGGGTCGTCAAGGGCGCTGTCGTTGATTTTGGTGCCGAAGGTAAACGTGCTCGAGGTGTTGCAGCTGCTGACCGCCGCTCCGGTCGATGAACAAACATCCTGGTACAGGCCGCCCAGGGCATTGCCGTTCGCGTCGGTGCCGCCGTCAGCATTGTTGATGTCGGTGGTGAGGGCGAAGGTGTCGCCGGTTGTGGGCTGCACGGCCAGGGCTCCGCGAAAGATCGGGCAGCTCGGGCTGCCGGTCCCACCGGGTTCCGGCGGGCAAACAGTAGTCGATAGTCCCGAGCCGGGCTGGCTGGCAAGCCGCGTCCAGGTCACCCCGTCAGGCGAGGAGTAGTAGCCGTGGAAGCGAACCGCGGCCAGAAACAGGCCGCGCTTGGGGTTCCAGACCACGGAGGTCACAGCGTTGCCGGGCGGGGCCGAGTTCTTGCTGCTCGACTGCAGAACCTTGTTTGTTCCGTCGGTGATTGTTGAAAGGCGCCAGGTCTGGCCCGCATCGGTCGAGTAGTACAGCCCCATTTCCGCCGAAGCAGTGAACTGGGTGTTGACCAGCAAGCCTTCAAGCGACTGCGACACCGCGGCCACCACCAGGTTTGCGGTGGTCGTACTCCAGGCAAAACCGGCAAATCCCGCACCGCGAAAGCTGTAGTGCTGATCGTCGCTGCTGCTTCCAATCAGCGTCCACGAGGTGCCGCCGTCACTCGACCGAAGCAGCCCCACGCCGTAGTAGGAATCCAGCGCATCATTGGGGTCGCCGGTACCGGCAAGCAGCACTTGTGGAACCCCTGGCTGCACAGTCAATGCGCCGATCGAAAGCGACGGAATGGATGTAAACGAGTTTGCGAAGGCCTGGATGTCGTCGGTCAGCGGCGTAAAGCCGGCCACGCCGGACGTTGCCGCGTTTGTGCTTTTCCAGACGCCGCCGCCCGTGGCTCCCAGGTACAACGTGTTGCCGGATGGGTCGTTCGGGTCAACGGCCAGTGAGCTGACCCGGCCCGTGACCAGCCCATACGCGGGGGTACTCAGCTGCGCGGGCCCGGCTGACTGCCAGGTCGTGCTGGAAAAGCCGGCCGGCTGCGCCTGCGCGCCCGCGCGGGTTGCCCTGTGCAGCGCGGCGGCGCCGGTGCGCGCCCTTAGCAGAGACTCCGCAGCGGTGTGTGCCGCACTGGTGCTCGGGGCCGCACTCCGCTGCCGCAGAAATCTTCGATCAAGCTCACCCTGCCGCGCGGCCGGCGTGCTCGACTGGGGCGCAACCGCGGTCTGGGGTGCAGCCGCTGCTTTAGGCGCAGCCGCGGCGCTGCTTCCCGCCAGGAGCAGGAGGAACAGCGCACCGCATCCGAGCGATCGCAACCACATACAAGCCCTTCCATCCCAATGCCGCAGGCGCACAGCTGCCCGCGGTCCCACTTGGAACCGGACCGCATGCATGCTGCTGAGCGCCGCAGGCGGGTCCGGTGTGCGAAAAGCTTCTGCGATCATCCGGAGTCGTGAGCCCAGTATGGGGTGGCTGTAGCGCGGGCGAAACATTACCGAAGGCGTCTGGGATTACCTCGGTTCCGTACTCCCACATTCGTGGTGCATGCAATTTGCCAGGGAAACGAAAGCAGCTCCGCATCGAAGAAAGGGTGGGGAGAGCGCGATGAAGCTGCGGTGCTGGAGGAAACGCGCAGGATCGTCGTGCGCGAGGTCAAGGACGCCGAGATGGCGGAAACCACGGACGTATTGCTGAGGGTGACCTCGAGCGCCATCTGCGGGACCGACCTGCACTTCTACGAGGGCCGTATGCGCGGCATTGAGGGCGGCATCATTGGGCACGAGCCGTTGGGTGTGGTCGAGGAGGTCGGCTCCGCGGTCAAGAACGTGCAAAAGGGCGATCGCGTGACCGTGCCGACCCATATTTGCTGCGGCTTTGCGCCATGTGCGTCGCAGGGAACAGCTCGGCCTGCCTGACCACCAACCCCGCGCCGCCGGTGGCGCTTATGGCTACCCCAACAAGGGCGGCTACCAGGGCGCGCAGGCAGAGCTGCTGAGGGTTCCGCTGGCAGACGCGAACTGCCTGAAGCTGCCAGGTGAGCCGGGCGACCGGTGGGAGGACGACTTTGTGCTGCTGGCGGACGCGTGGACGACCGGCTACCATGCGGCCGCGGTCGCTGAAGTCGGCCCCGGCGATACGGTCGCAATCTTCGGCGCCGGAGCTGTGGGGCTGCTAGCCGCCTACTCGGAAAGGCTGCGCGGGGCCGCGCGCGTATACGTGGCGAACGCCGTAAAGGAGCGGCTGGAGAAGGCCGGTGAGCTCGGGGCGACCCCCATCAACTTCCTCGAGGGCGACCCGGTGGAGCTCATCAAGGAGCAGCAGGGGAAATGGCGTGCAGGCGGCGCGTTCCGCAACAAAAAGCTGCTCTCCGGCGTGACCTGCGCGATCGATGCCATCGGCTTTCAGGCGCGGTCCCGCGAGGACCTCGATAAGGAAGAGCCGCATTGGGTAACCAACGCGATTGCAGAACTGATCAACCCGGCCGGCCGCATCGCGGTCGCAGGGCTGTGGCCGCCCAGGGACCCGAGCGGCCCCGAAAGCTCGCTCCACGAGGGCAGATTGATGGTGCCGTGGGACAAGCTTTTCGGCAAGAACGTGCGCATCGCCATGGGCCGCAATGACGACGAGCGCTGGAACCGGAAGCTGCGCGACATGATCCTTACCGGTGCCGCAAAGCCGAGCCGGATTGTCAGCCATCGGCTTTCTTTGGACGAAGCGCCGGATGCTTTTCGCAGGTTCGACGCCCGCGAGGACGGCTACATCAAGGTCATTCTGAAGACGTAGAAATCCCTCCGAGCCTGTTCCATCTAGCGAACATCATCCGCGGGTCTCTGTCCAATGACCGACAGAGATACTTTCTACACACTGAAACGCTCGTGCTTTAGCTTTCGGTCCTGCTGCGCAGGCAGCGGCCGAGCATGGAGCGGGCTGTGCACACGTTGTTACAAATAGGGGATGACCGCCGCCTGATGTCAAGCCGAGGTTTCATCCTGCAGCGAGCAGGCCTTGAAGTCACGAGCAGCCATTCTGCGCGAGCGGGAAGCCTTCTCGACAGCTTTTTCGACTTGATTCTCTTGTGCCATACCGTGCCGTACACCGATGTGGATCAAATGCGCCGCTACACAAGCCTATTCTGGCCTGTTACCCGCGTAATTCGCCTCGCCTTTGAGTCAGAGATGCACGCCTCACCCTGCGGCTCCCTGGCGTACTTCCCGCGTGAAGAGGGCCCGGGCGCTCTCGTTCGGTTTGTCGCGAGCCTGCTGGCCGCTCAACGCGAGATATATGCCCCGGCATCTGTAACTGCTTCAGGTAAGATTTTGCAGATGAAGCCTGAGGCACGCAGGCAGCTTGCTGTTCCCCGCAGGTCTGGAGAATCTGACCAGCTCGCGAGTGCCCCCTGACCGAAGAAGCGTCAATCAAGCCGCACTTTTGCCTGAAGCAGTCAGGTTCCTTGTCACCCCTGTGTTCATGGGAGCGACGGCTTACGTTCGCAAGAGAACATCCGCGCCTCGCCTTTCTAGGCGAGACTTATGAGTGCAGGCCGCGGATCGCAAGCTGCTCCATGCAGGTCCCACTAGCTCGGTAACAAGCCTGCGATGTCCAGGGGCAGACCACGTGTCATTTCCAAACACAAACTCGATTCTCGATTGCCTTTCTCCCGCGACCAAAAGTGCTTTGCTGCCTCGCCTGCAGGCAGTAACGCTTCCTCACGGCAGCCCATTGTTTGAGCCGGAAGAAGACCCGCAATATGCCCACTTCATGACGAGCGGGATCGCGTCTATCGTCACCATGTTGGAAAGCGGCGGCCAGGTAGAGGTAGGCATTGTGGGGCGGGAAGGCCTTCCGGAAAGCCTTCATCTGCTGGGTCCGGGGCGGGCGCAAACCCGCTGCATGATGCAGGTCGGCGGCACGGCCCTGCGCATAAGCTTCCGCGCTCTTCAGCAGGCTTTCACGCAGTATGCCGATCTGCAAAGCCTGCTGCTGCGGCACGTGCAGTATCAGTCACTGGTGCTGGCACAGTTAGCCGCCTGCAATCGCCTGCACGAGGTGGAGGAGCGACTGGCTCGCTGGCTGATGATGGTTGAGGCCCGGATCAACGATCGGGTCATCCATATTACGCACGAGTTCCTCGGGGACATGCTGGGTACACGCCGCTCGACCGTGACACTCGTCGCCGGAGTGCTGCAGCGCAGCGGGTTGATCGAGCACTCACGAGGCCAGGTGCGCATCCTCGACCAGCAAGGCCTTGAGGACGCAGCGTGCGAGTGCCTTGGCGTGACGCGAAAACTTTTCGAGGACTTGTACAAATAAGGCGCTGGCTTGCGCGCGAGCGGGGCGGCCCTC
>CAXUDF010000088.1:0-14055 GCA_964249695.1 uncultured Acidobacteriaceae bacterium
CTGCGGCAGCGGCGCGACGGGCAGCACACTGTAGCCGATGGCACCGGCGATCGCGATGGCGACGGTGAGCAGCGTGGTCGCGACCGGCCGATCGATGAACGGCCTGGAAATACTCATCGGATATTCCTAAACCGCACTGGTCACCTGCGGTGCCGCGGAGCTGGTCTGCGGCTCGTTGCCGGTGGGCCGGTGCCTCGGCCTGGTTTTAAAGCGGCGCGCCAGGTTGTCGAAGAAGATGTAGATGACCGGCGTGGTGTAGAGCGTGAGCAGCTGCGAGATCAGCAGGCCGCCGACCATGACGATGCCGAGCGGCCGGCGCAGCTCCGATCCGCTGCCCGTGCCAAAGGCCAGCGGCAGTGCGCCCAGCAGCGCGGCCATAGTGGTCATCAGGATGGGGCGAAACCGCAGCAGGCTCGCCTCGTAGATGGCCTCCGTCGCGCTTTTGCCGTGGACGCGCTCGGCTTCGAGTGCAAAGTCGACAATCATGATGCCGTTCTTCTTCACGATGCCGATCAGCAAGATGATGCCGATGATGGCGACTACGGTAAGCGCCTGCCCAAAGAGCATGAGGGCCAGCAGCGCCCCCACGCCGGCCGAAGGCAGCGTGGACAGAATCGTGATGGGGTGGATGAAGCTCTCGTAGAGCACGCCCAGCACGATGTACACGACCACCAGCGCGGCCAGGATCAGCAAACCCTCATTCGAGAGCGAGTTGCGGAACGACGCAGCCGTACCCTGAAAGTCGGCCTGGATGCTGGCCGGGAAGTGGAGCTGCTGCGCGGCTCGGTCGACCTCTTCAATAGCATTGCCGAGCGCGGCTTTCGGGCCCAGGTTGAACGAGACGGTTGCGGCCGGAAACTGCCCCTGGTGTTCGATCGAGAGCGCCTCACTCGACGACGACATGGTTGCGAATGCGCTCAACGGAATCTGGTTCTGCGTGCTGGTAGGCGTCGCCAGGGTGCTTGCCGCGGACGCGCTTGTGCCGGTGCCGGAGGTTGCGAGCGCGTTGGCCGGCGGCGTAAGCGCGCCCGAACTCGGCGTGTACAGCACGGAGGTCGTGGTCGCAGCGGAGCCCGCGGACGACGAGCTGGCGCTTGAAAAAGACTGTGACGCCGCGTCGCCGCTGGCACCGGCGGATGCGTTGGCCTGGATGTATATGTCGTTGAGCTTGTTCGGGTTGCGCTGGAACTCGGGCTGCGTCTCCAGAATGACGTGGTACTGGTTCACCTGCGTGTACAGCGTGGAAATCTGGCGCTGGCCAAACGCGTCGTACAGCGTATTGTCAACTGTGGTCGGGGCAATGCCGAGCCGCGAGGCAGTCACACGGTCGATGTGAATATTGGCCGCAAGCCCGCCGGTCTGCTGATCGGTCGCGACATCTTCCAGGTCCGGCATCTGCTTCAGCTTGTCGACGAAGCGGTCCGTCCACAGGTTCAGCTCCGTCTGGCTCGGGTCCTCGAGCGTGTACTGGTATTGCGTGCGCGTCACCCGGTCGTCGACCGAGATGTTCTGCACGGGCTGCATAAACAGCTGAATGCCGTCGATCTCGGCAAGGTTCGTTTGCAGCCGGCGGATCACGTCTGAGGCGCTTAGGTCGCGCTGGGCAAGCGGCTTTAGATTGATCGAGAAGCGCCCGCTGTTCAGGGTGGTGTTGGTGCCGTCAGCCCCTATAAATGAGCTAAGGCTTGCGACCGCCGGGTCGGCCAGGATCACGCGGGCAAGCTCCTGCTGCTTCTCAGCCATCGCGGAAAAGGAGGTCGTTTGCGCCGCCTGCGAGATGCCCTGGATGACGCCGGTATCCTGCACCGGGAAAAAGCCTTTGGGGATGACGATGTACAGGAAAATGGTGAGCCCGAGCGTCGCGACCGCGACCAGCAAGGCGGCCGGCTGAAAGCGCAAAACATAGCGCAGCGTGCGGCCGTAGAAGGCGATTGCGTTTTCAAATGCGCGCTCTGACCAGCGGTACACCTTGCCCTGCTGCGCCTCAGGGTTGTGCCGCAGGATGCGCGCGCACATCATGGGCGTCAGCGTGAGCGACACCACGGCCGAGATGATGATGGTGACCGCCAGGGTGACGGCGAACTCGCGGAACAACCGGCCGACGACATCGCCCATAAACAGCAGCGGAATGAGCACCGCGATTAGCGAGATAGTGAGCGACAGAATGGTGAAGCCGATCTGTCCGGCGCCTTTCAGCGCGGCCTGCATCGGCGGCTCGCCTTCCTCCAGGTAGCGCGAGATGTTTTCAATCATCACGATCGCGTCGTCCACCACGAAGCCGGTCGAGATGGTGAGCGCCATCAGCGACAGGTTGTCGAGCGAGTAGCCGAGCGCGTACATGGCGCCAAAGGTGCCGACCAGCGAAAGCGGCACGGCAACACTCGGGATGATGGTCGCGACCAGCGAGCGGAGAAACAGGAAGATGACGAGCACGACGAGTGCGATGGTCAGCATCAGCTCGAACTCGACGTCGTCGACCGAGGCCTGAATGCTGGTCGTGAGATCGGTGAGCGTCGTGATCTGCAGGCCGGCCGGAAGCGTCGCCTGCAGCTGCGGCAGCAGCGTCTTGATGCTCTTGACGACAGAAATCGTGTTGGCGCCGGGCTGGCGCTGCACGTTCAGAATGACCGCCGGGGTCGTGTTCATCCAGGCAGCCTGGTCGGCGTTTTCGATGCCGTCGACCACGCGCGCCACGTCATGGAGAAAGACGGGCGCGTTGTTACGGTACGCAACTACGACATCTTTGTAGTCACTGCTGGAGTTGAGCTGATCGTTGGCGTCGATCTGCCAGTCCTGGTGCGGTCCGTCGAAGGAGCCCTTCGCCGAGTTAACGCTGGTCTGCGTGAGTGAGGTGCGCACGTCCTCAAGGTTCAGGCCGAACGAGGCAAGCTGCGTCGGGTTGACCTGGATGCGCACCGCGGGCTTTTGCCCGCCGGAGATCGACACCAGGCCCACACCGGAAAGTTGAGAAATCTTCGGCGCCATGCGCGTGTCGATCAGGTCTTCCACCTGCGACAGCGGAATGGTCTTGGACGTGATCGCCATAGTAATCACGGGCGCGTCCGCCGGGTTCGTCTTCGAATAGGTCGGGGGCACCGGCAGGTCGGACGGCAGAAAGCTTTGCGACGCGTTGATGGCCGACTGCACTTCCTGCTCGGCGACGTCGATGTCAAGCGCGAGATTGAACTCGAGCACGATGACCGACACGCCGCCCGAGGAGGTCGAGGTCATCTGGTTGAGCCCCTGCAGCTGGCCCATCTGCCGCTCCAGCGGCGCCGTCACCGTGGTCGACATCACGTCCGGCGCAGCCCCGGGATAAAAGGTCAGGATCTGGATTGTCGGATAGTCCACCTGCGGCAGTGCGGAGACCGGCAGCTGCGTGTACGCGACGACGCCGGACAGCAGAATCGCGATCATCAGCAGGGCCGTGGCCACCGGCCGCTGAATAAATGGACTGGAGATGCTCATGGGGCGTCTGCCGCCTCGCCATCGGCCGGCGCAACCTTCGACTGCACGATGCGGACCTTGCTCTTCTCCTGCAGCTTCTCAAACGAGCTGTTGGCCAGTTGGTCGCCTGCGTTGATGCCGGTGACCGATGCATTTACCGCATCCGTGGCGACGATCTTGATGTTCGTGATGGTCGCCTGGCCGTTCTGCAGGCGATAGACAAAGGCCTGGGTGCCGTTGCGCTGGATGGCCGAGGTCGGGATCAGCACCTGGTTGTGCAGCACGTTGACCAGCAGCTCAGTATTCACAAACTGGTTGGGGAACAGCGCGAGCTTGGCATTGCTGAAGACCGCCCGCAGCTTCAAGGTGCCTGTTGTGGTGTCGATCTGGTTGTCGGTGGTTTCGAGTGTTCCGCTGTCGAGCTCGTGCTGCTGCGCGCGGTCATACGCGGTGACCTTGAGGGCGCGCTGGCGCATGGCCTGCTGCACCTGCGGCAGGCTGTCCTCGGGAATGGTAAACACGACCGTGATGGGCTGCACCTGCGCGACAACCACCAGCGCAGTGGTGCCGTTGGCCTGCACAATGTTGCCCGGGTCTACGAGGCGCAGACCCGCGCGCCCGTCAATAGGCGACACGATATGGCAGAAAGCGACGTTGACTTTGTCCGCTTCTACTGTGCCCTCGTCCGAGCGGACCAGTCCCTGGTCCTGATCCACCAGCTGCCCCTGGTCATCCAGCTGCTGCTTGGCAATGGCGTTGCGCGCCCAGGCGTCCTGGTAGCGTGAAAAGTCCATTTTGGCCTGCGCCAGCACGCCCTGGTCGCGCAGCAGCGTACCCTGTGCTGTGTCCAGCGTGGCCTGGTACGGGTCAGCGTCGATATCGATGAGCGGCGCTCCCTTGCGGACCGTCTGCCCTTCCTTGTAGTGGACGGCAACAATCTGCCCGTTCACCTGGCTGGTGATGGTCGCGGTATAGCGCGGGGTTACGGTTCCAATCGCGAGCAGCTTGATGGCCATATCGCCCGAATGCGCCGCCACCGCGTTCAGCGTCACGGGCAGGTCGGTGCGGTGGCGCCCCTGCACCTGCTTCGTTTCGGGCTTGTGGCGCAGGATCAGCACAAAGGCCAGGGCAAACAGCAGGAGCAGCACAATCCAGACCCACCGGTGGCGCTTACGCGGTCGCTGGATGGATCCGGTGGAATCGGTAGTGCTCTCTGCGGGGCCCGGGTGCCTGGCGATCAGCGGTGACGCGGGTAGTTGCTGTTCCATGAATGTTGTTCTTGCCCTCAGTGCCCTGAGATAACCCTTGTGCCGCGCGAAAGACGAGCGAAGCCAAGCGGTTGTGCGCGCTCCGCAATGCACCCATCCTAACGCAGGCAAGGCAAGCCGCCTGTCACCTGCAATCAAATGGCGGCAGCGTTCCTGTGGAGGTGTACGAGTGAGAGAGGCAGATGGTTGCACACGGGCCCCAAAGCAACCCGGAACTCACAGGAGCTGTCCCACAGGCATGTTGATTCTCTCGGTCTCGGCCATGCCGCTCTTTCTCGACACCATCCCCGGAATTGATCCGGGCCCGCTCGATCCAGGCGGCTTCCCCGGCGACGAGCCTGACTTCGACCCCGAGCCTGAGCCCGACCCCGATCCCATCAGCCCCGGCATCGGCACACCCGGCATTGACCCGGGCTTTCCAGGCACCGGCTATCCCGGCAGTCCCTTAACCGCATAGGCGTTCCCCATGCATCTGTCGGCGGGTTCAGTCGAATTGTTACAATCCTGTTAAACGCTCCTATGCGTTTGAAGGATCTGGAACGATGAACCTGTACATCCTGCGCCATGCGAGTGCGGGCACCCGCCGTGCAAACCCTGTCATTGATGTCAAAAGGCCTCTCGACAAAGAAGGCAAAGGACAGTGCCTCCTGGTCGGCAGTTATCTAAATGCTCTGAAGGTGCACTTCGACCTGGTCGCGGCAAGTCCCCTGAAGCGCGCCCTCCAGACAGCCTCTCTGGTCGCGACGGAGGTGGGTTCCGACAGCACCATCCAGGTCGCCGAAGCATTGGCACCGGAGGCGACCGTCGGTGCCTTTCAAACGTTCGTCCATGAGCTACAGGGCCATGAGAATGTCCTGCTCGTCGGCCATAACCCCAATTTGCCTCTGTTTCTCGCTTCATTGATCATGAACGGCAGCGCGACCCCGGGGCGCGCTGCAATCCGGCTCCGCAAGGGCGCCATTGCCCGCGTGGATCTGACCCGCCGGCCCGGCATCCTGCACTGGCTGGTCGACCCCCGCATCCTGAGCGGCGTGTACAGCAGCGCCACCAAGGTGGATCGGCGTCGCGCCCGCAAGGTGTCCAGCGAAGCCTGACCAGCGTTTCCCTTCCTTGTTCTTTTTGGAGCCGAAGCGGGCACGATAATGCGCGCGCGGTGAGCCTGCCTGTTACCCTGACCTATAGGCGAGATGCTCACTCCGCCGCTACCAGCGCGGCTGCTTCTCGCGCGGATCGCAATCGATTGGCAACCCACACCCTGGAAAAAAGCCCTGCTTCGCTCGAAGTGTCCGCACTGCTCCGGTCCCCTCGCCGGGCCTGGGCTGTTCTGCTCCTTCTGTTTCTGGTAGTGCACGCAGCGGCGCTGTTTGCGCCCTCGCTGTTTGACGATGCAGACGGAACCCACGCCGATGCCGCGCAGCACATGGCCCAGACCGGTGACTGGGTAACCCTGCGTGTGGACGGGGTGCGCTACCTGGAGAAACCCCCGCTGCCGTACTGGCTGGCTGCGCTCGACTACCGCCTGTTCGGCTACAACGTCTTTGCAACGCACCTGCCGTTGACGCTCGCGGTGCTGGGCAGCGCCGTCCTGGCATGGGTGTGGGCGCGGCGCGCCTTTGGCGAGCGAGCCGCTTTCTACGCCGCGCTCAGCTATCTCACCGCGGTCGGCGTCTTCCTCTACACTCGTTTTTTCATTCCGGAAGCGATTCTTTCGCTGCTCCTGGGGCTGGCGCTCTGGGCATTTCTCACCGGGCTTGAGGATCGCCGGCCCGTGCGTTTGCTGCTTGCCTATGCCGCGCTTGCGCTGGCGGTGCTGGCCAAAGGGCTCATCGCACCGGTGTTCTTTGTGGGCGCGGTCGTGCCGTACCTGCTCATCACCGGGGAATGGCGCCGCTGGCGCGAGTTCCGCCTGCTTTTGGGCTTCTGCGTTTTCCTGGTCATCGCCGCTCCATGGCACGTGATGGCTGCGCTGCGCAACCCGGACCAGGGCCATCCCGTGGGCAACGTGCCATCGTTCGGCAACGTGCACGGGTTTCTCTACTTCTACTTCGTCAACGAACATGTCCTGCGCTTCCTGGGCAAGCGCTACCCCCACGACTACAACCGTCAGCAGGGCCTGGCGTTCTGGGTGGGTCACCTGGCCTGGCTCTTTCCCTGGAGCTTGTTCGTTCCCGCAGCCGTAAGCCGCTGGTGGGGTGACCGCGGCGCCTTCGCGCCCATTCTCCGCGGCAGTGCTTCGCCGGCCCGCTTTCGCGCGCGCACCACGCTGCTGCTTGCCCTGTACGCGGGGTTTATTCTCCTGTTTTTCTCTGTCTCAACCAACCAGGAGTACTACACCTTCCCTGCCTGGTTCGCGCTGCTGCTGCTGCTGGCCGGCTCCCTCTCGATGCAGGAAGCAGGCGGCTCTTCTCCGCAATCCTCCTCCGCGTCTCCAACGACAAGGCGGTGGCTTGAGGCCGGGCACTGGTTCTTTGCGGTCTTCGGGGTCGCCTCTGCTGCTGTGCTGCTTGTAGCTTTATGGCTTTCGCGCCGGCTGCCGCCTGTGTCTGACATCGGCTCGCTGCTGGCGCATCGCGGCATCGGCGACTACACGCTGTCCACCTCGCACCTGTTTGACCTGACGGGACCCTCGCTGGCAGCGCTGCGCCTGCCGGCGCTGCTTGCGGCCGTTGCCCTGCTGTTAGGGCCGGCATTGGCCCTGTGGCTGCGCCGCCGCGGGCATTCCTTTGAGGCCACGACCTCGGTCGCCCTCACCATGGCGGCGTTCCTGGTCGCCGCGCACCTGGCGCTCGTGCGCTTTGAGCCGCTGCTCTCCTCGCGCAGCATGGCCGATACCATCCTGCGGCTTCGGCAGCCCGGCGATCGGCTGCTCGTCTACGGCGACCTGCCGAATGCCTCGTCCGTGCTTTTTTACACGGGTATGCCGGCGCTGCTGGTCAACGGACGATCCTCGTCCATGACCTGGGGAGCGGACTACCCCGATGTGCCGCCGATCTTCCTCGAGGATGCGGACCTGCTGCGCCTGTGGGGACCGGCCCACTCGCGCGGGCGCTTGTTTTTGTTTGTCCCCTCAGACAGCGAGCAGCGTGTGGAAGCGCTGCTGGGGCGCGACCGCCTGTTCAAGCTGCAGGGCCTGGCCGACGACCAGGCCGGCGAGCGCACGCTCTACACCGACCGGCCGCTGTAACAAAGTCGAGCAGAGGCAGAGCCCGCTTCGTCAGTCGCGCGCGCTTTGCATGACGCCGTCCTGACCGAGCCGGTAGACCTCACCACGCCACAGAATGGTCTCGCTCCCGTAGCTGCCGGCCCAGAAGAAAAAGCCCATCAGGTCGCGCAGCGGGAACAGCAGCATGCTTTGCAGCAGCGCCTGCTCCTCTACGACGCTGCCGCTGATCATGAGCGCCATCGCCATGCGGTTAACAATGGAGTACAGCAGCAGGCCGAGACCTACCCCGTGGTGCCCGAGCAGCGCCGCGGCGGCCCCGGCCAACAGCCCAAAGGGCACGCTGAAGGTCAATCCGGTGCCGAAATGGCCTTTCGGCCGCGAAAAGCGCGTCGACTTCATCCAGCGAATCTGGTGCTTCATGCTCGTCAGAAACGTCAGGTTCAGCACGACGTGGTCAATGACGTGGCGCGACAAGACGACCTTGTAGCCGAGGGAGGCGACCCAGCTGCCCAGCAGAAAATCGTCGGAGCAGTAGGGCCCAAGTTTGGCGAAACCGCCTACGCGGCGCACCGCCGCCCGGCGCACCGCCATGGTGGGCCCCAGCAGGAAGTGCATGCCCTCCACCAGGTTTGCCGCCAGTACACCAGAGGTGAGCTCAACCGACATGCCGGCCGCTTCCAGCCTGGCCCAGAAACCTTTTTTGGCAACGCCGCGGTATAGACAGGTAACGGCGCCGACCTCCGGGTCGCGAAAGTCAGCGACCACCTCGCGCAGGTAGGCGGGCGTGACCCGCACATCGCTGTCGCTGATGACAAAGATGTCGTGCTCGGCGACCATGCCCATCCTGTCGAGCGAACTGACCTTCGCGTTGACAAAGGGCGGCCCCTCGATGGCGAGGAATCGCACAGGAACCTGCGGATACAACGCCGCGGTTCGCCTCGCGGACAGCATTCCTGCGTCTTCAAGATGACGAGCGCAGAACAAAATCTCGAATGGTCCTGGGTAGTCCTGTTGAAAAAAAGTAGCCAGGTGCGAGTCAAGGTCAGGCTCGGCCCCGTGCAGCGGCTTCAGGAGAGAAACCGGCGGCGCAAACACCTCAGGGCGCGCGAGGGCGATGCGTCGGCGCTCATGCAGAAATCGAAGAACGCCGACGGCGACCAGCCCGGAGAAGATGGTGGAGGTGAGGAGCCCGAGAAGTCCCAATCCGAGAAGAAGGGTGAGCATGCGCTGGGCTTAGACTATCTCAGCCCGGGCGGCGGGTCCGGCTCGGCAGTTCCGGCCCGACGCGCCCGGTCCGGGGAGAGACGATAGCGGGCCGGCGCAGCGGTACGATCGCGGACGGACTCGCGGCCGGGCCTGCGGCTTCCCCGCTCATGCGCGACAACATCTCGTTGCGTACGTAATCGACGAAGCCCTGCATCTGCCGGTTCATCTCCTCCATGCGCTCGCGCATCTGCAGGATGATGGCGATGCCGGAGATATTGACTCCCAGCTCCCGCGCCAGATTGAGGATGAATTCCAGCCGTTCCAGGTCCTCGTCTGTATAAAGACGGGTGTTGCCGTCGGTGCGCGACGGCTTCAGCAGGCCTTCGCGCTCGTACAGCCGCAGGGTCTGCGGGTGGATCTCGTACATCTCCGCCACGGTGGAGATCATGTACGCGCCTTTGACTTTCCGTTTGGTCGGCATCAGTCGCCCTCCCTGCTCCGGTCGCGGTCACCGCGGATCATAGCATTGCCCTCGCCGGAGCCTAGCCTTCCGTGTCCGCCCACGCGCCGCTGCGCGGGTCGTCCGGGTTCAGCTTGGCAAACTCCCGCAGGATCTCCTTCGAGCGCTCATCGCGCAGCTGCGGCACCACAATCTCGACGGTCACAATCTGGTCGCCGCGCTTGCCTTCGACCGAGGCCGAGATGACCCCGCGCTCCCGCATGCGCAGCTTTTGCCCGCCCTGGGTGCCGGGCGGAATCTTGAGCTGGGTGCGCCCGTCGATAGTCGGCACCTCGATCTTTGCGCCCAGCGAGGCTTCCGCAATCGTGATCGGAACCCGCAGCGTGATGTCGTCGCCCTGGCGCGTAAACGTGGGGTGCGCGCCGACCTTCATAATGAGGTACAAATCGCCGGAAGGCGCGCCGCCGGTGCCCGCATTGCCCTTGCCGCCGAGCCGGATGCGCTGGCCGTCGCGCGTGCCCGGCTTGATGCGGAATTCGACCGCCTCGGTCCGGCGCACGCGGCCCTCGCCGCGGCAGGTCGGGCAGTCGCTTTCGACCTTGCCCGAGCCGCCGCACTGCTTGCACTGCACGTTGAACTTCATCTGCCCATGCATCTGCGTCACCTGGCCGGCGCCGCTGCACTCCGGGCAGGTATGCGCGCTGCCGGCGTGCGCGGCACCCTTGCAGGTAGGGCAAACCTCCAGCCGCTGGATGTCGAGCCGCATGGTTCCGCCCCGGATCGCCGTCCAGAAGTCGACCGCGACCTGATACTCAAGGTCGGTGCCGGGCTCGGCTTCCTGCTGGCTCTTGCCGCCGGAAAACATACCGGAGAAGATGTCGCGCCAGCCGCCTGCGCCAGCGGCACCGGCCGAGCCGGCTGGAGGGGCAGGCCGCCGGCCGCTGTTGGTCGCCTCGAAATCAGAGAAATCGAAGCCGCTGAAGTCAAACGGCACGCCCTGCGCGCCCGCACGGCCGCGGCCGCCGGCGCTGTTCGAGTACCCCGAGCCATAGCCCGGCCCATACCCGGCACGGGCGGCGGCTTCGGCCTGCGCGGGATCAATCTGGTCGGAGTAAAAGCCGAGCTGGTCGAACACCTTGCGCTTTTTCTCGTCGCTCAGGATGTCGTTGGCTTCGGAGATCTCCTTGAACTTCTCCTCGGCCTTTTTGTCGTTCGGGTTCACATCCGGGTGGTATTTGCGGGCGAGCTTGCGGAAGGCCTTGCGGATCTCATCCGAAGTCGCGGTCTTCTTAATCCCGAGTAGGCCGTAGTAGTCCTTTTGCTGCGGTGCTGCTGGCATGTTCAGTCCTTCTGGCAGCTTGGGCACCAGTACACGGTGCGCCCGGCCATGGGCTTCGACTCAATCTCGGTCCCGCATACGCGGCACGGCTTCGCTTGCCGCCGGTACACGTAGTGCACTTCTTCCTTCAACGCCTTGCCGCGGGGGTGTGGACGATCCTTCGGTAGGGTCGTCACCATCCGGCGGTCTTCCATCCCGTCCCGCATCAGCACGACCGCATCCCGCCAGATTGCTTTCAGTTCGTCCTTTGATACGTCGCGCCCCGGCCGGTCCGGGTGGATGCGCGCCCGAAACAGAAACTCCGCGCGATAGATGTTGCCGATGCCGCTCACTACCGACTGGTCCATCAATAGGACACCTATCGGCGTTTTCTTCGTTTCGATCAGCGTGGCGAGCGTTTTTGGCAGTCTGCCGGGCGTCATTCCTGGGGCGAGCGGGTCCGGGCCGATCCGCGCAACGAGCGCCTGCCACTCCTCATCCGAGAAAATGCGACAGTCCGTTGGACCGCGCAGCTCCAGCCATTCCTGCCTGGTCCACATCCTGAAGCGCAGCGCGCCCTTCGGCTCGGGCATCGGCTGCGCGCCCTCCCAAAAGTCACCGAACTGCCCCAGGTGCACGTGCACGGTCAGGTCCTTGCCGAAGCGGTAGCCCAGGTGCTTGCCGAGCGCGAGGACTTCGAGCAGCTTGCGTCGGTCTAATAGCTCTGCGTCAGGGAAGCCTCCATTGGGCGAGTCAACCCTTACTTTCTGCCCTGCGAATGCCTTGCTTTGCCGCTCGGCAAAGCGATGGATTTCATGACCTTCCGGCATTCGTGCTTCCCTCAGGCCTTCATCACTTCTCTACAAGCATCTTGGAGAAAGTCTTGCAGCCAATCTCCGGAGACGGTCGAGGAAGTGTCGCACCATATGAAAAGAAAGCACCGCTATCTACCTGCGGTGCTTTGTACCTGGCCCGCACGCAACACTCCTCGCCAGATCGTTAGTTCCAGACTGTGTTTGCCGGCACCGCTTCCATCGTCCACAGCATGTCTGGCTGGGCCTGGCGCATTTGCTTCACAAAGGTTTCCGCTTCATCGCGGGAGTGGAACAGCAGCTTATTCCATACCTGCCCTGCGCGGACCTGCTCACACTGCCATACTGTGCTCGTCATCATGATCTTTACCCTTCCAGGCCGGTACTTAAACCGGCTCCCTGCTGACCCAACGGCTGCTAGTGTTAACCCGATTGCCTAGAAATAGCTGCGCAGTCTCTATGTGACCGTGTGAAACCCGCGCCAAGCAGGCTAGGACTCGCGGTCTCAGCCTGCTCGGCGGTTTTGACGGGCAAGGCCGATTAGCGCTTCGGCTCCACATCGACGTACTCGGCGTCGATTACGCCCTCTTCCGGCTTCGCATCCGAGGTGCCGGCCCCGGCGCTCGTACCCGCACCGGCAGCAGCGCCGCCGGTCGGCATCGGCCCGTCACCATTCGGGGCCGCCTTGTACATGGCCTCGGCCAGCTTGTGCGAGGCGGCCGTAAGCTTCTCGTGCTCGCTCTTCAGCTCGGCCGCGCTTGGGCTCCCAGCTAGCACTGACTTTGCCGACTGGAGCGCCGACTCAACCTCGGCCTTTTCCGCGCCCTGCACCTTGTCTGCCGAGTCCCGCAGCATCTTCTCGATGTTGTAGACGAGCGAGTCCAGGCCGTTGCGCGTCTCGATCTCCTCGCGGGCTGCCTTGTCCTCCGAAGCGTGCGCCTCGGCTTCCTTGGCCATCCGCTCCACCTCTTCCTTGCTCAAACCGGAGCTGGAAGTGATGGTGATCTTCTGATCCTTGCCGGTGGCATTGTCCTTCGCGGTCACGTTCAGGATGCCGTTCGCGTCGATGTCGAAGGTCACCTCGATCTGCGGGATGCCGCGCGGTGCCGGCGGAATGCCCGACAGCTTGAACTTGCCAAGTGTCCGGTTCTGCGAAGCCATCGGCCGCTCGCCCTGCAGTACGTGCACCTCAACCTCGGTCTGCGAGTCAGAAGCGGTCGAGAAAGTCTCGGTCTTCTTCGTCGGGATCGTGGTGTTGCGCGGGATCATTGGCGTCGCCACCGAGCCCATCGTCTCAATCGCGAGCGTCAGCGGGGTGACGTCAAGCAGCAGCAGGTCCTTCACATCGCCCGACAGAACACCGGCCTGCACGGCCGCGCCGATCGCGACGACCTCGTCCGGGTTCACACCCTTGTTCGGCTCCTTGCCAAACAAGCCCTTCACCAGCTCCTGAATCTTGGGCATGCGGGTCTGTCCGCCAACCAGCACCACCTCGTTGATCTGCGCCGCGGTCACGCCGGCGTCCTTCATAGCCTTACGGCAGGGCTCAAGCGAACGCTGCAGGATGTCGTCCACCAGCTGCTCGAGCTTCGAGCGCGTCAGCTTCTCGACCAGGTGCTTCGGGCCGGACGCGTCCGCGGTCACGAACGGCAGGTTGATCTCGGTCTCCATCGCGGTCGAAAGCTCGATCTTCGCCCGCTCGGCCGCGTCGCGCAGCCGCTGCAGCGCCATCTCGTTGCCCTTGGCGCGCAGGTCCAGGCCTTCCTTCTTCTTGAACTCGTCAATTAGCCAGTCCACAATGCGCTGGTCAATGTTGTCGCCGCCCAGGTGGGTGTCGCCGTTGGTCGCCTTGACCTCGATGACGCCGTCGCCTACCTCCAGGATGGACACATCAAACGTGCCGCCGCCGAAGTCGTACACGGCGATCGTCTCGTCCTTTTTCTTGTCAAGCCCGTAGGCCAGCGCGGCCGCTGTCGGCTCGTTCACAATGCGCTTCACGTCGAGCCCGGCGATCCGCCCGGCATCCTTGGTCGCCTGGCGCTGCGCGTCGTTGAAGTACGCCGGCACCGTGATGACGGCCTCGGTGACCGAGCCGCCCAGGTAGTCTTCGGCGGCCTTCTTCAGCTTCTGCAGGATCATCGCCGACACCTCGGGCGGGGTGTAGTCCTTGCCCTGCGCCTCGACGGTCAGGTGGTCGCCCTGCTGCTTCACCTTGTAGGGCACCATCTTCATCTCGTCGTTCACTTCATTCGAGCGGCGTCCCATGAAGCGCTTGATCGAATACACCGTGTTCTCGGGGTTGGTGATGGCCTGCCGCTTGGCGACCTGGCCTACCAGGCGCTCCCCGCTCTTGGTGAAACCGACAACCGACGGCGTCGTGC
>CAXUDF010000089.1:0-3503 GCA_964249695.1 uncultured Acidobacteriaceae bacterium
AAACTTGGATGAGGCCCGCTCCCGCTGGAGGTCTCGATAGGCTTCACTCTTCCCCAAGCCGCGCTCGCGGGCGACCCGTTTGAGCGCGTCTTTTTCATTCAGATTCTCTGCTGCCTGCAGCTCCGCTACCCGCGCGGCAAGGGACTGCACGACGGCGCCGCCTTCCTGGGCGGGGGCAAGCTCCAAAAGCAGCACGATTTCGCCGCGGACGCGCTCCCGTCCGGCGAGCGTGGCGCGTATCTCGCCCGCGGTGCCGCGCAGCCACTCCTCGTGAAATTTGGTGAGCTCACGGGCAACGACGACGCGCGCACGGGTGCCGAAAATTGACTCAAGGTCTGCCAGGGTTTCAAGAATGCGGTGCGGCGCTTCGTAGAAGATCCGCGTGCCCCCGCCCGACCCTCCATCCGGCCCGGCAGCGAGGGTTTCCAGGGCTGTCCGGCGCGCACCGGCCTTTTCCGGCAGAAAGCCGCTGAAAGTGAACTGCTCCGTGCCGAGGCCTGATGCAACGAGGGCCGCGGTCGCGGCATTTGCGCCGGGTACAGGGAAGACGAGGATGCCGGCGGCGATGGCTTCACGCACTAACAGCATGCCCGGGTCGGAGATGCCTGGCGTTCCGGCGTCAGAAACGACGGCGACGCGACCGCCGGCCTGGAGAAGAGGGAGCAGTTCGACCGAGCGCGCCTGCTCGTTATGCTCGTGGAAGCTGAGAGTAGGCGTGGCGATGCCGAAATGGCTGAGCAGCTTGCCGGTCTGCCGGGTGTCCTCGCAGGCAATGCGGTCGACCGAACGCAGCACCCGCAGGGCGCGCAGGGTTATGTCCTCAAGGTTGCCGATTGGGGTGGCGACCAGGTACAGGCCGGGGGCCAGCGGCTGAGCGCTTTTCTCGGGTTCGGGCTGCGGCTCGGGCTGCGAAGCCGGCGTGGACAGGTCCGTCATGGCGCTCGGCTAGGACCGGCTGCCACGGGTTTCGGCCGCGCGCAGCTTCCGCTGCTCCAGCAGCGGCACCATGCTTTGGCGCAGGTTCTGGAGCGTCACCATGCCAAGCACCCGGTGATCCTCGTCGGCCACGGGGATCATGCCGACACGGCCCTCGCGCATGCGGCGGATCACGGTGCCGAGCGAGTCATCGGGCGCGGCCACCAGAAAATTTCGCGCCATGACGGATTGCACGTAGCCGTTGCCCTCAGAACGCAGGGAAACAAAAATCGCCGCTCGCGAAACCACACCGACGATCTCGTCGTTGCGCACCACGGGAAACTCGTCCTGGAGCGAGTGGACGGCCTTGCCGAGCGCGTCCTGGAGCGTGTCGGACGGCGACACGGTGGTGAAGCTGGTAAGCATCACATCGCGCATCGCGACCGTGTCGATAACGGATTGGAAGACGTTTCCCTGATCGTCAAGCTGCGCGCCGATGGCAACAAACGACCCGCACAGCAGCAGCCATGGGCTGGCCGCGGCGGCAAGCGGCACGTTGGGGAAGAGAAGCAGCCCGATGCCAAGCGCCGCGGCGGCGGAGCCCAGCATGCGGCCCAGGCCCACGGCGGCGCGGGTCGCTTCCTGCACGCCGTGCTTCGGGATGGACAGGTCGCGGACGAGCCGGCCGGCATCGAGCGGAAACGCGGGCACGCAGTGCAGCGCGGCGAGCGCCAGGTTGAGCCACACGGCGGAGCGGAGCAGATGCGCCGGCGTGACCAGCGGATGCGCCAGCAGTGCCACGCCGGGGCTGCCGCCTACCAGGAGGCCGGCGATGAGGCCGGCGAGCAGCAGGTTCGCCGCCGGGCCTACCAGAGCCAGGGTGTACTGGGCGCGAATGTTGCGCGCCTCACTCTCCGAGCCTGGATCGACGGGGCTTTGCAGGCCGCCGATGGGCAGCAGCAGCACAGAACGGAGCCCGATGTGGAAGCTGGCCGCGGTGATCGCGCGGGCAATCTCTCGCGCGCAGACGGCCAGCAGCAGCAGCAGCCACAAACCCGCACCGCGCCACCCACCCAGGCCGCCCATGCTGGTGGCGATGGAGGCGAGAAACAGGAGCAGGACGAACAGCCCGTGCACGCGGAGCTCAATGCCGAAAGGTTTGCCGAGGGGGAAGCTCCAGGCGCGCATGTGGGTGGGATGTCTCCTGCGCCTGGAAGTTAATGACGGACCGGCGATATGCCTGATTGTAGTGCTGACGCAGTCCGGGCGCGGCTTGGCCGCGGCCTGGCCCGACTTACTATGGACGGATGCGAATCATTGCGGGCGAGTTCCGGTCGCGTGTCTTGCTTGCGCCGCCCGGCATGGAAACCCGGCCCACCTCGGATCGACTGCGGGAAACGCTGTTCAACGTGCTGCAGCCGCAGATCGCGGGTACGCGTTTCCTTGACTTGTACGCGGGCTCCGGGGCGAACGGGCTGGAGGCGGTGAGCCGCGGCGCGCAGGAAGCGGTGCTGGTGGAACGGGCCTCGCCTGCGCTGGCCGCGATCCGGGCGAATGTAGCGGCGCTTGGTGTAAGTGGACGGGTGCGCGTGGAAGGGCTGGCCGTGCAGCGATGGCTGGTGGGTGCGGCGCGCGCGGCGGCCGAGGGGCCGGCCCTGCAGGCGAATGCTGCGACTTACGCTTTGATCTTTCTGGACCCGCCCTATGCCGACGAGGAGGCGTATGCGTTTACGCTGCGCTGGCTGGGCGGCGAGGGAGTGGGCCTGCTTGCCGACGGCGGCGTGGTCGTTGCCGAGCACCTGCGGGTACGCAGGGGCCGGGGGCAGACGCCGCCTTCGGTGATCCTCGCTGACAGCTACGGCAGGCTCAGCCGCACACGCCTGCTGGAGCAGGGGGATGCGGCGCTTAGCTTTTACTCGCTCGATCAGCCTTGATTGAGGTTGCGCCGTAAAGCTCGCCTGCGGGCACTATGCCGTCGAAGTCATGGCATAATGCCACTATGCGTTCAGCCATCGTGGAAGCCGCACCCGCGCCCTTGCTTCACTTGCTTCACCTGGACCACGAGCGGGTGGAGGCAGGTGTATCCCTTGTGACTGTCGGTGATTTTCTTGCAGCTTCCGGGCTTGAGTGGAAGGACGCGTACGACATCGTCATCCCAGCGAGGACGCTCAAGCATCGGCGCGCACGCCGTGAGTCACTGTCGCGGGATGAGTCGGACAAGCTTGCTCGGCTGGTGCGCGTATTCGACCAGGCTGTGGCCGTGTTGGGCGACAAGGTGCGGGCGCGCGCCTGGCTTCGCGCGCCGAAGCACCGTTTCGCGGATAAAACGCCGCTTGCGTTGCTGCGGACCGAGGTTGGCGGCCGTTTGGTGGAGGAGATGCTGGGCCAGGTGGATGAGGGTATGTTCGCGTAGTGAGCGGCGCGCCAATTGGAACCGGGCCGGCTCTGTGGCGGATCGGCAACCGGCAGACACTTTCAGGCGAGGGTGGACTGCGGTATTCGGCGCGATGGCATAGCGCGGGCCGGCCGATCGTGTACCTGGCAGAGTCGCCGGCCGGCGCGCTCATCGAGGTGCTGGTGCACCTGGA
>CAXUDF010000089.1:3603-6694 GCA_964249695.1 uncultured Acidobacteriaceae bacterium
CGCATAGAAGGGCTGCATTCCACTCGGCGACGGAATAGTCGCGCACGTGGGAGCTGTCGCGCAGGAGCTCCCATACCTGCAGATGAGTGTCCAAAATCTTGTCTGGTGGCGCAGTGACATCGATAAAGATGGCGCGGCCGTCCTTCTTCAGAACGCGCCGCGCTTCCCGCAGTCCCTGCTCCATGTTGTGCCAGTGATGCGTGGTGAACCGGCACAGGACTGCGTCGAAGCTTGCGTCAGGGAACGGCAGCAGCTCAGCGGCAGCCTGCTGGACAGTAATGTTCGGCAAGCCTCGCCGCCTGGACTGCTCCGCGACTGCGGCCAACATGCTCGAAGTGATGTCGCAGGCGACAACACGCGCGACATGCGGCGCAGCGCGATAGCTGGCGTGCCCGCCGCCGCAGCCTAGATCGAGCACTTCGGCGCTGGTGCACCCGCGCAGCTCACGCTCGATCTCGTCGAGGTCCTCGCCGGTGCTGTGGTTCAGGCTGTGCACATACGCGTCGGCACGCGATGCGTACTGGGAGGCGACGAACTCCTGCTGCGAACCCGTCACGCGCTTGTCCCGGCTGAAAACCGCTCGATGCGTTCTCGGATGCTGAGAACGTGCCGGGGTAAGGGCAGCTCCGCGCCGCGCTCGATGACCGGGAGCAGCTTGTCGAACTCCGGGCCGGAGTGCATGCCGGTGAGCGCGATCCGGACTGGGTGGAAGAGGTCTTTTCCTTTCACCCCGGTCTCGGCCTTGATCGCGTTCATCTGCTCCTTGAAGAACTCAGGGGTGACCGCGCCAGTGTGCGCACGGACGCGCTCCGCAAAGGCGGCGAGCACCTTCTTCGACCCGTCCGTGTCGAGCAGGGCGGCGTTCTCAGGGTCATCGCGCACGGCCTCCGCGTCGACGCCGAACAGGAACGCGGCCTTTGCGGGCAGCTCGTCGAGCTGGTCGATGGAGTGGAGAAACAGGTCGATTACAGAGCCTGCCCAGCCGGCGATTTCAGGCGCGGCCGAGCCGCGGGCGGGCAGGTAGCCGGCCGCGGTGAAGAACGGCCAGGCAAGCTCAAGCAGGCGCGCCGGCTGGCCGGTTTTGAGGTAGTGGCGGTTGATGTAGTGGAGCTTGGCCCAGTCAAACACCGCGGGTGATGCGGTGACGCGCTCCAGGTGGAACTCGCGGATGAGTTCTTCGGACGAGAACAGCTCGCGGTCGCCGCCTGCCGGGCCCCAGCCGAGCAAGGCCAGGTAGTTGACCAGCGCTTCCGGCAGAATACCCATTGCGCGGAAGCTCGCGACCGAAGTGGCGCCGTGGCGTTTCGAAAGACGCTCGCGGTCTTCGCCGAGGATGGTAGACAAATGCGCGAACTCCGGCACAGGCCAGTCGAAAGCCTCGTAAATGGCGACCTGGCGGGGGGTGTTCGAGATGTGGTCGTCGCCGCGGATGACGTGGGTGATGCCCATCAGCGCGTCGTCAACCGTCACGACGTAGTTATAGACCGGCATGCCGGCGTCCTTCCCAGTGCCGGAGCGCACCAGCACCGGGTCCGAGATCGTTTCATGCGGGAACTCGACCGGCCCGCGTACCAGGTCGTGGAAGCGCAGGGGGTGCTCGGGGATGCGGAGACGGACAGCGAAGTGCTCGCCGGCTTTGGCACGGGCGGCCGAGTCTTCAGGTGTGATGGCCCGGCAGCGGCCGACATAGTTTTGCGGCTCATGCGTGGCAAGGGCGTTGGCACGGTCGGCCTCGAGCTGCTCGGTCGTGCAAAAGCAGCGGTAGGCCTTGCGCGACGCGAGCAGCTGATCAGTGTGGCGGTTGTAGGTGGCGAGCCGTTCGCTTTGGCGGTAGGGCGCGTGCGGGCCGCCGACCACCGGGCCTTCATCCCAGCGCAGGCCCAGCCAGAGCAGGTCTTCCATCAGCTGCAGCTCGTGCTTTTCTTCGCTTCGTTCGACGTCGGTGTCTTCCACGCGGAGCACAAACGCGCTGCCCGGGCCCTGCCCGCGCGCAAACAGCCAGTTGAACAAAGCAGTACGGGCGTTGCCGACGTGCAGCATGCCGGTAGGGGAGGGAGCAAAACGAACACGAGCCATACCGCGATGGTAAACGGCTCGGAGCGCAAATCAGGACTACAGGCGTCAACGGCAGGACCCTGGTCCAGCTCGACAACCACAGTGGAAGAGGGGGTCCGTGCTCGCTCGTTTGCGCAGCAGGGCATCAGCGTGCCGGTGCGCTGCGGAAATGCTCCCAGCCCTGTGCTGCAAGCGGATGCCGGCGACTGTCGAGGCCGATCAAGGTGACGGCGGGAGCTCCCTTGCGCCGCGGAAGGATGGTGCCGATACGCCTTACTGCGACGCCTGCGATGGAACGAGGGATGGTGATCCTTTGCTGTGCGGTGAACAGCAGTTCGTAATCTTCACCCCCGTGGAGCGCGAGGGCGAGCGGGTCGGGCGCTTGCTGAGCAAGTGGATGCACGGGCAGCAAAGCAGCATCGACCTCAGCGCGTACGCCGGACGATTCACACAGGTGAGCGAGGTCGGTGGAAAGCCCGTCGCTGAGGTCGATCGCGGCAGAGGCAAGCGGGCGCAGGCGCAGCGCTTGCGCGAGTCGGGGTGCCGGGAAGAGCTGCGGATGGCCGGGTACTGCAGCGCGAAGACCCAATGAACGTGCGGGCCGGGCTGCGAGCCGTTGAGCCGCGAGGGTGGCGAGCTCGGCGGCTGCGCCCCCAAGGGTGCCGGTGACGTAGAGGGCATCGCCGGGGCGCGCACCGGAGCGCAGCAGCGCCGTGCCGGACGGGGCTGAGCCCAGCAGGATGATGTCTGCCGAGAACAGCGCGGCGGCGCCGCCGGGGGCCTCCGCCGTGTCGCCGCCGGCAAGCGGGACGTTCGCGGCTGCGGCGAGCGCGAGCAGCCCTTTTAAAAAGCGCGCTGTCCAGTGGCCGGCCAGGCTCGGCGGGATGGCGAGCGAAAGAAATGCCGCCAAAGGCCTGGCACCCATGGCGGCCAGGTCGCTCAGGCCGCGGGCCAGGCAGCGGTGTCCGGCAGCTTCAGGCGAGTGCCACTCGCGGCGGAAGTGCGTTGTTTCGAGCAGCAGGTCCGTCGTTATCAA
>CAXUDF010000089.1:6794-14010 GCA_964249695.1 uncultured Acidobacteriaceae bacterium
AGTGCCACTCGCGGCGGAAGTGCGTTGTTTCGAGCAGCAGGTCCGTCGTTATCAAGAGCTCATGGCCTCGCGGCGGCTTGAGAACAGCGCAATCGTCGCCGATGCCGATCCGCACCTGCGGGGCGTGGGCGGCAGCCTGCGCCTGCAGCAATCGGAGAAAGTTGCGCTCCCCGGGCGTGGACCGGCGTGAACGAGGACCGGAGGTGGGCATGCACGTTCAGCGTACCGCTTCAGATGCAGCGTAATCCGGCGGCTTCGCCCCCGAGAACCAAAGTCGCCTGGGCAATGTGCAAGCGAACCTTACTTTGGGCATGAATCGATGCGTCGGCGTCGTTGACCCGCTCCGGCCGCCCTGCTAGCGTTGAGGCAGTGGCATCCAGGTTGCTTCCTATGGCGGCCCAGGGTGAGCTGAGCAGCGGTGGCGTACACAGGCAGCGGTCTTATAGCAGCAGGGTAAAGGGTTGAGCGTTGAACAAGCGTTTCTACATCATCTTCGTCTCGAGAGAGCAGGACGGCCGCCTGCGCAAGGTGCCCGTACCGCTTCATTACGCCTATATCTTTGTTGCCGCGGCTGTGGTGGGTGCTTTCACGATCGCGGGCATGGCTGGTTCCTACAGCCGCATGCTGCTTAAGACGGAAAGCTTCAACCAGGTGCGCTCGCAGCGAGAAGCCCTGCGCAAGGACTACGCCCGGCTCGAGGTGCAGGCGCACCAGAAGGACGTACAGGCCGCTTCACTTGGGTCGCTTGCCGGCCAGGTTACGGCGTTGTACGGCTTCCACGCTCGCGGATCCAAGGCAGTGGCCACTGCTGCGACGCCGGTGCTCGCAAACAGCTCACCGGACAATGCAAGCGGCTTCAGTGAGCAGGCCTATGCGCGCTCGCTCGACGAATTCACTGCACTTCGCAGCGAGGCTTTAACCGGGCACACTGAGCCGCAGTTCAACTACCAGCCGCACCCATTTGCGACGAACGCAGACACTTTGCTGGGCAGTACTGGGGCGGCGCCCACGCTTTGGCCGGTGATGGGGCGCCTGACCAGCTCTTTCGGGGAGCGACTCGACCCATTTAATGGGGAAGGCGCCTTTCACGCGGGCCTTGACATCGCAGCAGCCTACGGAACGCCGGTGCGCGCGCCGGCTGATGGCGTGATCGCCAAGGCAGGACCGGCAAGCGGCTATGGACGGGAAATGATCGTCGACCACGGCGGCGGCATCACGACAATTTACGGGCATCTTTCAGCCTTCGCGATGGTTGCGGGCCAGTCTGTAAAGCAGGGCCAGGTGATCGGGTATATCGGCTCCGCAGGCCGCAGTACAGGGCCGCACCTCCATTACGAAGTGCGCGTGAACAATATGCCGGTGAACCCGCACAAGTACCTTCGCGAAACGATGGAGCAGCAGGAAGAGCGGGTAGCCTCGACGGAAACCGGCGGTACTGCTGGTCACGGCGGCTTCTAAGCAAGGCTTGCCAATGCGCGGGCAGCCGCAGTACGTAGCAGGGTCACCTCTGGGTGGCCCTGTTCTCGTTAGCAGCGCTATTTGCTGCTGCGTGGGCTTAGAGGGCCATTCGTGCCGGCAAGCGAGTGCAGCAGCGCTTCCGGCAGGGTCGCGTTCAGCACGGCGCGGTCGGCATACTGCGTCACGGATGCGCTGTCGAGCAGCGTACGGAGCTGAGCGCTGGTGACTTGCTCGGGAAGTTCCTCTTCGGCGATGCGCCCGAGGCTGAGCAGGCCGGAAAGCGCGCCGGCAGAGGCGCGCGCCGCTTGTCCATTGGGCGCGATCTCTTCAAGACGGAAGCGCAGGGCGCCGGTCCATCGCAGCGACGCGACAAAGGTCGCATCCATGCGAAACGGCAGGGTCAGCCCAAGCAGATGCAGTTCGCCATGCTCGGCAAAGGGCAGGCCGATCTGCCCCAGGCCCCAGGCCAGTGACAGAACGGGCAGGTCTCGGTAGTGCTCGCCGAGCAGCGTGGACCCGCCGGAGCCGAAAGGAAGCCACGCGGTGCGAGCCCGATCCAGGATGGAGTGCAGCTGCTCGGGGGTCGGCGTGTTGCTGACGGCGACCAGGCCGTGCGGCAAAACGGCAACCCGCACGGTGCGCCCCTGGCTCGGGATGGCGTAGATGGTGCGCCCCGCGTAGGGCTCCGTTGCCGAGGCGATGGAGTTGAGGTAGCGGGTGAGACGTGCGGGGTCGAAGCGTCCCGCAAAGACCTCGGAAAACGCGAGGCCGCCATTCGGGCCGGACAGGTCTGGCAGCCGCGTCAGCGCAAGCGCCACCTCATTGAGGTCCCGCTCCGCGTCGATGCCGGTCGCGTCGATGAAGCGCTGGTAGTCGGGGTCATGGGCGATCGGCTTGCGGTCGAAATGGGTCGCAGCGCGGAGAGGACTCACGTTGAGGTAGACGATGGCCTGCGACTCGGGAAGCAGCCGGGCGACCAGGGGCGGCGTGCTTTTGCGATAGAGAAAAAACGCCAGAACGGCCAAGGCGATGACTGCAACGATCCAAGCAATGCGGCGCAACGAGGAACCTCTTCGAACAGAGTAAGGGCTGAGACCGCCTGCGCGGCTTGCGGCCACTTCGTGGCGGGTGTACTTGGTGCTTAGGGTCCTGAGTGTCGTGGCCCTCCCGAGGGTCGGGGTTTGGTTTCGCGCAAAGAGCAGGTCCTTCGCCGCGCAGGATCACCCCTACTTTTCTCCAGCTACGCTCGGTTCCGACCAGCGGGAGGGTCACATCGCTAATTCAGCAAGCACCAAGTAGACCCGCCACGAAGTGGCCGCTGGCCGCGTAGGCGGTTTAGCTCGTCTCAGTGCCGGGCAGCACTCCGGGTTCGGGCACGTTGGTCTTGAGCGGGTCGCCGCGGTAGGGGGCCAGGCGGTTCTTCTGCGCGAGGAAGCGGTCCTCAAAGTAGCGGCGCGAGACCCAGGCGATTGCGGTCGCGATGACGCCGGTGATGACGAAGCGCAGCAGCAATAGGCCGAAGCTCGTGTGGAAGCCGCCGAGAGCGGTGCCGGCTGCGTAGCGGTCGTAGAGCTTGAAGATGAGCTGGTGGACGAGGTAGAGGCCGTAGCTGATGTCGCCGAAGAACACAAAGAAGCGGAGCGTTGGGCTGGGCGGGGGACCGTTGCGCCGATGGCGGGCGACGGCCCACAGAGCAAATGCGGCGAAGAGGCCGAGCGTGGGCGTTTGTTTCAGGTCGGCGATGGCGACCTGCACGAGCGTGCCCTGCCAGCCGGCAAGTACAGCGACCAGAAAAGGGACAGCGACGATGCCGCTGAGGAGCGCAAGCCGCCGGTAGATGCGCTGGATATTGCCGCTGCGGATGGTGCCGTTCCGCAGCAGGATCGCAAGCAGTGCGCCGGAAACGATGCAGTCGACGTTGGACGGTGTGTTGAGGAAGGTTTCGATGCCGACCGCGGACAGCGCGAGGCGGAACAACGGCGTGAGCACGACGCCTGCGACGGTGAGCCAGAGCAGCGCGCGGCGATGGCCGCGGCGGACTGCATACCAGATCACAAAAGGCCAGAGAATATAGAACTGCTCCTCGACGGCGAGCGTCCACATAACGCCGTACTCCTGCGAATGCGCGCCGACAAGCCGCGCCATGTTGCCGATGTAAAGCAGGCAGGCGAGCACGAAGCGCCAGGACACGAAGTGACCCACCCGGAGGATGAGGAGCATGAGCAGGTAGGCGGGCAGGATGCGCAGGGCGCGGCGGATGTAGAAGTTCTTCCAGTAGTGAGGTTTCTCAACCGAGTCGAGCAGGATGCCGGTGATCAGAAAGCCGGAGAGCGAGAAGAACATGGTCATGCCGGCGGCGCCGAGCGAGGTGAAGCGGAGAAACAAGGCCTGGAAGGAGCCGGGCGCGGCCGGGTAGTTCGCGTCGTAAAAGGCGTGGAAGAGCAGGACGAAGAGCATGCCGGCTCCGCGCATGCCGTCGAGCGGGAGGATGTGGCCGCGGTACTCAAGTAGGTCGGGTTGTTTGTCGGCCAAGCGCGCGCTCCCCGGAAGTCACCGTATCACGCAGATGCGGAGACGGGGCAGCTACGTTCGGGATCGACAGCGGAACGAGTGCCGCGCCGGCAGGCGATCAGGCGCGCGCATTGAAACCCAGCTGTTTGCCGACGATCCGGTCGAGCAATCTCCGGGGCAGCAGGTTGGGGAGGGTCCAGTTCTTGAAACGCTGTGGTACGACGGCGTAGCGGACCTTTGGCCGCCGGGTTGTCAAAACGAAGGAGATCAAGCGCCCGATCTCGTCCGCCGAAAGGCCTTTTTTCCCTTCCTCTGTGAGGTAGGGGAGAAAGCGATCGAAGGCCGGTGCATAGGGCGTACTGCGAATACTGTTCATCTCTTCGGCGTCACCCTTGTCCCAGATGGGCGTGACGACCGCGCCGGGCGCGACCACGATCACATCGATGCCGTAGAGCATCAGTTCGCGCCGCAGGGACTCCGACATGCCTTCCAACCCGTGCTTGGAGGCGGCGTACGCGCCCAGGAACGGAAAGGCCATCCGGCCGGCTACCGAGCTGATGTTCACGATGCGGCCGGGGCGGCCCTGCCTTCCCCCGCCCGCACCGAGTAGCGGGGCGAACGCCTGGGTCACGGAAAGGGCAGACACAAGGTTGACTTCGAGCTGATACCGGAACTTGTCCAGGGACAGGTGCAGCAGGGGACCGAAAACCACAACACCTGCATTGTTGACCAGGCCCGTGAGGGTGCCGGACCCGAGCTGCTCGCCGACAAAGGCTGCCGCCTGCTCGACCGCGGGTTGATCCGTCAGGTCCAGGATCAGCGGGGTGAAGCGGCTGCCGAACTCAGCCTGGAGCCGGTCGGCATCGGCCTGCTTGCGGACGGTGCCAAAGACGCGCCAGCCGCGGTCGAGAAGCACTTTGGCGGTCGCCCAGCCTATGCCTGTGGAAGTTCCTGTGACAACGGCGCTTGCTTGCGTGTCCATAATTCTCCTCCTCGGAAGCTGTACACAGCACATCTTCAATATGGACAGCGTACATCTAAGCCGGAAGAATCGTCAAGATGTACAGTGTTCATGTATGCCATACCCTGCAAAGACAGATCGAGCGAGGATTCTTTCAGCGGCCATGGAGCAGCTGGCGCGCGAAGGGATGCGTGCCGTCACGATCCGGGGCCTTGCCGGATCGCTCGGGCTGGCCCCAAATGCGCTCTATCGCTACTTTGCGGATCGAGCCGCGCTCGAAGGCGCGATGGCGGCAGAGAGCACGCGGCAGCTCCACAGGAGCCTGCTTTGTGCGGCTGAAGGGAAGTCTCCGGTGGAGGCGGTGCGGAGCATGGCATGGAGCTATGTAGGATTCGCACGCGAGCACCACTTCATCTACGAGGTCATGATGCTGCCGGAAAAGGAAAGCACCGAGGCGGCTGAGGCGGGTGGCGCGCTTTGGAGCTTTGTAAGTGGGCAGGTAGAGCGCCTGACCGGCCCGGCGCAGGCCGGGTTGGCATCGGTGGCGCTTTGGGCGTTGCTCCACGGGATGGTGGGGCTGGAGGCAGCGGGAGCATGCGGGGAGCAAAAGCCCGCGCAGGGTTTTGAGTTTGGTTTAAAGGCGTGGCTGGAAGCTGCTTCAGCGGTTGGGGAGGCAGATTCGGCTTAGAGGTTCCCCATTTCGCGGTGGACGGCGCAAGGATCGTTCCAAAGAGATTTTTCCTGGCGCAAACAGTAGCATGCAAGTGTGGGCGTGCGTCAGTTACCTCCGGCGTCAGCTTGTGAGTAGAGGGCGGGCTGCTTGGAGATTGAGCGGATCAGGATTGACTACACGGTCTACTCGCCTGGATACCAACCGGAAGTAGGCACCTGCTGGGATCTGCGCAACTTGTGCAAGGCGAAGAGAAAGGCCCGCGGGCTGGGCATGGGATCGTCCATCTACCGGAACTTCAATCAGACGAACAAGAAGAACAGAGCGCTTGGCGATTGGTGGACCGGCAAGTGGGTTTGGACTTGGAATGGTTCTTCGTTTGAGAAACGGCGCTTTGTACCCCGGCGCCAAGTCGATCTATCTTTCGAGAAGGCGTGAGGTTTGCCCCGCTCGTACGCCTGTGCTAGCCTCAGAATTCGTACACGGTGCTGCTCAGTGCGAGAAGCTGCGCCCGGGTAGGCTGGCGTAGCTCAGTTGGTAGAGCATCTGATTTGTAATCAGACGGTCGGGGGTTCAAGTCCCTTCGCCAGCTCCACACTCCAAGCGAACACAGCAGGTTTAGAAGATGGGAACGCGGGCGAAGCTGCCCGATGTCTCCCGAAGTGTGCGGGAAACCGCATCAGGGCACAGGTGGCCGAGTGGTTAATGGCAGCAGACTGTAAATCTGCCGCTCCTAGGAGCTACGGAGGTTCAAATCCTCCCCTGTGCACCACAGTTTGTAGCAGCCGGAAGCTCGATGCGGCTTGAGGGCGCGCCGCGGGTCGCCGCGGCTCTCGCGATTCTTGCCGCCACGGGAGGGCTTGTGTGGGCTACCATGGAGGCGGGCCGTTTGCGGTACGGGGTGCTGGTGATTCTGGCCGGCTTTGCGCTCCGGATCGTACTGGCTCGACGGCAGTAGAGGTAGCAGGCGCGGCAGGCGGTTCGCCGTGCGGAAGGGCTGATGTAGCTCAGTCGGTAGAGCACTCCCTTGGTAAGGGAGAGGTCGTCGGTTCAATCCCGATCATCAGCTCCAGAGTTCAGCAGTAAGCGGCTCGCATGGGTCGTGGACAAGCGGGAGTAACTCAGTGGTAGAGTCACAGCCTTCCAAGCTGTTGGTCGCGGGTCCGATTCCCGTCTCCCGCTCCAAAAAATCCAGAGTTCGTGAGTGCGGAGTGACGCGGAACGATGTTTGAGCAGGCAGTGCTTCCCATCCAGGACGAGTCAACCTTTCACACGGTCTTTGCCTCGCTCGAACACACGTTTGCTCCCGGGCAGATTCCTGAGTTTCTGCGGCGGTTGACGCGAGCCAAGCTGCGGGCGCGGCAGTTCGAGGCGATCCTGGCGAGCGGGCTGCTGGGGGCCGGCGCATCGAGCGCGTACGCCCGGCTCGGCGACTCGGACCGCGGGCATGTCCGCGAACAGTATTTGAGCCTGGTAGAAAAGGTCGCGCCTGAGCTGCGGGCAAAGTTTTTGAAGGTGTACGCGTACTACTGACCAGCTGCCGCAGGGGTGATCGTGCTGACAGTGGTAGATCGATCAAGTTTGAGGAGAGTTTGAGATGGGCAAGGAAAAGTTTG
>CAXUDF010000090.1:0-13957 GCA_964249695.1 uncultured Acidobacteriaceae bacterium
GAGCAACTGCTGCGCGCAATCGAGGGTGCCTAAAGCTTTATGGGTGCCCATTCGCAAGAGGACAGGATTCTCCAGCAGCGGGTATCCTGACTTCAAATTTGCTTCGTTGAGGAGCGGCCATGAGTGAAGTTGCGGCGCTCGTTTCACTGGAAGAGTACTTATCGACGAGCTACAGGCCGGATGTCGAGTTCATCGACGGCGTTCTCAAGGAGAAGCCTGTGGTCTGCCCCGCGCATGGCAGAACCCAAATGATCCTTGGCTGGTGGTTCGGCATGCACGAAGCTGAGTGGAGCATCCAGGTTTTTGCAGAAAGTCGAACACAGGTCAGCGTAACGAAAGTTCGCCTCCCGGACGCGTCGGTGCTGCCGGCTGGCCCTGTTCCCCGAAAGGTCATCACCAAGGCCGCACTCATTGCGATCGAAGTTCTATCAGATAGCGACACTTACAGGGAGCTGAAGGACCGCGCCCGTGATGTCGAGAGCATGGGCGTCAAGAACATCTGGCTTCTCGACCCTGCTACCCAAACAGCCGAGGTTCGGACGCAGGGCGACTGGCGATCCTTCGACGGGGCGCGGCTACAAGCCGTCGAGTCCCCCATCTATCTCGACCTTGCATGGCTTTGGGAGCAAGTCGGGCCGGAAGAGTAACCGTCCAAGCGCATGCGACCGCTACAAACCCTCCCCGGTAAACGGGTTTACCTCCTGCGCGCGCAGAGTGGTTGGGTCCGGCGCGGCCTGCTCCTCATGCCGCGGCTGTGACGGAACGGATTCCGTTCCGCGCGGGTTAAATACGCGCAGCGGGTCGCCGGGCAGGAAATCGTGCTCGCTGAGCGCCAGCCGGATGCGGCGCTGCAACTCCCGCTTCGCGCCCCACTGCCGGTTCGCCCGCGTCTTCAGAATGATGGGGTAGGTCACCTGCGAGCCCTTGATCGCGTCCACGCCGAGCAGCGTTGGGTCCTCCAGAAAGTCATCCCGGAAGGCAGGATCGTTGCGCACGCCCATGGCTGCTTCGCGCAGCACCTGCATCACCTGGTCCGGATCGGCCGAGAAGTCGACCTCGACATTGACCGTCGCGACCGAGTAGTCCCGCGTCATATTGGCGACCGTGGTGATTTGTGAGTTGGGGATGATGTAGAGCGTGCCGTCGCCGTCCCGCAGGGTGGTTTTGCGCAGGCTCATCGCTTCTACCTGGCCGCTCAATCCGGCGACCTTGATGACGTCGCCGACGTTGTACTGATCCTCCACCAGCACCAGCATGCCATTGAGGCAGTCCTTCACGACGGTCTGGCAGGCCAGGCCGATCGCCACCCCTGCGACACCCGCGGAAGCGAGCAGCGGTGCCAGATTGAAGCCCAGCAGCGGCAAAATCTCAAGAGTCGCCAACGTGCCGATGACGCCGATGCCGGTGGCGCGCAGCACAGAGGACAAGGTGCGCGCCTGCGAGACGCGGCTTGATGCCGCGGCGTGCTTTTCCGCGATCCGCGCCATCCGGTCTGTGAAAAAGCTCAGAATCCGAATAAGGATCCACGCCAGCACCAGGATGATGACTAGCTTGGGCAGCACATCGATCAACAGGTGCTGCGCCAGCTCAAACAGCTTGTCCGGAGACAAAAGATCGCGCAGGTGATGGTGCAGGACCGCCGTCGAAGATTCAGAAAAAAGGAGTAGCATTGCGGGCAATCCTTTAGGAAAAAGTTGAGGTGGGCGGTATGCGGTGGACCCCGTCTTGCACTACTTTGCGCCATCTTCGTGCCCGTTGCTGGGATGCCCGGCGGCTCCTGCTGGTACTCGTTGTACCGGCGACCCTGCTGGGCAGTCTGGTGGGCAGTCACGCGCAGAACACGCCTCTGGGTTCGCCCAACACTCCCTCAGTCAACACGCACAACATTGAGGGCGAGCATGAAGGACCCCTGGCCAACCCTGCCATGCAGGAGCAGATGGCCGAGCGGCGCAACTCCGAACGGCAAAGGCAGCTGGTAGCTGACACAGAAAAGCTGTTCCACCTGGCCGAGCAGCTTCGCGACGAGGTGAGCAAGAGCAACAAGGACCAGCTGTCGATCCCGGTGATGAAGAAGAGTGAGGAGATCGAGAAGCTGGCAAAGAGCGTGAAGGAGAAAATGCGAGGCTACTGAGCCAAAGCAGGACAACTCCGGCGCTTCCCAACCGTCCTGCGCCGCGCTATACACTGGAGCGGTGCAGTAGGGGAGGCGGTTCGATGGCGGTGGGCGATTTGACCTTGGCGGGACCAGCGGAGCAGGCCGCGCCGAACGCGTCCGGGCCGCAAACGTCTGGGCCCGACCGCTGGGCCGGGCTCCTCCCCGACCAGCTTGTTTCCTTCTACCGCCTGATGCTGCTGTCCCGGCGGACCGACGACCGCGAAATCCAGCTCAAACGGCAGCAAAAAATATTCTTTCAGATCTCCTGCGCAGGCCATGAGGCGTTGCTGGTCGCGGCGGGTATGGCGCTCAGGCCCGGCTACGACTGGTTTTTCCCGTACTATCGCGATCGCGCTCTTTGCCTGACCCTTGGCTCAACCGTGGAGGAGCTGCTGCTGCAGGCGGTCGGCGCGGCTGACGATCCTTCGAGCGGCGGCCGCCAGATGCCCTGCCACTGGGGCAACACCAGGCTCAACATCGTTTCCTCCTCCTCGGTGACTGCGACCCAGTGTCTCCATGCGATCGGCTGCGCGGAGGCGGGCCGCTACTTCGCGCGGCACCCCGAGGCGGCCGCGAAGCACGAGGGCGACTACCGCGCTTTCAAGGACGTCCGCTTTCACGGCGACGAGGTCACCTACGTTTCGATCGGCGAGGGTTCCACCAGCCAGGGTGAGTTCTGGGAGTCGCTCAATACGGCCTCCAACCAGAAGCTGCCGGTCCTGTACGTCATTGAAGACAACGGCTACGCCATCTCGACCCCGGTTGAGGTCAACACGCCCGGCGGCTCTATCTCGAAGCTGGTGCAGAACTTCCCAAACTTCTACTTTGCCGAAGTTGACGGGACTGATCCAATCGCGAGCTACGCCGCCATGCGCGAGGCCGTCGCCTGGTGCCGCGGGGGCCATGGGCCGGCGTTTGTGCACGGCCACGTCGTGCGGCCGTACTCGCACTCCGAGTCTGACGACGAGCGCCTGTACCGCAGCGCGCGCGAGATCGAAGCGGACAGCCTGCGGGATCCGCTGCCCCGGTTTCGCGAGTTTCTGCTGAACGAAAGGCTGCTTGACCGGCCCGGCCTTGAAGGGCTCGAGCAGGGCGTCGATGCCGAAGTCCAGGCGGCTTCAGACCGGGCTGTGCTCGCGGCCCTGCCGGAGATCGGCAGCATCCCCCGGCACGTGTACTCCGAGCAGTGGGACCCCTCGGACCCGAACCTGCAGACCGAATTGAACCCGGCCGAAAACGCCAAGCAGCGCACCATGCTGGAGGCGATCAACACCTGCCTGCACGAGGAGATGCGCCGCGATGAGCGCATCATCGTCTACGGTGAGGATGTCGCGGACGCAAGCCGTGACGAAGCCCTGCGCGCCGGCGAGATCAAGGGCAAGGGCGGCGTGTTCAAGGTTACCGCAGGGCTGCAGACTGCGTTCGGCGCGGAGCGGGTCTTCAACTCGCCGCTGGCGGAGGCGAACATCGTCGGCCGGGCGCTTGGCTATGCTGTCCGGGGCATGAAGCCGGTCGTCGAAATCCAGTTCTTCGATTACATCTGGCCCGCGCTGCACCAGATGCGCAATGAGCTGTCAAACATCCGCTGGCGGTCGAACGGCACTTTCTCGGCGCCGCTCGTGATTCGCTGCCCCATCGGCGGCTACCTCACGGGCGGGTCCATCTATCACTCGCAGTCGGGCGAGGTCATGTTCACGCACACGCCGGGCATCCGGGTCGTCATGCCGTCGAACGCCAGTGACGCGGCCGGGCTGCTCAGAACGGCCATCCGCTGCGATGATCCGGTGCTGTTCCTGGAGCACAAGCGGCTCTATCGCGAGCCGTATGCGAAGGGGCTCGATCCCGGGCCGGAGTACATGATCCCGTTTGGCAAAGCCGCAACAGTACGCAGCGGGGAAGGCATGACCGTCATCACCTACGGTGCGGTTGTGCCCCGCGCGCTGCAGGCGGCGCAGCGGGCCGAGCGCGAGCTGGGCATTGATGTGGAGCTGCTGGACCTGCGCACCCTGAGCCCGTACGACTGGGAGGCGATTGCCGCATCCGTCCGCAAAACCAGCCGCGTGCTGGTAGCGCACGAGGACATGCAGAGCTGGGGGTACGGCGCCGAGATCGCCGCGCGCATCGCCGACGAGCTGTTTGAGGACCTGGACGCCCCGGTGCGCCGCGTCGCCGGCATGGACACCTTTGTCGCTTACCAGCCCGTGCTGGAGGATGTGATCCTGCCGCAGGCCGAGCGTATCTTTCAGGCGATTGCGTCGCTAGCGGCCTACTAGGCGGCGGCTGGTGTAGAAACTCCTCTCTAACCTGCCAGGCTAAGCTCGCCTTTAGAAAGAGCCGACGCAGTTAAGCCCCGCCGCCGCGCCAGCCATCCCTCCACTGCGTAGCAAGCCAGGATCACCAGCAGCGGATCGAGCGGATGACGGTAGCCCGGATCCAGGTGGCTCAGGTAGTAGGGCAGTGGAAACGCCGCGAAGATCAGCAGACACAACACCGCCGCAGCCCGGCGCTCCTCGCGCAACGCGCGGCGCAGTCCCGCGCCGGCAAGCGCAGACAGCGTGCTTAGGAAGAAGATATTGGGCGGGTCAAGCGGCTCCTCGTGCAAATAAGCCGGGTTGAAGCTCCAGAAGCCCGTCCATAGGAAGACAAAGCGCCGCAGGCAGCGCACTGCATACTGCCCCGGGTGTGTGTGGAGGTAGGCCAGCGCCTCCGCGTGCTTCTGGGCAAGGTACGGCTGCTCGCCGAGCCGGGCAAAGCTGGCGGCCTCCGCGAGGTTCCCGGCCGGGTGCTGCGCGCCATTCCACCAGTGCAGGCCGTCGCCGACATTGCCGACGCACAGCTCCATCCAGAAATTGTCTTTGAACGGGATCGCCTTGTGAAACACAAGCGCGTTGCGGAGTGTCCACGGCAGGACCGTCACCGCGATGCAGCACGACCCGACAACCAGGGGCAGGAGGACTCGTTTTCGCTGCCTGGAAAGGTGGAAGACGATCCAGCCGAAAACAAAAGGCAGGATGGCGAGCACGACCGGCGTAGTGAGTGCGGAGAAGCCGAACAGCACGCCGAAGCCGGCCGAAAGCAGCAGCCGGTCTCCCTCCAAGGCTGGCGCTCCAATCGAACCAACTCCGGCCAGTTGAAGGGCGATCAGAACAAGCAGGGACAGCTCAAGAGCGGCCAACCCGTGATACCACATGGTGCCTGCGGAGAGGTTAATCGCGTTCGGAAAAAAAGCCCAGGTCCAGGCCGCTGCAAGAGCCGTGCCCGCGCTAAAGATGCGCCGCGCGATGTAGTAGATGGGGACGGCAGTGAGTGCGGAAAGCAGGGTGTTGCACACAAGATAGGCAAGCGCCGAGGCCTTCGTAAATACGCCAAACAGCAGAAAGAACGCAGCGATCAGCCCGGGGCCAACGGGCGTCAGCATCGCTGTCGGACCGGACGGACCCCAGAAAGGGTCGGAAAAGCCATGCCCGGTGGCGAGCGAGCGGGCGATGTGGCCCATTTCGTAGCCGAACTCCCAGTGGTCGCGCTCCGGCGCGAGAAAACCCCTGTACAGCAGCGCCACGACCACAAGGCGCGCAAGCCACCCGACGAGGCAGATGAGCAGCAGGCGCTTCCCAGCGGGCGTGAGGTCATGCTTCATAGGTGTGCGTTTCCGCGCGCGCGGGGGCGCGGATCCCTGTCTCAGCGGCAGGATTCCCAAAGGATTTCTCGGTCACGCGGCTCCTTGCTGGCTCATTAAAGCACGGGCGACCTAGTCGCCATGCCGCAACTATCGCCCAAAAGGCGCGTTTCCACCAACGACTGAGGTGGCCCATGCCAATCACACGACGGATCTTTATGAGGGGCGGCGCGCTGGCGGTGGTCGGCACAGCCATGGTGCCGGCGCTGTTGACCCGGGCCGTCCTCGCGCAAACCGAGGGTGTGCGGCGCGGCAAGCGGTTGGTCGTAGTCTTCCAGCGCGGCGCGGTGGACGGCCTCAACATGGTGGTGCCCTACCAGGAGAGCGCGTACTACAGCCTGCGCTCCTCCATCGCCATTCAGCCCAAGGACGTAGTGGACCTGGACGGCCGTTTCGGGCTGCACCCGGCGATGGCCTCGCTAAAGCCGCTGTGGGATGCAAAGGAGCTGGCCATTGTGCACGCCTGCGGCTCGCCCGACCCGACCCGCTCGCACTTTGACGCGCAGGACTATATGGAAAGCGGCACGCCCGGAGTGAAGGCGACGACCGACGGCTGGCTGAACCGGGCGCTGGCCGTCGCCCCCGTAGAGTCGAAGAGGGGAGAGCCGGTGAGCGCATTTCGGGCGATCTCGCTCGGCGAAACCGTGCCGCGCACCCTGGCCGGACAGGTCCCCGCGGTAGCGGTCGGCAGGGTCGACAACTTTGGCGTGCACGACCCGGCTGGGTTTCAGTCCGGGAACCATGCCGGCCCGCAGCTGTCGCCGTCTGCCGCTGTGCCGTCCGGTGCCGACGGCTTTGCTTCCATGTATGCCGAGAGCGTGAACAGCATCCTGCATGGCACGGGGGCGGAAACCTTCGACGCTATCCGGATGCTGCGCTCTGCGGCGCCGGCCAACTACCAGCCGGCACACGGGGCCGTTTACCCGAATAACAGCTTTGGCGACAACATGAAAGGCATCGCCCAGCTGATGAAAGCAAATCTTGGCGTGGAAGTCGCGTTTGCCGAGATGGGCGGCTGGGACACGCACCAGAACCAGGGCGGGGCGACTGGTCAGCTGGCGGGCCGTCTGCGTGAGTGGAGCGACAGCCTCGCCGCATTCCGCCGCGATATGGGCCAGGATGGAGAAGACATCGTCCTTGTCACCATGTCAGAGTTTGGCCGGACTGTTCGCCAGAACGGCACCGGCGGCACAGACCACGGTCACGCTAATGTCATGCTGGTTCTGGGCGCGTCGGTCCGGGGCGGGCAGGTGTATGGGCGCTGGCCGGGGCTTGACGCAGGCGCGCTGAACGAGGACCGCGATCTCGCCGTCACGACAGACTTCCGCCAGGTGTTAGCCGAAGCTGCGGCTTCCACTCTGCGGGTGCGATCCATGCAGACCGTCTTTCCAGGTATGTCGTTTCAGAAGAACAAGTTGCTAGGTATCCTTGAAGCATAGGGTGAAGGCATCAGGCTGGTAACTTTACCCCTGAAGCGTCATGATCCAGGAAGCGCACCCATTCCCGATATTAATCCCGGCAGAACTCTAGTGATGGTGCAGGGGCCGCAGCATCCACCATGCAGACAGGCCGGCAACCAGCACCGCCAGCAGGAAAAGCGTACCGAAGATGCTCAGGATCCAACTGAGTTTCGGCTTGATTTGCGGAGGCTGCGCAACCTCCGTGCTCGCTGGCGGCGTGGGCCGGGTGCCAGGCGAACTCTTTGGCGCGAGCCGGGCTGAAGGCGAAGGTCGCTTCAGGCGATTGCTCATAACGGGGGCTGCCTCCAGGGGGAGAAATCCTTGGTAGACGCAAGTCTACTGGCCTAGGATGGCGAGGGCGGAGGGAGCATCATTTGCGTTTTGTACAGCTATGCACACAAGAGGAGTCGCCGGCGCGGGGTTCGCTGGGCGAGTACATGGTAGAAGGGCGGCAGATCTGCCTGGCGAATCTCGATGGCCGTCTAGCCGCCCTCGATAACGTCTGCCCTCACCGACAGGGACCGCTCGCCGAAGGCTGGATCGAGGACGGCAAGGTTCTGTGCCCCTGGCACGCATGGGCCTTCGACTTGCAGAGCGGTCAAGCTGACCACGATCCAGCAGAGGCGGTCGCCGTTTATCCTGTGCAAATGGAAGGCGGCGCGGTTCTGGTCGGCCTGCCGGACTAGGCTTTGCTGCGGGTCCCGTTCACCTTGCGATGACCGTTGCCGTTCGCGGTGCCGTTCCCGGTGCCATTTGCGTGCCCGTTGCTATGCCCGTTGCCGTTTTTCGCAGCAGTCCGTTTCACGATCTCCTCAAGCGTCACCTCGCCAAGGGAGTCGAGCAGTGCCTGCTCTGCGACAGTAAGAATACGCCGCAACTCGCCCGTAATTTTGCGGGCGTCTGTCCCGTGGACGCTTGCGTCGTGAAACAGAGAAGAGTGTTCGATCGCGCAGTAGACGTCCGCAAGGCTGATTGAGTCGGCGGTGCGCACCAGCTCTGACCCTCCCGCCGGGCCCTTATGATTCCGCACCAGTTCAGCATGCTGCAGCTGCGCCAGGATGCGCCGAATCACTACCGCGTTTGTTTGTAACTTACCGGCCAGTGTTTCTGAGGAATGAAGCTGCTCCGGCTGCCGTGCCAGCAGCACAAGTGTATGCATACCGGTCGCGAAGCGAGTATTTGTAGCCATCTCAGTTGCACCCCTCTTATCAAGCACTTAGCCAATTTCTAGTCTGAAGCTACCCTTTCATCTGCCGGGTGTCTATTGGAATCGCGCGGTCCGCCCCGGAGCGCCCCGGTGGACATGCTAGCATCAGCTTCGCCGACGATCCCGGCCGGAGTTCTTTTGCGCATTCTCTTTGTAGGCGACGTATTCGGCCACGCCGGCCGCCGCATCGTCGGCGAGCACCTGCCGGCCCTGGTGGCTGACCAGCAGGTCGATCTGCTCGTGATTAATGCTGAAAACTCTGCCGGCGGCTTTGGCGTGACGCCGACCACGGCAGAAGAGCTCTTTGACCTGGGCGCACACGTGCTGACTACCGGCAACCACGTGTGGGACAAGCGCGAAATCATTGAGTACATGCAGTCGGCAGCTCCCGACAGCCGCGACCGGGCAAGGCGCGTGCTGCGCCCGGCAAATTACGTTGAGGGCACCCCGGGCTTCGGCTGGTATGAGGGGCAGCTGCCCGGCGGGGAGGCCTACGCCGTCATCAACCTGCAGGGCCGGGTGTTTATGGCCGCCAACGACGATCCTTTCCGGACCGCGGACCGCATCCTCGCCGGCCTGCGCTCCCGCGTCATCCTGGTGGACTTCCACGCGGAAGCCACCAGCGAGAAAGCCGCGCTGGGATGGTACCTGGACGGACGGGTCACCGCCGTTCTGGGCACCCACACCCACGTACCGACCGCGGACGACCGGGTTCTGCCGGGCGGCACCGCCTACCAGACCGACGTCGGCATGAGCGGGCCCTATGCCAGCGTGATCGGCGTCGAGAAAGAGCAGGTGCTCCATCGCTTTCTGACCGGGATGCCCGCGCGGTTTGAGCAGGCCAGGGATGACCCCCGTATGAGCGCGACCCTGATCGAGTGCGATGCCGCGACCGGGCGCGCTTCCAGTACCCGGCGCTTTTTGCTGGGGGAGTGAGAGCCATTTCGGGACGCGGCCCCCTTTCCACCACGATTCGCTAGCAGATAACGATTGCGTTTCGATAAAGCCTTTCGTACTCTCCCGCAATGGGCCGTCAGCGGCAGGTCCGGTGCGCCGGCAGCGGTACGGAGCGGGATCACTCTTTGTAAAAGGCTAAAGCGGCGCACAAGGATGGATGTGTGAGACGGTGAAGGCGCTTGGTCGCGTTCCGGTGTGGGTGAGGGGGCTGCAGCTTGGCTGCTTGCTGCTGCTCGCCTGCCTGCAATGCCTCGCACAGCACTACACCTTTGCGCAGTTTGGGCAGGTAGACGGCCTGCTGAATCAGGATGTCAGCGCGCTGGTACAGGACCGGCAGGGCGTTTTGTGGGCTGGAACAGAGAATGGGTTGTTCCAGGCAGACGGCAGCCGCTTTACCCGGCTGGAGAGCTACCGCGACGCCGAGTACGGCGCAGTTACGGCGATGCACGCCGACAGCCAGGGACGTGTTTGGGTCCTTGGTGCCAAAAAGCTGGTGTACTTCGGGCAGGATCAGGTGCTGCACGTTGTGCCTGCCATTGAGCAGAGCCTGCTGCTGGAGGGCGGCATCGCCCTGGCTTCGCTGCCCGAACAGCCGGACACCCTGTTTCTGCTGCGAGCCGGGCAGCTGGATCGAGTCCACAGCACAGACGGCGGCCGAAGCTGGTCGGTGGCGCCTTTGCAGCTGTCGGGTCCGAGCGCTCGCTCGCCTGAGGGATTCAACAGCCTGATCCCGGACGCCGGCCACGGGCGCCTGTGGGCCGGCTGCGGCACTGGGGTGTGCGAACTGCATCCGGATCGCTTCGGCGGCGCTGCGGTCTCCGTCTGGGACGCCTCCCGCGGGGTTCCCGCAAACCGCTGGACGGCGCTCCTGCTTGCGCGCGACGGCACCCTGTGGGCGCGCGGAACAGGCGAGGTGCTGCGACTCGATGCTCAGCTCCACTTCGTCGTCCGCTACGGCGATCCGTCGAACATGGAGGTGCCGGAGCTGGATGACAGCACCCTTGCTGAAGACCCGAATGGTTCCATCCTGGCGAATGTACCGGACGGCCTGGCGCGCCTCAAAGATGGCAAGTGGAGCCGTCTGGGCTCCGCGAGCGGTTTGCCCCCGAGCCAGATCACGGCAATGTTCTTCGCGAGAGACGGCGGCTTGTGGCTTGCGCCGATGGGCGGAGGGATTTGGCGGTGGCTGGGCTACAGCAACTGGCAGGGCTGGACGCGCTCCGAGGGCCTGAGCAGCAATGTCATCTCCTCCGTGCTGCGCGACAAACAGGCGAGGCTCTGGATCGCAGAGACCAACAACCTTGATCTGCTGGACGAGGCGCGCGGCCGAGCGCTGCAGATGGGCTCCGGCCAGGAGCTGCGCGGGACGCAAAGCGTCTCGCTCGACGGCCGCGGACACCTCTGGGCGGGTACCAGCCGGGGCACGCTGGTGGACTTTGATCCTGCGACGCGGCAAGCGCATACCGTGGCCGACACTCTGGGCTTCGTCTACAGGGTGTGGAGCGACGGCGAAGGCAAGCGCGTGTGGGTCTGCTCGGCCCGGGGGGTGGGCTCCGTATCTGCGGAGGACGGCTGGCGCTTCCTTCGCCCCGTGCACGACGCCGGTGCTCCGGTGCAGAATGCCTGGAGCGTGACCCGTGACCCCGCGGGGGCCCTGTGGTTCACGGCTTCGGGCGGCATCTATCGCTTTGCCGGGGACCGCTGGACGCACATACAGTTTCCCGATGGGTCCAAGCTGATGGATTACCCGGTGCTGTCGGCTGCCCCGGACGGAACTTTCTGGCTGCAGGCGCCTCTGCCGACGCCCTTGCTGCACCTCCGTATGGTGGGCGACCACGCGCAGGTGCTCGGCACGATACCCGAGTCCACGATCGGCTCCGACGATATAAGTTCGGTTACTTTTGATCGCCGTCACTGGATGTGGGTCGGTACCGACCTGGGCCTGTTTGTGTTCGACGGCCAACGCTGGGTGCACTGCACCCAGGAGGACGGGCTGATCTCGGACGACACCGATACGTCGAGCATTCTCGAGGATGCGGATGGCTCCATGTGGTTCGGTACGGCGGCCGGGCTCTCGCACCTGCTACACCCGGAACGGCTCTTCCGGGTGGCGGTGCCGGAGGTCAGCGTCCGCGAGGTGCGCCTCGGCGGGCGGGAGCTCCAGGCCGGCCGACCGCTTCGCCTGCAGCTGAAGGAGCCGGAGCTTACCGCAGAGTTATTTTCCACCTACTACGGCCGGCCGCGCGCCGTGCAGTTCCAGTACCGGCTTGAGCCGGTGCAGTCGCAGTGGATCACTGCCGGCTCAAACCACCTGCGCTTCTCGGGGCTGGTGCCGGGCGACTACACTCTGAGCGTGCAGGCTTTGGACAAACGGGTCGGCACAGTCTCAAACCCGGTCCACTACACCTTTACGCTGCTGCCTCCCTGGTACCAGCGCGACCGTTCCAAGGTGGTGGCCCTTCTGCTGGCGCTGCTGCTCGGCTTTTCTGCATGGCGGCTGAGCCTGCGGCAGCTGAAAGCAAGCGAAGCGACCCTGAAGAATAAGGTGGACCGGCAAACCGCGCAGCTGCTGGCCGAGAAGGCGGAGCTGGAGCGCACGCAGCGCGAGCTGGTGGAAACCGCGCGGCGTGACGCGCTGACCGGCCTGCTGAACCGCTCGGCGATCTTTGAGGTGCTGCGCCTGATGCGTGATGCGGCGCTTGAAAGCGGCACGATGTTGAGCGTCATCATGGCGGACCTGGATCATTTCAAGTCGGTAAACGACCGCTACGGGCACGCAGCCGGCGACGCCGTGCTGCAGGAGTGCGCCGAGCGCTTCCGCGCCACGCTGCGGCCGGGCGACTCGGTCGGCCGCTACGGCGGTGAGGAGCTGCTGATCATCATCCCCGGGCTGCAGCCCTCGCATGCGCTGGCGCGCGTGGAAGCGATTCGGGAAGCGGTGGCCTCGCGCCGGGTGGAGCATGCGGGCCAGCAGATTCAGGTGACCTGCTCCTTCGGCGTGGCGTGGCTCGACCACAATCAGCCCCAGGCGGAGCTGGCGGTGCAATTGGCCGATGCAGCGCTGTACCGCGCCAAGCAGGAAGGGCGCAACCGGATTGCATTCGCCCCGCAGATGAGCCCGCAGGTTGTCGAGATGAAGTAGGAGGACGGCTTCGTCCAGCCCAATCCTTTGAGAAGCGCTCCGCGCTGCACTTGGGTATGCCTCCACGGTCAGGGCCGGCAGCTTGGCCCTGCCCTGACCGCGAAAAAGACCGCTCTTCCACCTGCCCCCGCCAGAAAAACCTCACCCACAGCTACAGGGTGATGACGACCTTGCCGATCTGCTCGTTGCTTTCCAGGTACTTGTAGGCTTCCACGGTTTGGTCAAAGGGGAAGGTTTTGGCAATCGTCGGCTTGAAGGATCCATCCACCAGTCGATCGTAGATGTACGTCTTCATGGTCTCCCAATCCGGGGTGCCGCGCAGTTCGTTGAAGGTATAGCCGAACATGCCGATAGTCCGGGCAAAGGCCGCCATAGGGAAGGGCGTAGGCTTGCCGGAAAGCATGCCGTACAGAAAGATAGTGCCGCCGGCAGCGGTGGCCTGCGCGAGCGTGTTCATAAAGTCGCCGCCCACCGGGTCGAAGACAATGCGCGCACCCTTGCCGCCGGTAATGGACTGCACGCGGGCGACCAGGTCCTCCTCGTCGGTGACGATGACGTGATCGGCGCCGAGGGCCAGCAACTGGTCTTTCTTGGCGGAGGTACGGGTGGTGGCAATAGATATGCCGCCCTGTGCCTTGACGATCTGGATGGCCGCAAGCCCGACCGACGAGCTGGCAGCGGTGAGGATCACAAAGTCGCCGGCAGCCACTTTGCCGAAGGTTACCAGCGCGCCGTAGGCGGTGCAGTACTGCATCCAGACAGCGGCACCCTCGACCGCGGAAAAAGACTCGGGAACGGCAGCCAGAACCTCGGCGGGAACGACGGCCTCTTCAGCGAGTACTGGGTACTGGCTCATTGAAAAACCCGGAATGGTGCCAAAGCGCTTGCCGGTCAGGGCGGGATCGACCTCGGGACCGACGGCGAGTACTTTGCCGATGGCCTCGTAGCCGAGGCCGGAAGGCAGGTTTGTTTTCTCCAGGTACTGGCCGTGGTAGTACATGCTCTCGGCTCGATTGAGGCCCACTGCTTCTACCTTGAGCAGAACTTCACCTGGACCGGGCTTGCGCTCCGGCAGGTCTTCCACATGAAGGTTTTCGGGGCCGCCCAGCTGGTTGAAACGGATTGCTTTCGGCATGGCGCATGTCTCCTGTCGCCGAAGAGATGCGGCCTGCCGCAAGCGCGTCGCAGAACTTGCGCGGCGCGCCTAGCCTGCCTGCGGGCGCAGCAAGGGGAAGAGGATCACGTCGCGGATGGAGCGGGCGCCGGTGAGGATCATGACCAAACGGTCGATGCCGATGCCTTCGCCGGCGGTCGGCGGCAGGCCGTAGGAGAGCGCGCGGAGGTAGTCCTCGTCCATGGC
>CAXUDF010000091.1:0-13901 GCA_964249695.1 uncultured Acidobacteriaceae bacterium
TTTTCACCGGCGACCAACGTGGTCAATGACATCTACGTGCGCTACCTGGCACCGAGGGCCTCAAACAAGCGGGTGCTGATCGTGTCGCGGCTCACCGTCGTGCTGATGGGCATATGGTCGCTCTACCAGGCGCTCGGCACAGGCTCAGTGCTCAAGGCAACACTGTATGCCTACACCATCTACTCAGCCACGCTCACGCCGGTCGTGCTCGCGGCCTTTTATTCGCGCCGGGCCAACGCGGCAGGCGCCGTCTCGGCGATCGCCGCGGGAACCGTCATCACCGTGTTCTGGGACACGCCGCTGGTCCACCGGCACCTGCCGGCCTTGCTCGCGCAGCGGGACGCGATCGTGCCCGCTGTCGCCGTCGCGCTCCTGTGCCTGTTCGGCATCAGCGCCCTCACGCCGCCGCCTGACCCCGCAAAGCTGGCCCGCCTGCAGGCCACCAGCGCGGAGTAGCCAGGTACACGGATCAGAAAATTCTCCGCGCAAACCGGCTTTTCCCTCGCTGGGACGCGGGGACGCTGAAGCCGAAAGCGTCCGAAACTCATCAAACTCATATGGCGACAACAACAAGTTTGCAGGATATGGCGGCCAACGCCGCCGAGAGTGGAACGTTCCAATTAGGCGGTGATTTGCCCGTCTATCGCCTCGGTTATGGAGCCATGCGCCTGACCGGCGAGGGCGTTTGGGGCGAGCCCAAGAACCCGTCCGAAGCGCTGCGGGTGCTCCGGCGCACCCTGGAGCTCAGCATCAACTTTATCGACACAGCAGACGCGTATGGCTCGGAGATCAACGAACGGCAGATCGCCGAGGCGTTGCACCCTTATGCGGATGGTTTAGTCATCGCGACCAAGGGCGGAAACGCGCGCATGGGTCCGGGGCAGTGGCGCCCGGTTGGCCGCCCTGAGTACCTGCACCAGCAGGTCGAGATGAGCCTGCGCCACCTTAAGGTCGAGCGCCTCGACCTGTGGCAAGCTGCACCGCATCGACCCGAAGGTGCCCGTCGAAGAGTCGCTTGAACCCATTGCGGAGCTGCAGCGGCAGGGAAAAATCCGCCATGTAGGCCTCTCCGAGGTAAAGCCGCACGAGATCGAGCAGGCACAAAAGGTCGTCAAGATCGCAAGCGTGCAGAATCTCTACAACATCGGCGACCGCCAGCACGAAGACACGCTCCAGTATTGCGAAGCACACGGCATCGCATTTATCCCGTGGTTCCCGGTCGCGGCCGGCAAGCTGGCCCGGCAGGGCGGTCCGCTCGACACCGCGGCCAAGCGCCATGGTGCGACAGTCTCCCAGTTGGCTTTGGCCTGGCTGCTCCATCGCTCGCCGGTCATGCTGCCGATCCCCGGCACTTCCTCCATTGCGCACCTGGAGGAAAACACCCGGGCGGCCTCTCTGCGTCTGCCGAATGACGAGTGGAGCGCGATTGAAGCCGAGGTCCGCCAGGCAAGCTAAGTCCCGCTTGTTTGAGGTGCCATCCGCCTGAGCGCATGCAGAAAGCAGCTCCTCCGCTTGCGCCCAGGCTGATGTATTACCCAAGAACGCTGTACCCTCCAATGGAACGCGAGGCGAAGCCGCCCGTCTCATCCCATGCCCCTGGCCACCCTCACGCTCCAGCTTCGGATCGAACACGCGCAGTCGCTCAAGGACCGCCGCCAGGTCGTACGGAGCCTGAAAGACAAGCTCAGGCACGGCTTCAACGTGTCGGTCGCCGAACTGGACGAAGCAGTGACCTGGCAGACAGCTGTCATCGGCGTGGCGGCGATTTCCGGCTCGCGCTCCTACCTCACCGGGCAAATGCAGCAGGTCGAGAATGCGGCCGAGCGCATTGTGGCCGAGCTGAGCGCCGTCATTACCGATAGCTGGTGCGAGTTTGTAGACTAGAAGGTGTACCAGCCGGCGCATCGTCAGGGCAGCCGGTATGGGCGCCTCGACCGAGAGCCGCTGCGGGGAACAGGGGACACACAATGCCGGAACAACGGGCGCGCAAGTACCACCAGGATCGGGTCGCGGAAACCATTCGCGAGGAGATCGACGCGATGATCCTGGGCGACCTCTCAGACCCGCGCATCGCTTCGTCGCACGTGACGCAGGTGCTGCTGAACCCGGGCGGCAAATCGGCTGAGGTTTGGGTGCGGGTGGACGATGTCGCCTCCGAAGCGAAGACTGTCGAGGGGCTGATCGCGGCCCGGGGATGGATTCGTGCGGAGCTGAAGGACCGCATGGGCAAGCGCCACGTGCCCGATCTGGCCTTCCACGCGGACCGCTCCGAGCGCATGACCGGGCGGATCGACGAACTAATGACACGCTCGCGCAAACGCAACAAGTACGCGCCCGCGCAGGCGGAAGATCCGGCCAAGCCGATCGCCGAGCCGCCTGCTGAGCAGGCCGCCCAGGGAGCGCAGGACTGACCCGGCATCGATCGCTTGTGCGCCGCCCCAACGGTGCTGACTGCCGCGCTCGGTCGGTGTTTCGATCCCTGTCTCGATCCGTATCTCGATCCCTGCAGACGGAGCGCCCCTAAGGTGAGTACGCCGGTGCCCAGAACCCAGAACAGAACCCAGACCAGAGCGCAGACCGTGGTGCGCCCAGGCTCATGGCGGGACCACCTGTGGTCCCAATCCACGCTGCTTGAGGTCCTCACCCTGGTCGCGCTCACCGCGATCGTGCTGTTCTACGGGCTGGTGCCGCTGTTCGGGGGTGCCGGTCTAGGCCTCGTCGGTGCCGACGAGCCTCGCTACGCGCAGGTCGCGCGCGAAATGCTGGCCCGCCACGACTACGTCACACCGGTGCTGTACGGCACACCCTGGCTTGAAAAACCGGCGCTGTACTACTGGCGCGCCATGTTCTCCTTCAAGGAGTTCGGCGTCCACGACTGGTCGGCGCGGCTGCCTTCTGCCAGCATCGCCGCAACGCTGGTCGTGCTGATCTACATGCACATGAAGCGCTTCCGGCCGGGCGGCCAGCTCGATGCCGCGCTCATTACCGCATCCTGCGCGGGCATCCTGAGCTTTGCCCGGGGTGCCTCGACGGACATGCAGCTGGCCGCGCCGTTCGGCATCGCGATGCTGGGCTGGTACGCCTGGTACGAGACTGATTCCAAGTTCTGGCTCTTTGACCTGTACTTCTTTCTCGGCGCGGCCACGCTGGCCAAAGGGCCGGTCGCACCGTTTCTCGCGCTCGTTATTATCGGCGCCTTTGCCGCGCTGCGGCGAGAGTGGACGGTCATCCGCCGCACCCTGTGGTGGCCGGGCGCGCTGCTGTACCTGGCCATGGTGCTGCCATGGTTTATCGCCGTGCAGCGGCGTAACCCTAATTTCCTGCGCGTTTTCTTTCTCGAACACAACCTTGAGCGCTTTGCCACCAACCGTTTTGAGCACGAGCAATCGTCGGGCTTCTACCTGCCGGTCGTCCTGCTTTCGCTCATGCCGTGGACCGTGGTTGCCGTTGCCGCGTTCGCGTCGGCCGTGCGAGGCAGCTTCGCCGAGTGGCGTGCGCGCCGGTCGAAGGGCCATTACCGCGGCTTTCAGCGGGCGGGCGATGCCTTTCCGGAGTTTCTCGTCATCTGGGCGCTGCTGCCCATTCTCTTTTTCACGACATCCGCCTCCAAGCTGCCCGGCTATATCCTGCCGTCCATCCCACCGCTCACGATCCTGACGGCCGACTACCTGAACCGCATGCGGACCAAGGGGCCTGCACCATGGCTGCTGCTGTCGCACGCGCTGTTGACCGGGCTGCTCACGACCTTTGTACTGCTGGCTCCCGAGTACTTCCTGCAGGACCAGATGCACCCTCCCTTTCGCGTGGCGCTTGCGGCAGCCATGGCAGGTCTGGGCGCGATGCTGCTCATCGTGATCGTGGTGGCGCGGTTTGGTTTGCCGCGTCTCCGTGCGGCGACCATGGTGCCGCTTGTTGTGTTGCTGATTTTCATTTTCGGCGTGGGACCCGTCTTTGGAGTGCCCGCGCTCGCCGCCAGCAAGCGAACCATCCAGGTGCTCGACCTCACCTACTCACCGCGGCCGCTGGCGGTCGCGCTCGCGCAGTTCACCCCGGCAGACGGCCCGGTTGCGGTGTTTCGCGTCCGTCGAGACATCACCTACGGGCTCGATTTCTACCTGAACACCCGCGTGCTCGACTACGACCGCGGCCAAATCCCGTTGGAGCGGCACCTACTGGTATCGAGGGAGCCGTTCGCGCGCGAGCTTCCGGCGCGTTTGGCGGGGCGGCACTTCCAGGTGCTGTTTACCGTTCCGGAGCAGGGCTTGATTGTGTATGTCGTGGACGCCAGATAGCAAACCCGGCCGTCTGCGGGCAGTAGATTGGTAACAGGGCACGCGTCGAACAACAGGTCACAGCGCAGGGGAGTATTCTGCGGAGACGACGTGGGATTCCGACCAGCCCCGACTCGCGGAGACACACAGCCATGAGCTCCCCCGCACAGACCGAGCGAGTGCCGCTGGAGATTCTGGATCTACGGCATTTTTCGGCAGCGAGCCTGCGCCCGGTGCTGGAAGCGGAAAGCCAGGTATGGGCCGAACGGCTGCACTGGGACTACCGAGCGTCAGCCAATCTGCTGCTGCAGTATCTTGACGCGCGCGTTCTGCCCGGCTTCGTCGCGGTTGAGGACGGCCGCGTGATCGGCTACACCTTCTGCGTCTACGAGGAACGCAAAGCGGTCATCGGCGACGTCTTCGCACTCCGGGACAGCCGGTACGGCTACGCGCAATCGGAGATTGAAGCGACTCTGCTCGACCACCTCATCGCGCTGCTGCAGCACTCGCCAGGTGTAGAGCGCATTGAAGCGCAGCTGCTGCTGCACACCCACGAGATGCACGCTGCTCTCTTTCGCGGGTATGGATTTTCGGTGTATCGCCGGCTCTTTATGGATCTTCAATTTGCAGAGGTGCCGGCGGCGGACATCGCAGCGAAGGAAGCCGTGCTGCTGCAGCAGGGCTTGCTGTTGCGGCAGTGGCGGGATGCGGATTTTCAGCCCGCCGGCTCGCTGATCGCCAACGCATACGAGGGCCATTTGGACTCGACGATCAACGACCAGTACCGCTCGGTCGCGGGCTCGCTGCGGTTTCTGCACAACATCATTCGCTTTCCGGGCTGCGGCGTGTTCGATGCGGCGGCCTCGCACGTGCTGGTTACGCGCGCCACGGGCGAGCTGGCCGGCCTGGTGCTCTGTTCTCGGGTGCGCGAGGATGTGGAGCACGTGACGCAGCTGTGTATGGCGGCCCGGGCGCGGGGCGCGGGGCTTGGCACCCTGCTGCTCCACCGTGCCGCAAACACACTCCGAGCTCGCGGCTTCGGCCGGCTTTCGCTCACGGTTACGGCCGGCAATCATCGTGCGGCCGCCTTGTATCGGCGGGTTGGCTTCACCCAGCAGCACACCTTTGACGCCGTGGTCTGGACGCCGGGACGCACGAACCCGGCCGCGCGGACAGAACTTCCGGACGGCACGCTCGCGTTTCCGTAAAGCTGTCTTAGTGGCGGATGAAGTACATAAGCCAGCTGACCAGAATGACCACGCCGACAAACGAAACCCAGCAGGCAATGCCGTACAGCAGCATGGCGCGCGGTGTGCTGCGCTGCGTAATGCCGAAGACCACCGAGGCCGAGGTGGCAAAAAGAAGCACAGCGGAAAAGTGCGACAGGGCCAGGGTCATGCTGCGCTGTCCGCCGGGATGCCGCTCCACTTGCGGCCGATGCGGAGATTGTGGGCGTCGACCGCCGAGATCACGTTGAGCAGGCTTGCCACGACGATGAACTTAGTCCCGTAGTCGGCGGTCGCCACCTGCACCACGCCGCGCCCCCAACCCGCGCCGTAGCCGGCCAGGTAGTACAGGCCTGAACCGAGATCGCCGACAAAACCCAGAAGGCTGAGCGGATCGTCGCCGCCCGGCTGATACAAGCGGCCGTTCATGGCGAGGCCTATCCACCACAGCACAGAGATGGCGGCAAACAGCAGCAGCGCGCGCAGCCAGTGGCGGGTAAGCAGGTGGCCCGCGCCGGGCACCAGCCAACCCAAAAGCAGCGCCATGGAGACGGGCCTGCCAGTGCTGCGTTGCGGTATGTCGGGCATCCCCTGACTATAAATCACCGCGCGCCTTACGGCGGCCCGTCACGATGCCCGAACCTGTTTCACAACCGTCCGCACGACCCGCCTACACTTCCCGCGTGCGCGCGGTACGCCACAGGATCATCGCACCGGTCCAGGCAAGCCATAGCGGCAGCGGGTAAGCCGCGCACCGCTCGATGGTGCCGCCGCCCAGCATGGCCGAGCTTTGCGCATTACCAAGAACCAGAAGCGCGTCTCCGAACGCGGTAACAGCGAAGGCGATCAACGCTGGACCTCCGCTCTGCCGCGCACCGGGAAGCCGGGCTGCCTTTTGACGGCTAAACACGAGCGACACACCCCAGAACAGCATGGCCAGCGTGCTCGCCAGGAAGTGGGTGCGCGCGCCCATCAGGTGCACGTTCATGTTGAGGTCTTCGGGCGCGGTACCGACCGTGGCCACGCCCAGCGCGGCAAACACGAGTGCAATGCGGGCGAGCACCCCTGTGAACCCGGGCGAGAAGCGGAGCGGAAGCAACAGCGCGCCGGCGGCAATCAACACTCCCTGCGTGACGAAGGACGCGTTCATCAACGCGTGCAACGGTGAGCACATGCGCCCGCAGGCCGCTGCGCCCAGATCGCTGATGTAGTTGTCCCGGTAGCTGTAGTGGCCCGGCCAGCGGAGGGCTGCTGCCGCTTCCGCCACAAAAAACTGCAGGCAGGCAAGCCAAGATGCAGCACCCACAAAGCCTGTCACGAGCATCCGCGCAGGTGGAGATGAAAGCAGATGCTTCGCTTCGCTCAGGATGACACCTCATGTGTATGGCGTAGTCACTTTCCGCCGCCTAAGTCAGGAAAGAAGGCCACTTCACTCGTCAAGCGCTCACAAGCGCAGCAGTTCGCGCTGAATGCGGCCGGTGACCACGGCGTCTCTCGGGGAGGTCACCATGTTGATCTCGCTGCGGATGCCAAACGCCGGCTTGGCGTCCGGAAGGTACACGCCGGGCTCGACGGAGAAGCAGGTGTTCGGCAGCAAAAGCCGTTCGTCGTGGGTTTCGAGATTATCAAGGTGCGCGCCGGAACCGTGGATCTCCGTGCCGATATTGTGACCGGTGCGATGCGTAAACTTCTCGGCAAAGCCACGCTCCTCGATCACGGAGCGCGCGGCCGCATCAGCCTCCCACCCGGCGATGGCGCGCCCCGCAGTAAAGGCCTGCTGCACCAGCGCAATGGCGGCGTCGCGGGCGTCGCGCACCGCGGTAAACACCTGCTGCTCGCGGTCTGAGGGTGCGCGGCCAACCGTTCCTGTCCAAGTGATGTCATAAAACACACTGCCGAGCGCTTTTTGCCGACCCCAGATGTCCACCAGTAGAAAATCTCCCTCGTGGATGGGGCGCGCTCTCTCGGGAACCGGGTTGTAGTGCGAGTCCGCGCTGTTGCCGTTCACGGAAACGTTCGGCGGATGCTCGTACTCCAGCTGCTCGCGTTCCAAAGCCTCGACCAGCCACTTCTGAAAAGTGTATTCAGTGACCGGGCGGCCGGCGTCGAGCGCGGCACGCAGCCACTGCCAGCCTGCAGGCAGGATCGCATCAATAGCCACCTGTGCGGCATAGTGCGACGCGATCTGCGCCGGGGAAAGCACAGCCTCAAAGCGGCTGATGAGGTCGGCGGAGCTGACGACCTGCTTGCCCCAGTCGCGAAGCAGCTCAACTGTGCCGGCATCCACCATGGACACGTACATGATGGCGTTGCGGGGCGAGTACTGCATGGCAACGCGAACGTGGCCGGCGAGCATGGACTGGAGTTCGCGTTCCAGCTCCTGCCAGGAGGAATAAAGGCGTTTCGGGCCGGGCAGCGGGTCAAGCTTGCCGGCCTCAATGCGGTGCACCAGCTTTTGCGGCTCGCCCGCGGCAGGGATGACGTAGTACCAGCGGCGCGTGACATGCGCGGCAGGCGGCAGGCCCAGCACCCGGTAGGCGAGCGGGTCGCGCCCATGGTGGTCATAGAAAAGCCACGCGTCGGCTCCCTGCTCGCGCAGGGCTGCCTGGATAGAGAGTAGGTCGAACGCTGCCATGCGGCGATTGTAGACGCGCGAGGCTGGTAAGCTCTGCGAGGGCAGAAAGGGCGAACTATGGCGTGGTACCAGCTGCTCCATGCCGAAGAGGCAGAGCTCGATGTACTCGCAGAACGCTTCCACCTGCACCCGCTGCACGTTGAAGACGCGCGGAGTGCGGGGGAGCGGGTCAAGGTAGAAGGCACGCGCAGTTATACCTTTGCGCTTTTAAAAACGCTGCGCTCGCCGCACGGGGAGGACGAAGCAGCACGGCGCAAGATCGTCCTGTTCGCAAGCCACGACCAGAACTGCGCCGAAGAAGAAAAGTTCTTCATCGTCATCGCCGATACCGGCAAGCCGGAGATCGCCGAGGCGCTGCGCCGGGCCGAAGCCGAGCGGGATTCGGAGCATCCGGTGCGCCTGCTCTACCTCGTGTTCGACTCGCTGGTGGACTCGTACTTCCCGGTCATCGATGCCCTCGACGACGAGCTGGACGCGCTGGAAGACCGGGTCGTGACGACGAAGCACAACCTGCTGAAAGACATCTTTGCGGTCAAGAGCCGCCTGGTCAACGCTCGGCGGCTGCTGGTCTCCACCCGCGACGCCGCCATGCACCTGCAGCGCGACGCCGGCATCCCGCTGAACAGTGAATACCAGCTGTACCTGCGCGACCTATACGACCACATCTCGCGCCTGCTGGACACCGTAGAAACGCAGCGAGACCTGCTGAACAACGCGCTCGACATCTACCTGTCAAGCCTGGCCAACCGCTCGAACGAAGTGGTGAAGGTGCTGACCGTGCTGTCCACCGTAGCCCTGCCGGCGCTCGTGGTCAGCAGCATCTACGGCATGAACGTGAAGGGTCTGCCGTTTGTCGGCTCAAACTACGCCGCCGAATACGTGATGGGCTGCACCCTCGCGCTGACCGGCGGGCTGCTGTGGATCTTGTGGCGGCTGGGCTGGTTTTAGGCCGCAGCCCGGCCGCACATCAACGCCTGCGGCTTCCTTCTCCCCCTCATGCGGAAGCTTGCAGACCAGTCTCACTCGCTCGCCCTCCCGTGCGCGATCCGGTACGCACACTTGAATAACTCCTTGCGGTGCCGGGGCGATGGCTTTACATTTGGTGCAACTCCGGACTGCCTTGCCCATTCGCGGCCAACCTGCTCATTTTGCACGTCTTTGCACCACCTCCCGGACCGCTCCTTCCTGTTTTCACGACCCAGCAGACCGTGCCCCTGGAGGCCATTTATGAGGTATTGCCCTTCTATCCGTACACTCTTACTTCTTCCTGTCTGCGTCGCCGCCGCGGCGCACGCGCAGGACATCAGCGCTAAAATCACCGGTACGGTGACCGATCCGTCAGGTGCCGTGGTCGCCAACGCCACCGTGACAGCCCGTGAAGTCTCGCGCGACGTCACGACCACCACCAAGAGCAATGCTTCCGGCACCTATTTCCTGGGCCCGCTCGGCCCCGGGCAGTACCAACTCACCGTGGAAGCGCCAGGGTTCACCAGCGTGCAGCGTCCGCCGTTTACGCTGGTGCTGAACCAGGAGGCCCGCGTCGACGTGGCGCTGCCTGTCGGGCAGGAGTCGCAGACCGTGCAAGTGTCGGGCACAACCCCGCTGCTTGAAACCGACCAAAGCTACCTGGGCACCGTGCTGGACGCGCGCGCGAACGTGACCCTGCCGCTGGCAACGCGCAACTACAACCAGCTCACCCTGCTGTCGCCCGGCGCGGTCTCCACCAATATCGGCTCCTTCCAGGGCGCGTCGCAGTCCTTCGCCGCCGGCCGCCCCTATATCAACGGCAACCGCGAGCAGACCAACAACTACATCCTCGACGGCACCGACAACAACCAGATCGACAACAACGATGTAGCCTACGCGCCGTCGGTCGATGCGATCCAGGAGTTCAACCTCATCTCGCAGAACGACCCTGCCTCCTACGGCAACTTCCTCGGCGGCGTCATCAGCGTGACGCTCAAGTCGGGCACCAACAAGTTTCATGGCGACGTGTTCGAGTTCATCCGCAACGATGCGTTGAATGCGAACACCTGGCAAAATGGCCTCACGGTAGGCCAGCCGTACGTACCCGGACAGAACAACCCGGACGGCAGCGGTTTGAAGCCGAAACTGCGCTGGAACGAGTTCGGCGGTACCCTGGGCGGCCCTGTCCTTAACGACAAGCTTTTCTTCTTTGTCGACTACCAGGGATCGCGCTTTGACCAGCCCGCGACTTCGGCACCCTACAACGTGCTGACCACGGCTGAGCGCCAGGGAGACTTCCGCGCCTACTGCGCAGAAGGCTTCACCAACGGGATCTGCAATAACCCGGCTGAGCAGTTGTATAACCCCGCTTCGGCGAACGCGCCGGGTGGTCGTCAGCCATTTCTCAACAACTTGATCACTACACCGCTCAGCCCGGCTGCCACCAAGATTGTGAACTCCGCATTCTACCCGCAGCCGATCAATGGCGGAACCACCAACAACCAGATCAACCGCACCCAGTCGTATACAAACACAGACCAGGGCGACGCCCGTGTGGACTGGTCTGAAAGCGCAAACAACAAGGTCTATGGGCGCTACTCGCAGCAAAATATCGTCAATCCCACGACCAACAGCCAGCTCCTGCTGGGCGACTCGCTCAATCAATTCCCGCTCTATAACGGCGTGCTCAACTGGGATCACACCTTCAGCCCCAACCTGCTGAACACGGTGCGCATGGGGGCAAGCTACTTCCCGGTCACCTTCGGCAACTCCAACACCACCGGCCAAAATCTGCCCGGGGTGTTCGGCATCGCCGGCGTCCAGCCAGGCCAGACCTTCCTGCCGCAGCAGGGCTTTTCCGGCTCAACCTTGGTGGGCAGCCAAACGCACATCGGCAACAGCAATCTTGTGCAGCAGTTCCATGACACGGTGCTCGCGCCGCAGGACCAGGTGACGCTGGTACGCGGCCACCAGACGCTGAATCTCGGCTTTGAGTTCTACTACTACAAGTCGAACGTCCTGTATGTCGGGAACTCCGGGCTGGCCGGTACCTTTAATTACGACGGCTCGTTCACCGGCAATCCGTCCCTTTCTGTCACAAACACCACGAACGGTGCCAAGGGGCCTCCGCCAGGTCTCGCCGAAGCGGACTTCCTGCTTGGCTTTCCGGAAGGAATTGGTCTCGGCTCCGGTGGCGGCCGCAGCATCCGCAATAAGCTGTTCGCGGGCTACGTGCAGGACAACTGGCGGCTTCGTCCGGACCTCACCGTCAACCTGGGTCTGCGCTACGAGCTCACAACGCCGCGCTACGACGCAGGCAATCATGAGACCAACTACGGCCTCCTCACCGGGCAGGTTGAGATCGCGGGCGTAAACGGCGCGTCGCGCGCGCTCTACAACCAGTACAACGGCCCTACCAACGTGCAGCCGCGCGTCGGCTTCGCCTGGCAGCCGGGCGGCAACCAGGCCGTCGTCGTTCGCGGTGCGTACGGCATCTCGAACTTTACAGAGAGCACGGGCACCGGCAACCTCCTGTTCCAGAACCCTCCGTTCGCCATCCCGCTGAGCCTCACCTACGCCGGAGGCACCCTGGCGACGCCCGGCTCCACGCTCGACCAGGGCTTCTCGAACTTCGCCGCATCCGGCTGCACCGTCCAGGCGGCTTTGGCTCAATCGCCGCTCTGCTTCCAGGGTGCCGGTATCCACCTGTTTGACCCCAACGGCTTTCGCCCGGCGGTCTCGCAGCAATACAACCTGACCATGCAGTTCCAGCTGAGCAACTCGGCCACCTTCCAGATCGGCTACGTGGGCCAGACAGACGACCACCTTGCCACCATCGCTCTGCTCAACCAGAAGGTGCTTAATCCCGGCGGTGTTGTGACGCCGAGTCCATACCTGAACCCCGCCCTGCTATCGCTCGTCGGCCAGGCGCGGCTCACCTCGTCCGTCGGCTACTCCAAGTACAACTCGCTGCAAACCAGCTTTCAGCAGCGGCTGGCCCGCGGCATTGAGGTGCAGGCAAACTACACCTGGTCCAAATGCCTGAGCAACAGCTCCGGCTTCTTTGCGGAGTACGGCGACTCCAACGCCGGCGCCACCCAGGCCGGCAACAACCACTTCTTCTTCCAGAACACGTACGATCCGGCTGCCGACTACGGCCGCTGCGACCAGAACGTCACCAACTCCGTCAACGGCTTTGTGACCTACGACCTGCCGGTCGGCAAGGGCCGTATGTTTGGCCAGCACCTGCCTCACGTCGTCGATGAAGCCGTCGGCGGCTGGCAGACCAACGCCATCTTCACGCTGCACGGCGGCTTCCCGATCACCGCGCAGGCGACCGACAACTCCGGCACGACCTCCGGCTTCCCACGCGCGGACTGCTCCGGGCAGCCGACGTCCTTCGGGCACCGCAAGGTCGATATTGACGGAAGCCCGGGCTATCTCTGGCTCGACGGCTCCACGGTCTCGCAGCCCGCGGTCGGCACCTTCGGCAACTGCCAGGTGGGCAGCTTTACCGGGCCCGGCCTGCAGCAGTTTGACTTCAGCGTCGACAAGGATTTCCGGGTCACGGAAAGCCAGAATGTGCAGTTCCGCGCCGAAGCCATCAACGTCCTCAACCACCCCATCCTGACCGCCCCCAACTCCAGCATCGGGTCAACCTTCGGCCTGATTACGAACGCGCAGGGCGAGCGCAATTTGCAGTTCGCGTTGAAGTATTTGTTCTAGGGCAAGGGCTGCAGTGCGAAAAGGGCTGCGACCATCCGGTCGCAGCCCTTTTCTATCGCGTTACCAACACAGACACTGATCCATCAACCTGCCCACATTCGTCGCCAGCAACATCTATTGCACGAGCTCAAGGACATCCCCTTCATCGATAGTCCCCGTGCTACGCTGATTGTCTTCACCATGCCAGCAAGAACATTATGCGTTTCAACAGGCTAAGTACGGACCTAAGAAGTACAGGTCTCCGCCCATAGACCTGTCCCCCTTATCTCTTATAAAACTCGCTATCTCAGAGGCTTCTGACGGGTCGTCCGCCGCTACTTGCCTCAGGACTTCTGCTAATTGGTATGAAGCCATGTCGTAGCCATCTCTTGGCCGAGCACAGTCATCTGCGAGAAGTGTTTCAAGACAACGACGTCCATAGGTGCGATCGCTGCGAAAGATCGTCTTAACTACTTCGTAAGCGAAGAATATTGAGCTTTTGTCGTGCTCAGCTTGCATGAAGGCGTCAATGAGAAAGCAAGCTTCGTCCAGCGTGCAATGCTCATCTCGAAGCCATTGCATAAGGATCCATAGTCCTATCCTTTGACGGTCACCTGCTTCGGACATCTCTTTTGTTAATCTTTCTACGAAGATTCTGCCATTTTTTACATTTTGCTTTCTGAGTTCGATAAACGCTAAAGAGAAATTGAAAGTTACCACGTCTTTAAGAGCTTCTTCCGAACAGACTGAGCTAGTAATATCCTGGAGTTGTATTGCTTCAGACTCTGAAACATCCGTAAGCCAGCGCAAGCTCTTAGTCATCGCGTTCAAAACAGCCAGGTGAACACGATTGTCAGAGAAGGCTGTCATGATTAAAGAAAGTATCTGGTTTCGCATCATCTCGCTAAGCCGGTATATACCATCTCTGCCTACACGCCTCATTTGAGCTAATCCCGAAAGTGGAACTGCTGCATGAGTCCGTATGTAAAGGTTTTCGTCGCTTAGTCCTTGACGTACTATCTCGATAAACCGTGGAAAGTGTGACTCGCAATCTTTGAAGAGCAGCTTGTACACCAGCCAATGCACTGATACATGCAC
>CAXUDF010000092.1:0-10725 GCA_964249695.1 uncultured Acidobacteriaceae bacterium
TCGAGCGGCCCGGGGCAGGCCTCGGCGACAGTGACCCGCAGGCCGCGCTGCGCAGCGGCGATGGCTGTTGCCAGTCCCGCCGGCCCGCCCCCGATCACCACGACGTCACTGCTCACGCTGTTGCCCCTGTTTCCTGCCACTTACTCAGAGCTTACTGGCTTTCCAGCTCGTCCAGCAGCACACGCGCCTTGGTGTTCAAGGTTTGCGCGCCGTCCAGGTCGTTCTCGGCGATTGCCTGGCGGGCCTTGCTCAGGAAGGTGCGGACCTGCAAGCGCACAGCCTGTGCATCGCTGGTGCTGCCTTCTTTCGCCTTGCTCAGACGGCCTTCCTGCGCCTGGATCTCGTCGAGCATGCGACTTTTTTCCTGGCTGCCGATCGTGGTGCCCGTGGAAAGCTCACCGAGCGCCGGAGCGGCCTCCTGCGCGGCGCTTACCTTTGGGGTTGCCGGCGTCGTTTCCGGCGGCACAGTCTGTGCTGCGGCTTCCATGATCGGCGGTGCCGCAGGCGCAGCTGCGGGTGCTGCGCCTGCGGGCGGCACGGGCGCAGCGTCAGCCGCGACCACCGGAGGCTGCTTCCTGCGCAGATGCCGGGTCCGCTTGACCGGCTGCACCGGCGGCGGCGGGGCCGGTTTTTCGGGCGCTGCAGGCTTGACATCTGCCTGTGCCTCCGGCGGCACCGAGGGCAGCGGCGTAATTACCGTGATGGACGATGGGCTGACCAGGGGCGGTGCTGTGGCGACCGGCGGCGGGGGCGGGGGTGCCTTGTGGCGACAGCCCGCGAGAACACACAGCAGCAACAGTGCCGGAAGCGCGGGTTGGAGGCGAAGTGTCATGCCTGCTTCTCGCTCAGCAGAGCCGCGGTTCTGACGCCCGCGTCGCGGTCCCGCTCGTTTGCATGGCTCAGCGGCATGCGCAGGGTAAAGGTCGTGCCGCGGCCTGGCTCTGAGTCCACCTCAATAACGCCTGAGTGCAGCTGCACAATGCGGTAGCACATGGCCAGACCGATGCCGCTGCCGTCCTTCTTGGTGGTGAAGTACAGGTCAAAGATGCGCGGCAAAATCTCCGCCGCAATGCCCGCTCCGGTATCAGCAATCGTCAGCACAGCGAAGCGCGACTCCTCTCGTAGGCCAATCCGCAAGGTGCCTCCGGCCGGCATCGCCTGCGCGCCGTTCAGCACGATGTTCAAAATTGCCTGCCGCAGCATATCAGCATCCACTTTCACTACAACAGCCCTGGTCGGGAGCGCTGTTTCCAACTGCACATCCTGGCTCGCCAGCTCAGCTGAAGCCAGCATCAGCACGCCTGACGTAATCTGCCGAAGGTCCTCGTCCTCCAGCTTGAGCTCCACCGGCCGGGAAAAGTCGATCAGCGTCTGCACCACCCGGTCAAGCCGCTGGATTTCACTCTGGATCACGTCCAGATGTCGCAGCGCGGGCGCGTCCGGACCGGACAGCTTGTTGCGCATCAGCTCCAGGTGCACCACGATCGCGTTGATCGGGTTCTTGACTTCGTGCCCGACACCGCCCGTGAGGCGGCCGATGGCCGAAAGCCTCCGCGACAGCTCCAGCTCGCTCTCAATCTCGCGCACCGACTCAAGATCATGCAGCGTGAGCAGGGCGCCGAGGCTTGACCGCTCGCCGACGGCGCGGCCGTCATGAATAATTTCAAGCGCGATCTCGACGCGGCGGCCGCTTTCCGTTTCAATCTCAGCCTGCGGGATAGACGTGCTGTGCTGGAAAGCGTCTCGCACCATGCGGCCCAGCTTTGTGGAGCGGTCAAAGATCTGCGTTACCTCGGCCCCAAGCATGTGCTCGCGCCCCAGGCCCAGGAAGCGCTCCACCGAGCTCGACACCAGCACTGCCCGGCGGTCGCTGGTAAACAGCATCATGCCGTCCTGCAGGTTCGAGAGAATCTGGTCAAGATTCTCCTTAAGCGCGGAGAACACTTCCTCGGTGTTCCGCATGCGCTCGCCGATGCGCTCAATCTTGCTCGACACGCGCAGCAGCGCATCGCTTGACGAGTAATGGCTGTCGTGTGCGTGCGCGGCTTCAGCGTCCAGCACGTCTAGCCGGCGGCTGATCTGCTCAATCGGCGCAAGCGCCAGTGAGGCCACCATGGCAGCGGCGAACAGCGACGTCAGCAGCGCGGCACCTGCATAACTGCAGGCCTCCCACAGCGTGGGGCGAAACGCCTGCAGCAGAAAGCTGGTGCGCATGCCGATGTGCACAGAGGCAAACGGCTGCCCATTGCGCTCAAGTGAGAGCGGCAGGTCATACACGCGGGCCTTGCCGAAGACAATCTGCAGAATCTTGATTGGGGAGCGGTAGCGGAGCTTGCCGAAGTCGGGCCGCCAAGGGATCGAATGGCCATCCACCATCGGGTTGGTGCTGTACAAAGCTACGCCGCCGCTGTCGGCAATGGTGATGTCAAAGACGGTGGGTGAATAGCTGATGACCGAGTCGACGAGTGCATTAAGCGCAGCATCCTGGCGCAGCTTGCTTGTGACCTCCGCGCGAAACGGCCCCGGGGGCAGCGTCGGCTGGATGGTGCCGCGGATCACCCCGGTCTCAATCGCCTCACGGGTCGCAAACAGAACCTGGTGCGCGATGATGTCGGTGGATGCGTAGTTCTGGTCGACGTACTGCCGAAGCGACCGCGCCAGATACAGACAGGAGGTGGCGGAAACGAGCAGGAAGACCAGCCCGGTAACCGCCACGACGAGTTTTGTTTTTAAGCGCATGGCCGCCTCCACACCCTAGGTCAGTCCCGCGCCGAACTGCAAGTGCTTTCCCTGAAGCGCACCCTCTCTGGTCACCGCCGACCCGGGTCAGCCCCGGGGTTCACTGGGCCCAGGCGCAATGGACAGCTCCCGCTCGCTTCGCCCGCGCAGGCGGCTCTGTCCGTACTCCTTCAGCTTGTTGTGCAGCGTTTTCAGGCTGATGCCGAGGATCTCCGCGGCGCGCGTCTTGTTGTTGTTGGTTGAGGCAAGCGTCTTCACGATCAGGAGCCGCTCTGCTTCGTCAACCGTGGTGCCTACTTCGACCTTGACCGAGTTCGCGACCGCGGTTTCTCCAGCGCTCTCGACCCCGCGGCTGCCAAAGCCGGGCGGCAGGTGCTGCACGCCGACCGGGTTGGTGCCGCACAGGATTACCGCGCGCTCAATCGTATTGCGCAGCTCCCGCACGTTGCCTGGCCAGTCGTACTGCATCAGCCGCTGCAGCATGCCCGGGTCCACGCCCGGAACACGGCGGCCATGCTTGTCGTTCATGTCCTGGATCATCGCTTCCACAATCGCCGGGATGTCTTCCTTGTGGTCGCGCAAGGGCGGCATGTGGATGTTGAAGACGTTGAGCCGGTAGTACAGGTCGGCGCGCAGCTGCCCGGAGTCCACCGCCGCGTCCGGGTTCTTGTTCGTCGCCGCGAGCACCCGTACGTCGACCGGCGATTCTACCTTCGAGCCCAGCCGGCGCAGCTTGTGGTCCTCCAGCACGCGCAGCAGCTTGGCCTGGGTAGCGACCGGCATCTCGCCAATTTCGTCGAGCAGCAGCGTGCCTTCCTCGGCCAGCTCAAAGCAGCCTGCCCGGCGCTCGAGCGCGCCGGTAAACGCGCCTTTCTCGTGCCCGAAGATCTCGCTTTCAATCAGCGTTTCCGGGATGGCCGCGCAGTTGACCGCGACAAAGGGCTTCGGCTTGCGGGGGCTCAACTCGTGAAGCGCGCGCGCCACCAGCTCTTTGCCTGTGCCGCTTTCGCCGGTAATCAGCACCGACACATTCGAAGGCGCCACCTGCTCGATCATTGAGTAGATGTCGCGCATTTTGCGCGAGGAGCCGACCAGCGGTCCAAGGATGCCGGTGTCACGCAGCTTGCGCCGCGTCACCTCCAGCTGACGCTCGGTCTCACGCTTGTGGGTCACGTTGTTGAGCATGTTGCGCAGCCGAATCGGCTCCACCGGCTTCTGGAGGAAGTCGTACGCGCCGATCTTCATCGCCTCGACTGCCAGCTCAATCGAGCCCTGTGCGGTCAGCACCACGACGGTACAGTCGTTCTTGTTGGTGGCGATCTGCTGCAGCAGTTCCAGGCCGCTCATCCGCGGCATCTTCAGGTCAGTTACCACGATGCCGGGCATCCAGTTCGGTATCTTTTCCATCGCTTCCACGCCGTCGCCGGCCATGGCGGTTTCATAGCCCCAGGAAGACACCAGTTCGGCGAGTCCATGCAGCGCATGCACCTCATCTTCAACAATCATGACTCGTTCCGGACTTCCCATGGCGAATTCCTGTCTGCAGCGTTCGGCTGCGCGCGTCTAAAGCGTCCTTCAAATCCCTGCGGTTTTCAGGGTCCTACTCTTCTTCTACTTCCTGCTACACAGCATGCACTAGAAAAGGTGCGCGGTACACAAAGATACTGCTTTGCCCGGCAAAACAGCATCCCTGCTTCACGCCGAGGCCCCGGGGAAGGGCAGATGTATCCTGCTTGCATGCTGCCAATCGAAATTGAACCGGGAGCGCTTTCCACCCTGCAGAAGCAAGGCGATACCCGGAACGTTGTGCTTCTGGATGTTCGTGAACCCTGGGAAGTGGAGACGGCACACCTTGATGGTACCGTGAGCATGCCCATGGGGGATATACCTTCTCGCGCACATGCCGAACTTGACCCGGATCAACGCGTGATTGCGGTCTGCCACCACGGTGTGCGATCGCTGCAGGTAGCGACCTGGCTGCGGAACCAGGGGTTTGAGGAAGCGCAGTCGCTCGCCGGGGGCATCGATGCGTGGTCGCGGGAGATTGACCCGTCTGTGCCGCGCTACTAGACCCTGTGACGCAGGCCGCGCTGTTCGTTGGGGCGCGTTATTGTCGGTGCGCTTCGGGCTGGTCGCAGGACGGCACCAGCCGCGGGCGGCTCAGGCCAAACTCGGTGATCCGGCACTCGTCAAAGATTGAGCAGTAGCAGGCGCTCGCTCTTAGCTTGGAGTGGACCCTGAGAGTGTCCAGCTTCTCCCATTCAGCTGCTGCAGGAGAGCCTGCTTGCGGTTTCGGCCAACGAAAGATAATCCGTTGGTCACCGCTGCGCACCAGGGTCGCGCTGATGTACTGGGTTCCCACGCGCTGAGTAGGATCCAGCTTCAAAACGCGGTTCTGAACGCCATCTCCACTGTAGTCGACGCCCTGTGCATCAACCAGGTGAAACCAGAAGATCTGCGCGGGCCCCGTGCCGACATTGCTCAGGTCCATGCCAAGTACCAGGTGAGTGCCCTCGCCATCATGGCTGTCGAGCATCAGCAGCGGCGTCGACTGAGCGGTCACCAGGCGGGCGTTCTGCTCCACCAGCGCCCGCATTGAGCGCTCCGACTCAAGAGCGTTCAGCAGCCCTGCGATCGAGATTGCCAGCACCGCCAAAGGCAGGATGAAGTCAAACCACGGCAGGCCGGTCTTGTGGTGATGGTGGTCGGGCGGTTCCGGAGCCTCAATCAATGCTGCGCCTCAAGCTGTGTTGTTCGTCGCGTGGGGAAACGACAAACCCACTGTAACCTGAGGAGCAGCCGTTCGTGTGCCTCGCGATCCGGCGTTCCTTCATGCATCAGGAGTCAGCCATGTCCGCCGCCACCGACTATGCCCGTGCTCACGGAGATACTTTTCTTGAAGAGCTGAAAGGGCTGCTCTCGATCCCCTCCATCTCCACGCTGCCCGAGCATCGCGCCGACGTGCACCGCGCGGCGGAGCTGCTGGCCGCCGAGCTCAGCCGCATCGGCATGGAGCATGTCGAGCTGGTTTCAGTTGGGCGAGAGACTGGGGAAAACGCAGCATCGCAAGGCCATCCGCTGGTGCTTGCCGACTGGCTGCACGCCCCCGCCAAGCCGACCGTGCTTTGCTACGGTCACTACGATGTGCAGCCGGCCGACCCGCTGGATGAGTGGCTGTCGCCGCCGTTTGTCCCCGTGGAGCGCGACGGCAACCTGTATGCCCGCGGCGCCGTCGACGACAAAGGGCAGATGTACATGCACGTGAAAGCGCTTGAAGCCCTGTTCGCGGCCCACGGCGGCAGGCTGCCTTTGAACGTCCGCATCATTCTCGAAGGTGAGGAAGAGGTGGGCGGGGAGTCGATCGCGCGCTTCATCCGCGAGCACCCGGAGAAGCTCCGGGCCGACTTCGCCCTGGTCTCCGACACGGAAATGTTTGCGCCCGAGCTCCCCACGCTTTGCGTGGGGCTGCGCGGCATGATCTACACAGAAGTAGAGGTCAAAGGCGCGCGTACCGACCTGCACTCCGGCATGTACGGCGGTGCCGCGCCGAACCCGTTTCTGGCCCTCGCGCAAATCCTTGCCGGGCTGAAAGATACGGAGGGACGCATCCTGATCCCCGGTATTTACGACGGGCTCGACGAGCCTTCCGAGGAGGAGCGCGCTGCCTGGGCGCGGCTGCCCTTTGACGAAGCCGACTACCTGCGCGACGAGATCGGCGCACCCGCGCTTGTGGGCGAGCCCGGCTACTCCGTGATAGAGCGCACCTGGGCGCGCCCGACGCTGGAAGTCCATGGCATGCCGGGCGGCTTTACGGGTGCCGGTGCCAAGACGGTGATCCCCGCAAAGGCGACTGCCAAGCTCTCGATGCGCCTTGTGCCGCCGATGAAGCCGGACGCAACCTTTGCCAAGCTCAGGCAGCACATTGAATCGCTTGCTCCCCGCGGCGTCACGGTCGAGGTCCGGCTCATCCACGCGGGGGAACCGGCGGTGGTCGGCACGGCGAACCCGTATATACGCGCTGCGGCCGGCGCGCTGCGCACGGTGTGGGCGACCGAGCCGGTCTTTATCCGCTCCGGCGGCTCTATCCCGGTGGTCGGCGACCTGGACCGGGAGCTCGGCATGCCGAGCGTCATGATGGGCTTTGGCCTGCCAGATGACAATCTGCACGCGCCCAATGAGAAGTTCCACATCGCGAACTTTCACCGGGGTATCGAGACAATCATCACGTTTTTTGAGGATCTGGGCGCGGGCGCCGCGGGCGAACTGAACGCTCCCGGACAGCCGGCCTGAACGCTCCGCGCGCGTTTGTGCTGGCCGGCGGCCAGAGCAGCCGCATGGGCCGCGATAAGGCGCAGCTCGTGCTCGGCGGCCAAAGCCTGCTGGAGCGTGCACTCGACCTGCTGCGCGCTGCCGGCTTCGAGCCGGCGGTCGCCGGGCTTCGCGCGCCGGTCGCCTGCAGTGCACCTTGCATTTTCGATGCAACGCCGAATGCCGGCCCGCTAGGCGGCATCGAAGCCGCGCTCGCGTCGTTGCCCGTTGGGCGCGAGCAGCCCGTGCTCTTCATCCCGGTCGATCTTCCGCTGCTGCCTGCTGCGTTTCTCGAGGTGCTGTTCGCACGGGCCGGGCACTCCGGCGCCCGCGCTACCGTGCCGTACGCGGGCGGTCGTCCGCAGCCGCTTTGCGCGGTGTACTGCTCGTCCCTGGCGGACGGCATCGGCAATGCGCTCCGGCGCGGCGACCGCAAGGTGATGCGCGTGGTCGGCGAACTCTCCCCGGGGAGCAGCTTGGACCGTTTTCGCGTGGAGATACTGGCTCCGCTTCACGGCTGGCAGGCGGCCCATCGCTGGTTCTGGAACGTGAACACGCCGGAAGACCTCGCTGCGGTCGAGTCTCTCGATCAACCTTAAGTCACTGCGGACGCGGCGATGTACCACCTAGGACGCCCAGCCAGTCTGGCATGCTGGAGAGAACCCAAGAAGTGTTGCTGAAGCTGGTCGGCTCGCGGCGGATTGGACCCACTCCGCACCTACGCGGGTCGCGTATCAAGCGCGGCGAATGCATTCTCACTGAAGGTGCATGGTCAAGCACAATCGTGAGCGTAGCTTTTCCGCCGGGAAAAGCCACATCGAGAGACACCCTGCGGCAACTAGCATCAGTGAGAATGCACAGTCAGCCCGGAGCGCAAACTCCGGGCCGCTTGGAGGGTGGTGTGTGGATGAAGGTGAAACTGGACTTCCAGATCCGGTACTTAGAAGTCCGACGGGACGATTTTGCGCCTGCTACTCGCTCTGGCTGTGCTGCTTGTGGATCTCTATAAACACTTCCACGAGTAGCGGCACTACACACCGTTAAAGCGCGGGCAGACAGCACTGCCCGCCGCAAAAGTATACAACAGAGATACCGATGACCGATCCCGAAACCGAGCACGACGCCGACCACCCGGAACGCCCTGATCTGGAACACCTGCCGCAGGGCTTTGAGTACATCGAGAAGCTGGTCGATGAGCCCGCGCCTTCTGACGAGGAGATCCGCAAGGAAACCGAGGAGCACGAGGCGGCGCTTGGCGCAAACCGCAAGCAGGACGGCAAGGACGTCCAGCCCTACATCGCGTTCGAACACGTGTCCAAGTCCTTCGGCGACTTCCACGTGCTCAAGGACGTAAGCTTCTTCGTCAACGCAGGCGAAACCATGTGCATCCTCGGCCGCTCCGGCGTCGGCAAATCCGTGTCGCTGCAGCAGTTGATGGGCTTCTACAAGCCCGACAGCGGGCGCATTCTGGTGGCCGGCGAGGACATCACCGACTTCGACGAAGAACACATGCAGGAGATTCGCCGCAAGGTCACGATGGTGTTTCAAAACGGCGCGCTCTTCGATTCGTTGTCTGTACGCGAAAATGTGGCGTTTCCTTTGCGCGAAAAACAGCAGCTCGGCGAAGACCAGATCCAGCTCATTGTGTCCGGCCTGCTGGAGATGGTCGGCGTATCCGGCTCGGCCGATGAGCTGCCTTCCGCGCTCTCGACCGGCATGAAGCGGTCCGTTGCGATTGCGCGCGCGCTGGCCGCACAGCCGCAGGCCATCCTCTATGACGAGCCCACTACGATGGTCGACCCGCTGATCGCGAAGCTGATGGGCAACCTCATCCAGAAGCTCAAGTACCAGCTCAAGCTCACCAGTATTGTGGTCACGCACGACATGCGCTTCGCCCAGCGCCTCGCCGACCGCGTGCTCTTTCTCCACGAGGGCAAGGCCCGCTTCTTCGGCACCCTCGACGAAATGAAAGCCTCCGACGATGACGTCATCAAGCAGTTTCTCGAGCTCGACGAGCTGGTGCTGCCGCAGTAACCAGCGTGGACAGCGGTAAACTGGACGGGTGAAGATCGCGCTTGCACAGATCAACCCCACCGTCGGCGATTTCACCGGGAACCTGAGCACCATGCTCCGCTTTGCCGAGCGCGCCGCGTCTGCCGGAGCGGATCTGGTGATCTTTCCTGAGCTCGCTATCTGCGGCTACCCCCCGGCCGACTTGCTGGAGAAGCCGGCGTTCCTTGAGCGCGCACAGCAGATGCTGGAGCAGCTGGCCGAACGTGCGGCCGTCGACGGCCTATCTATCCTGTGCGGCTTTCCCTCGCCCGCGCCGCCGGAGTCCGGCAAGCACGTCTATAACTCGGCGGCCGTGCTCCAAAACGGCAAGCTCGCCTTTGTGCAGCACAAGCGGCTGCTCCCGTTCTACGACGTCTTTGACGAGCAGCGCTACTTTGCCTGCGCTCCTTCGCAATCGGTGTGCGAGATTGCCGGCGAGCGCGTCGCAATCACCATCTGCGAGGACGCCTGGAACGACAAAAACTTCTGGGAAACGCGCCGGTACCAGACCGATCCGATCGAAGAGCTCATGCGAGCCGATGCCGCAGGGCAGCGGGCTTCGGTCATCCTGAACATCTCGGCCTCGCCGTTCTGGCGCGGCAAGCGTGCCACGCGCGAGGCCATGCTCGCGGCCATCGCGCGCCGGTACAAAACGCCGGTCGTGATGGTCAACCAGGTGGGCGGCAACGACAGCCTGCTCTTCGATGGCTCAAGCCTTGCAATCAACGCCGCGGGCGAGGTCGCCGCACGCGCGTTCACCTGTGCGGAAGACCTCATCTTCTTCGACACGGCAACGCAAACGGGCGACCTGCGCGCGCCGGGCGAAACAGCCGACGAGGATGCCGTTTGCCTGCGCGCCCTTGCCATGGGTGTCCGCGATTACGTGCGCAAGTGCGGCTTCAGTCGAGTGCTCGTCGGCCTCAGCGGCGGCATCGACTCGGCGCTTGTAGCCGTCATCGCCGCCGACGCGCTTGGCGCTGAAAACGTGGTTGGCATCGGCATGCCAAGCGAGTACTCCTCCACCGGCTCGATTGAGGACAGCCGCGCGCTTGCGCGCAACCTGGGCATCCGCTTTGAGCTTGTGCCGATCGCGCCCATGTTCGGGGAGTTCAACGACGCGCTCGGCCCCTTGTTCAACGGCGCCGCCAGCGATCTCACCGAGGAAAACCTCCAGTCGCGCATTCGCGGCACGCTGCTTATGGCGCTGTCCAACAAGTGGAACGCGCTTGTGCTCACGACCGGCAACAAAAGCGAGATGGCGACCGGCTACTGCACGCTCTACGGCGACATGGTCGGCGCGCTCGCCGTGATCGGCGACGTGATGAAGACCGAGGTGTACGCGCTGTGCCGCGCGATCAACCGCGAACGCGAACGCATCCCCGAGGCGATTCTTGCGAAGCCGCCGTCGGCCGAACTGCGTCCCGGCCAGCTCGACCGCGACTCGCTTCCCGACTACGCCCACCTGGACCCGGTGTTGTCGGCCTACATCGAGCGCTACGAAACAGCGGGTGAGATTGCGCAGCACACCGACCTCGAACCCGAGGAGGTCGCCCGCGTGCTGAAGCTCGTCGAGCGCAGCGAGTACAAGCGCCAGCAGGCAGCGCCGGTGCTCAAGATCACGCCGAA